>NZ_JBHIKY010000018.1:0-74048 GCF_042139015.1 Alteribacillus sp. HJP-4 | reverse complement strand
AACACCAGAAAATCACCTCTTTTTTGTTTGATATTTATATTATATCTCACACATGAAAAAGACTAGAAAACAATTTTGTTTTCTAGCCAAAAATCGTATTTTATCGGGTACTTTTTCAGCAGCCTCGAAGAGCAGCGGCTGAAGATCCGCCGGGCGCGGGTTTCGCCCGGTTAGCTGAAGCGCTGCCCACGGAAAGCGAAGGACTTGTCCCCTGCTTTTTTTACCATGCAAAAAGGGGCGAGTATAATTTATGATACAGCCCCTTTTCGTGTCAGCGACCAGTTTTTTAAAAACACAACTCATTCCGAACATAAAAACACAATAATGGTATAATGTTCGTGTTTTATTGACTTCCAGCACTGTTATTGATACACTATGTGAGGGTTTCATGCCAAATAATACATAGACATTCACTTTTACAAGCACGGAGAGAGTATATTAAATGCCGGAGGTGGAGAATTTGTCTTCAATCGTAATTGTAGGAACACAATGGGGAGACGAAGGAAAAGGGAAAATTACCGATTATTTGTCCGAAAATGCAGAGGTAGTTGCACGCTATCAGGGTGGTAATAACGCGGGGCACACTATCGTATTTCACGGAAAGAAATATAAGCTTCACCTTATTCCATCAGGTATTTTTTACGATAATAAAAGATGCGTGATTGGTAATGGGATGGTTATTGACCCAAAGGCGCTTGTTCAAGAACTGAAATATTTACATGATCACGGAGTAGATACGAGCAACTTGCGGATCAGCAGCCGGGCACACGTGATTCTGCCTTATCATATAAAACTCGATATTGTTGAAGAAGAATCTAAAGGTGAAAACAAAATCGGTACGACCCGAAAAGGCATTGGTCCTGCTTATATGGACAAAGCTGCCCGTATTGGAATCCGAATTTCCGACCTTCTCGATAAGGACGAATTTAAGGAAAAACTTGATCGTAATTTAAAAGAGAAAAACCGGTTGTTTGAAAAAGTTTATGAAACAGAAGGCTTTTTAATTGAAGATATTTTGGATGAATATTTTGATTATGGCCAGTTCTTTAAAGACTATGTGTGTGATACTTCCGTCGTGTTAAACGACGCGATAGACCAGGGACGCCGCGTATTATTTGAAGGAGCGCAAGGTGTAATGCTTGATCTCGATCAGGGAACCTATCCTTTCGTAACCTCCTCTAATCCAATTGCCGGCGGGGTCACGATAGGCTCAGGAGTCGGTCCTTCAAAAATTCATCATGTGGTTGGTGTATCTAAGGCCTACACTACCCGTGTTGGAGACGGGCCATTCCCGACAGAACTAAAAAACGAAACCGGAGATAAAATCCGTGAAGTAGGAAATGAATATGGAACGACCACGGGACGCCCGCGCCGCGTCGGCTGGTTTGACAGCGTAGTTGTCCGCCATGCCCGCCGAGTGAGCGGTATTACCGACCTTTCAATAAATTCCATCGACGTCCTTACAGGGATAGACACGGTGAAAATCTGCACTGCATATAAATACCGCGGCGAAATTGTTGAAGAATTTCCTGCCAGCTTAAAAGTATTGGCAGAATGTGAACCAATTTATGAAGAACTTCCTGGATGGAAGGAAGACATTACTGGTGTTAAAACACTGGGAGAACTTCCTGAAAACGCCCGTCACTACCTCGAGCGTGTATCCCAGCTGACAAATATACCACTAAGCATCTTCTCCGTCGGCCCGGACCGCAGCCAAACGAACATGGTGCGCGGTGTGTGGGGAGTTTAATAGTCTGTTTCCACTGAAAGCCTGCAGCTCTGTTTTTGCAGGCTTTCCCCATCATTATCAGCTTTTCCAAACCGTAAAAATATTTTAAAAAACTGCTTGAAAAACAAAAAAGCCCGTGGTAATATTAATCTTGTCGCCGCTAAAAGCAAACCGTAAACTTCCTGAATAAACATCACTGTAGGTTTGCGAGGAGTGCGATATTGGTACGACGAGCACAATTAGTGACGGTTATTTATAACGAGTGCTACACGCAAAAAAACATTTACTTAAAACGAGCCATTAGCTCAGTTGGTAGAGCATCTGACTTTTAATCAGAGGGTCGGAGGTTCGAATCCTCCATGGCTCACCATTTTCTTCCCAATAAAAACAACACAAAGGCCCGTTGGTCAAGTGGTTAAGACACCGCCCTTTCACGGCGGTAACACGGGTTCGAATCCCGTACGGGTCACCATTTACATACATGCTGCCAGAGTGCACTTCAGTACGTTACCTGACTGAAAGAACAAATATAACGAAGAGTTTCACAAAGTGGGCCTGTGGTGTAGCGGTTAACATGCCTGCCTGTCACGCAGGAGATCGCGGGTTCGATTCCCGTCAGGCCCGCCATTTACATTAAAACTAGCATTTCACAAACTACGGCTCTATAACTAGCCGGAACATCTTAGAAAAAGCTTCTGAGTCGGCTTGCGAGGAGTGGCGATGCGAAGCAGAACACGACGAGCACAATCATTAACGTATACCTTAAAGCAAGGTTTATTCTCTCATATTGGCAATAATAATATATGGCTCGATAGCTCAGTCGGTAGAGCAGTGGACTGAAAATCCTCGTGTCGGCGGTTCGATTCCGTCTCGAGCCACCATTTTTTTTAAATAGTAACAACATGTTTGGCCGGGGACAGGTAGTTCCGGGTTTTTTTGGTTTGTTTACTTATAGACACGGCCCCTGCAAGGACTCGAAGCGGACATGAGATCCGTTATTAAAGCATTTCGACCGATAGCGGAACCAATGTCCGGCAAAGTGCTCGTGAAGCGGCTCGCATTAAAAACTAATTTATGCTTCAGTTTATCCAATAGACGCTGAGCCTTCAATATAGTACATTATAAAACAGCACCGCCATTCCCATTTATTCAACCACAAGGAGTTAAAATATCCATGAAGGCTCACAAGCGTAAACGAAAACCAATAAAGCTCCAAACGTGGATCACTCTTCTCGTCTGTGTCGTCCTAATTGTTGCGCTTTCTGCCACCGGTGTGCTGATTGGGAGAGATACCGCAGAGAAAACAAGAAATGCCCAGACAGAAAAGACCATGGATATTTCTCTTGCTGTAAGCCGGGCTCCGATTGTCACCGAAGGGTTAGCGCAGACGATTCCCTCAGCACGTATACAGGAATATACAAAAGAAGTACAGCGGGACACTCGAGTAGAGTATATTGTCGTAATGGACATGAATGGAATCAGGCAGTCACACCCGGTAGAGGAAAGAATCGGCCAATATTTTGTAGGGGATGATGAAGGCCCGGCTTTTGATGGAGAGAGCTATTCTTCTATAGCAGAAGGAACACTCGGGGAATCGCTGCGGTCCTTTGTGCCGATTACAGACAGCGAGGGGGAGCAGCTGGGCGTAGTGGCGACTGGAATTTTACTTGATCAAGTGGAAAGTGCGGTATTTGACAGTCAGCGCGTAATTTACATAGGCTCCTCTATCGGTCTGATGGTCGGTGTTATTGGTGCCGTATTACTGGCACGACGTATCCGAAAAACTTTATATAACCTTGAGCCCCATGAAATTGCAAGGCTTTTACAGGAGCGGGAAGCCATGCTTGATTCTGTGCGGGAGGGGATTGTCGCGATCGATGGAGAAGGTAAAATTGTTGTAGCAAATGACGCTGCACTGTCCTTTTTTCGGAAAGTCGGCATTATGAAAAATCCAATTGGAGAAGAAATTCAAACTATGCTTCCAGACTCGCGTTTGAAAAATGTCCTGCTGCGTGAAGAAGCCGAATATGATCAGGAACAAAAGTTAAACGGCATGGACATTCTCGTCAGCCGGGTGCCGGTTATTTCAGAAGGGCAGGTCGTAGGTGCCATAGCTACTTTCCGGGACAAGTCGGAGCTGCAGTCCCTTGTGGAACAGCTGACAGGAGCAAAGCACTATGCTGAAACTCTCCGTATTCAGACGCATGAATTTATGAACAAGCTGCATGTTATCTCAGCGATGGTATTTACCGAATCCTATCAGGAACTCGATGAATATATAAAACACCTGTCATCAACCTATCAAAAAGAAATAGGCTCGGTCTCAAAAATAATAAAAGATCCGGTTCTGGCAGGTTATTTTTTACGCAAATTTCATTTGTTAGAAGAGAATGATGTACGCGTGACCTTAAACGGAGACCATCCTCTGCCAATTTTAGAGCACACGGAAAAAATGGATCATTTAATCACCGTTATTGGCAATCTAATTAATAATGCGTATGAAGCGATTCAGCACCAGGAGGAAAAACATATTAAAATGACATTAAATTATATAAACAATCAGCTAGTTTTAGAAATTAAGGATAATGGTCCAGGTCTCACTAAAAAGGAGCAGGAGCATCTTTTTGAAAAAGGGACATCAACAAAAGGAGAAAACAGGGGGTATGGAATGTATCTTACAGATAAAGCGTTAGGTGTCCTGGGCGGTGAGCTGACTGTTTCTTCGGAGCCACACAAGGGTACTTCCTTTAAGGTAACCATCCCATACAAGGGTGAGCAGTCATGATTCGTACATTAATAGTAGAAGATGATCCGATGGTATCAAAGTTTAACCGAATCTATCTTGAAAAAATGGAAGGCTTTAAAGCAGTCGGGTTTGCTGAAGATGTTGAGACCGCTCGTACATTTATGCAAAAGCACAAGGTGGATCTTCTGCTCCTGGATGTTTACATGAAGGAAGAAACAGGACTCGATTTTCTTATGGAACTACGGTCTCAGGGAAGTCCTGTGGACGCTATAGTCATAACAGCTGCAAATGATAATTATTCAGTGCAAACTGCACTAAGATACGGTGCTGTGGATTATTTAATAAAACCGTTCGACTTTGAAAGATTTAAAGGAGCGCTTTTACAATATCGAGAGCAGCAGCTTCTCATGAATCATGCAGATAGTGTCAAGCAGGAAGACCTCGATCCATTTTTATATAACACTCAAAAGGAGGTGCGGACTGAAGAAGATCTTCCAAAAGGATTGACCGAGCTGACGCTCTCACGGATTGCAGTTTTTATCGAGGAGGCGAATCCAAACAACTTTTCGGCGAGGGAGGTGTCAGAAGCCACCGGTATTTCACAGGTGTCTGTGCGTAAATACCTGCATTACCTGCATAAAAAAAACATATTAAATGCCGAGGTCATTTACCAGGAAACCGGCAGGCCGCTTCATCAATATCACGTTCATCCCATGCAAAAGTCTGCTTTAAGAAACTACATTCTGTAAAATAAAAGATAAATATTTCAGTTATTACGAATATTTACAATTAATGAAAAAAGGCCTGTGCTTTTCTTACTTACAAAAGGTGTACGTCACAGCCTTTTTCTTGTATGTTTATTTAGAAAGCGTTTTCAAAAAGTGTGTTTAGGAGGTTCTTATCGTGGAAAAAAATATCTTTCCAAACATATGGAAAAGTCTTTGGCATTCTCATGACCAGACCAAAAAGCTGTTACAATTTTGGAGGATTGGAGAAGAGGGGCATCCTCTTACTCGTAAAAAACACCAGCCTGATTCTGCTGTAGGAAGCGGCCCCGGAGGTCCGGGAGGAGGCGATAGACCGCCTGAAGAGGAAGAGCGCCCAGCATATACGAGAGCTCAGTTTGTCGGCCTTATACTTGGACCGGTATTATTTTTATTAACTTTATTATTCTTTCAGCCGGAGGGCCTGGCGTACGAAGCACAGGCAGTACTCGCTTCCACTCTCTGGATAGCCACATGGTGGATTACTGAAGCCATTCCGATTCCGGCAACATCGCTCCTTCCTATTATCCTTCTTCCTGTGTTAGGAGCAGTGGAGGGGGATGCTGTGGTATCTTCCTATGGAGACGATATTGTATTTCTCTTCTTGGGTGGTTTCTTTATTGCGACAGCCATGGAGAAATGGAACCTGCACAAACGAATTGCACTTAATATTATTTCTGCAATCGGCACGAGTACAAATAAAATTATTTTAGGATTTATGGCAGCTACGGCGTTCTTATCCATGTGGGTATCCAACACGGCTGCCGTTATGATGATGGTGCCGATCGGCCTTGCGATTATTTATCAGGTAAGCAGTGCTTTGAAAGAAGATGGACACGAAAGCAGCCTGAAAAAGTTTGAAAAAGCAATACTATTTGGTATCGGCTATGCCGGAACCATTGGCGGTCTCGGGACATTAATCGGTACGCCGCCTAATAGTATTTTAGCGGGCCAGGCTCGTGAGTTATTTGATGTAGAGATTTCTTTTGCCGGCTGGATGGCATTTGCAGTGCCGATTGTCATTATTTTAGTATTTAGCACATGGCTCTATCTGACGAAAGTTATCTACAATATTGAGTTTAAAAAAGTACCAGGCGGCAGAGAACTTATTCGATCAGAAATGAAAGCGCTTGGACAAACCAGCTATGAAGAAAAAATGGTATTCAGTGTCTTTTTATTTGCTGCTTTCATGTGGATTACGAGAACCTTTATTTGGACAGATTTGGTTCAGCTCCCTGAAATAACGGATGGCATGATTGCCATTACCGCTACGGTGTTGCTTTTTCTTATTCCTGCAAAAAAAGCAACGGAAACAAAGCTTCTCGAATGGAAGGATTCAAAGGAGATTCCTTGGGGCATCCTGCTTCTTTTTGGGGGCGGCCTTGCTATCGCATCCGGGTTTAGTGAAACTGAACTATCTAATTGGATCGGGGAACAGCTGACAGTACTCGAAGGAATGAACTTAATGATTATCATTCTCGTATCTGCAGCACTTGTCTTGTTCTTAACAGAAATTACGTCAAACACAGCCACAGGGACAATGATTATTCCAGTCGTAGCTTCCCTTGCATTCGCGCTGAATGTTCATCCGTACGCATTGATGGTACCTTGTGCAATGGCCGCTAACTGCGCCTTTATGCTCCCGGTCGGAACACCACCAAACGCAATCATTTTCGGTACCGGAAAGCTGAAAATTATAGAAATGGCGAAAAACGGGTTTTGGCTGAATTTACTAGCATTAATTCTGATAACTCTCGCTGTGTTTATCTGGCTCCCAATAGTCTGGGGCATCGACCTGACCGAAATACCTTCACAATTTCAATAAAATGTAATTTAAAAAAGAAACCTCCCTGGGGCTTAGATGCCCAGAGGTTTCTTTTTCTTCCAATAAAAACAATTTACAGATTCAACAGTCACTTTTCCGCTATGTTACAATAGATGGGAAGGCCTATGATAAAAAAATCATAGTTTGCCGTAATCGCTTACTTAAATGGTGAAGAATATTTCATAAATAAGAAATGGAGCGAAGGCGCATGGATGAAAAAATTCTGGTTGTAGATGATGAACAGCCAATTGCAGATATTTTGGAATTTAATCTAAAAAAAGAAGGATTTCAAGTAGAAGTTGCTTATGACGGAAATGAAGCAATAGAAAAGGTTCATGATTTTGTTCCGGATATCGTGCTTCTCGATATAATGCTTCCATATAAAGACGGTATGGAGGTGTGCCGGGAGATTCGTAAGAGTTTTGATATGCCCATAATTATGCTTACAGCAAAGGATGCTGAGATAGATAAAGTGCTTGGACTCGAGCTTGGAGCCGATGATTACGTAACCAAGCCTTTCAGCACGAGAGAATTAATTGCGCGTGTGAAAGCTAACTTGAGACGCCAGCAGGCTGCGCCGGAGGAATCTTCATCGAAGCAGAAAGAGATTGTAGTGGGAGACCTGACCATAGACCCGGATGCCTATTTGGTATCTAAGCGTGGAGCACCGGTAGATTTGACACACCGTGAGTTTGAATTGGTGCATTATCTTGCACGCCATATCGGACAGGTTATGACAAGAGAGCACCTGCTGCAGGCGGTGTGGGGGTATGATTATTTTGGTGATGTACGCACAGTCGATGTTACCGTAAGACGACTGCGTGAAAAAGTAGAAGATAACCCGAGCTACCCAATGTGGATTGTCACAAGAAGAGGAGTGGGCTATTACTTAAAACACCCTGAACAGGAGAAGTAACAATGAAGATCATCGATTTTTTTAAGTCGATTCATGTAAAATTAATAGCTGTTTTTATGCTCCTCATCTTCATTGCGATGCAGGTCATCGGGGTTTATTTTACAAATGAACTCGAGGATGAACTGGTGAACAATCATCGTGATATGCTCGAAGAACGGGCTGAATTGCTCGAATACAATGTGCGTCAGGAGCTGACAAGAGAACGCGATGATGATGAATCCCTGCAGGATGATATTGAAGGGCTGCTGCAGGAATTTTTTGCGATTGAAAGCTCTAATGTTCAAGTCATAGATCAAAATCAGGTCGTTATCGGCACTTCGAATGGCTACAATGAAAACCTTGTCGGACTGCAGAGCACAGAGGTTCGTGTAGAACGGGCTCTGCTCGGGACAGAAGACGAAGATGTCATGGTGAATCCTGATAATGGAGACAGGCTCCAGGTTTTAGCGATTCCGGTGGAATCGAATGGTGAAATTGAAGGCGCGATCTACATAGAAGCGTCCATGAATGAGATTTATGATGAAATCGACCGTATTAATGAAATTTTATTCCAGGGCACAATCATAGCTTTAGCGATTACAGCTGTCCTTGGTATCCTGTTATCAAGCACGATTACAAGACCAATTGTGGATATGAAAAAGCAGGCTCTTGTTATGGGAAAAGGGGATTTTTCCAGGCGTGTAAAGGTTTATGGACAGGATGAAATTGGACAGTTAGCTGAATCGTTTAATCAGCTGACATTAAGCCTGAAAGAAGCCCACGCCACGACGGAGGGAGAAAGAAAGAAGCTCAGCTCCGTGCTTGCTCATATGACAGACGGCGTAGTGGCTACGGATGAATTAGGGAGAATTATCTTATTAAACAACCGGGCAGAACAGCTTCTGAACGTAGACAGTGCCGATATTATGGGGGCTTCTCTTCCTGAGGTGCTCCGGCTTTCGGAGACGTTGAACCCAAGTGATTTATATGATTATACCGATTCCATCCTGCTTGATTTCAGCGATGATACACAGGAATACCTGCTTGAAGCGAATTTTTCTGTCGTCCGTAACGAGGACGGTCCGGTAAATGGCTTAATTACAGTTCTGCATGACGTCACAGAGCAGGAAAAAATTGAACGGGAGCGGCGTGAATTTGTAGCGAACGTCTCTCATGAGCTGCGGACACCGCTCACTACAATGCGAAGTTATTTAGAAGCTCTTGAAGACGGAGCTATGGCAGATGAAAAGCTTGGTCCCAGGTTTCTAAAAGTAACCCAAAATGAAACGGAGCGTATGATCCGGCTTGTTAATGATCTTCTGCAGCTCTCTAAAATGGACAGCGATGATTTAGCGCTGACATTTGAAACCGTTGATTTAAGTGAGCTGCTTCGCCAGATCTCCGAGCGCTTTGAAATGATTACAAAGGACAAAAATATTGATTTTTACAAGGAATTGCCACGTCATCCTATATATGTTGATATGGACAAGGACAAGATGATTCAGGTTTTTGATAACATTGTTTCCAATGCCGTGAAGTATTCTCCAGACGGTGGGACAATCGCCATCCAAATGACAACAAGAGGTCGGGCGGTCGATATCGATATAACGGATGAGGGCGTTGGAATCCCTAAAGAAAGCCAGGCAAAGGTCTTTGAACGTTTCTATAGAGTCGATAAAGCCAGAGCGCGCAATTTAGGTGGAACCGGACTGGGGCTCGCTATTGCCAAAGAGCTCGTGCAGTCTCACGGCGGACATATCGGAGTAGAAAGTGAATGGAAAAAGGGAACGACGATCTCCGTAACACTGCCGTACTCTGCATTTAAGAAGGCGGGGGCTGGTGAATGATAGAACGAATTAAATCCTGGGTGCTGACCATTTTGATAACATCAAGTGTGATCCTTACCTGGCAGATCTGGACCTTTCAGCCGAATTATGATCACCTTACTCCGTCCAATTATGTGGAGAGTGAGCCGTTTGCAGATAGCCAAAGCTTAAGTGACGTAATCTGGCCGGATCAGATTGTATTTCATGATGGGCTGCAGCAAGCTGCAATAAATGGAAATGATGAGGAATTCAGAATGTTTTTTGAGGGTCTGCTTGACTCAAGATTCGAAGAAATGACACCAGAGCAGTCTCTGGAAAGTGAAGAGTTATTCAACGGTCCCCGGACCGCTGAGATTATATTCCCGGCGGATGTTCCGGGCGAAGTACTTCAGAGCATGCTTAACTTTGAATCAGATGCTCCTGATTTCGCAGAAGATGAGAGCATCGACCGTATGTTTATTATAGATGAAGGTGATGACAACGAGAGTCTTAAGGTTCAATTTATTACGGACAGCGGCCTCGTTCTTATGGAAGGCACGACTGACTTCAGCCGATCGGAGCTGAGAGATTCCTATTTCAGCAGAATCACTGAGTTCAGCTCTGTATTTTCTTATTATCCGGACGAGGATGAAGGTCTTAGTGATACGATTTATCTACCGGAAGACACTACTACTCAAAATATTATTTCGGACACGTCTTCTGAGATCTCGCATGAAAACTTTCTGCAGTTTCTATTTAATGATCATGAATCAGTGCGACCATACAACCAGGACAGCGGAGAAGCAACTTATACAGATGGAAACCGGATGATGAGTCTTGAATACGGCGGCAATTATTTATCGTATGTGAACCCAGTTTACAGTGAAAATCCTTCGGATACCCAAAATCATGTGGTGCTTTCCACGTTTGATTACGTAAATTCACATGGCGGGTGGACGGATACGTATCAGTTGTACGATTGGAACCGGGAAAGCCGGGAAGAAACAGCTACGTTTCGAATGCTCGTTTCCGGCCTGCCCGTTTTTGAATCATCGGGTCGGGATTTAGCCTCGATTGATGTATCGAGATCCGGCGGACAGATTTCTCAATATTCGCGTCCGCTGTTTGACTTTGATGACAGTCCTATCAACACAGGCGGTTCAAAAACACTGGCATCAGGTTCTGAGGTGGTTTCCTATATTGAAGATCAGTTTGAATCTGAAAATGTAGAAAATATCCGAATCGGCTACCAAATGGAGGAAACAGATAATTTATTGTATCAGTTTGAACCAAGCTGGTTTGTGAAATATGAAGATTCGTGGTATCCAATTTCCGTTAATGAGGAAAGCAGCTCCGGGGAGGGATAGGAAAGTGGACTGGAATAGAACTAAAACAATATTCATTGTCACCTTTCTACTACTAAATGGATTTCTGGTGCTGCAGCTGATGGAAAAACGAAGTGAAAGTGACGTTAATGTACGGGCCAAGAGCACACTGCAGGAACAGGTTGAAAAGATGAATATAGTTGTCCCTGAGCTGCCGGAGGAAACGGAAGAAGGTACGCAGGTGACGGGACAACGCATTAATATTGAAGAAGAGCTTATCGATATTGCCGGAGAAGATAATGTCAATGTGATGAATGATAACTTCGTGGAAGTTACAATGGAACAACCATATGAAATTACAGGGGACACAAGAGAAGAACAGCGTGATTCCATCCGTTCTTTTCTCGATCAGGAAGTTTGGAGAGGCGAGGAGTATCAAGCTTCGCGCTGGGAAAATAACGAGGAAAACAGTCAGCTTTATCTTTTTCAGGAATTTAATGATGATCCAGTCTATACGTATGATGAAGATCAGCTCGTATTAATGATAAATGATGATAACGAAATTGAAAGCTATATTCAAAGCTACCTCGAATTTGAAGAACAAGGAAGCACCAAGGATTTACTCTCCCACTACCGGGCAATTGAATATTTACTCAACGATGGTATTTTAACCTTTAACGATGAAATTTCAGAATTAGAGCTTGCGTATTTCAGCTTTTTCAGTCCGGCTGGAGATGTGCAGGTATTTCAGCCGATGTACAGGATGGAAGTCAATGAGTCCTCTGAATATCTGGTTAATGCAATCAGCGGAAATATTCAAAATCCTGAAGATGTTCTAGGGGAGGGAGAACCGGAAGAGGAAGAGGACGAAAATGAAGATGAAAACGAAGGGGAAGGCGAACAAGAAAATGATCAGGATGAGGATCAAGAAAGTAATGATGCTGATGGAGACGGAGAGAATTCGACAAACGACGCAGCTGACGAAGAGCAGCAGCAGTAATATTGGAGTGAAGCCTGTATGTCATTAAGATTCAGCGTACTCGCAAGCGGCAGCACAGGTAATGCGCTTTATGTTGAAACGGAGAAGCAGCGCCTGCTGGTGGATGCCGGACTCAGCGGTAAGAAAATGGAAAGCTTATTTCAACAGATACCTGCTGCTTTGAAGGATCTGGACGGCATTCTTGTCACTCATGAACACAGTGATCATATAAAAGGAGTCGGCATCCTGGCCAGAAAGTATAAGCTGCCTGTCTACGCCAATGAAAAGACGTGGAAAGCAATGGAGCATTCTCTTGGAACAATAAACAGCGGGCAGAAATTTCACTTTGAAAGAGGTTCTGTTCAATCCTTTGGAGACATTGATGTAGAATCCTTTGGAGTATCTCATGATGCGGCAGATCCAATGTTTTTCTGTTTTCATCATGGAGGCAGGAAATTAGTGCTTGCTACAGATATGGGTTACGTGAGCGACCAAATAAAAGGCATGGTCCGCGACGCGGATATGTATGTATTCGAATCGAATCATGATATTAATATGCTGCAAATGGGAAGATACCCCTGGAACGTCAAACGAAGAATTCTCGGAGATATGGGGCACGTTTCCAATGCAGATGCAGCCCAGGCACTGACTGAAATTGTAGGCGACAAAACATCACGTATATATCTTGCTCATTTAAGCAAGGATAACAATATGAAAGAATTAGCCAAAATGACGGTGGCGCAGGTTTTAAATGAACAGGAATGCGGCATCGACCATCAATTTCAGCTTTTTGATACAGATCCTGAATCACCGACCTCCCTTGTAACAGTCTAGGTACGGAATTCAGCGTCTGTGGAAGAAGGGAAGGTGCAAAAAGCCTTGGGTTACTACAGCGACAAAACGCAGGGTGAAAAAAGGAAGCAGAAAAAAATACGTAGACAGCAGGCTCTGTCTGGATTTGCCGGGGTTCTGGCGGGGGCTCTGCTCGTATTGTTTTCTTTTCCTTTCCTTGAAGATACCGGCTTCATGTCCACTATGGATGGGGAGCGTAACCGCAGTATGGCTTCAGAAAAAGAAGAAACCGTACCCGATGATACGAATGCTGAGCCAAAGCAGCATAACCTGGAGCTTTCCGTTACTTCCGATGTAACAGAAGCGGTAAACAGGGTATCGGATGCGGTAGTCGGTGTCTTCAATTTACAGCAGACGGATTTCTGGGGAGAAGGAGAAGAAGGAGCAGCCGATCAAGGGACAGGATCGGGGGTTATTTACAAGGTAGACGGAGAGAACGCTTATGTTGTAACGAATCATCATGTTATCGAAGGGGCAAGCGAGCTCGAGGTAAGCCTGGCCGACGAACGCCGGGTGGAAGCAGAGCTTGTTGGTTCGGATGTCCTTACCGACCTGGCTGTGCTGAGAATCTCTTCGGAAGGAATTGATATTGTTGCTGAATTTGGCAGCTCTGATCAATTAAATGTAGGAGAACCAGCGATTGCTATTGGAAACCCGCTTGGGACTAACCTGTCCCGGAGCGTGACGCAGGGCATCATCAGTGCTACGGAACGAAGTATACCAGTTGATTTAACCGGTGACGGCCAGCCAGATTGGAATGCAGAGGTACTGCAGACAGATGCGGCGATCAACCCGGGTAACAGCGGTGGCGCGCTCGTTAACATTAGTGGTCAGCTCATCGGTATAAATTCCATGAAAATTGCTGAATCAGCGGTAGAAGGGATTGGTTTTGCCATACCGAGTGCAGTTGCTCTGCCGGTTATTGAAGATCTAGAAGCGACTGGTGAGGTGGAGCGTCCACAGATGGGAATTGGTATCCGCTCGCTCTCGGAAATTCCGAGTTATCACTGGCAGGAAACTCTTCAGCTTCCGCTTGATGTGGATCATGGTGTATTTGTTACAAATGTAGCATCCAATTCTCCTGCGGCAGAAGCTGGCCTGCAGGAATACGATGTGATTACCGAATTAAACAGAACTGAGATCACAGATGGACACAGTTTACGTAAATATCTGTATACAGAAGCCGAAATCGGTGATACCGTAGATGTTACATTTTACAGAGATGGGGAATTACAATCTACAAAGCTTACCTTAAATGCCCAGCAAGAGTTTTAACAGCCTCCGGGAGCATGTCTCCCGGGGGTTGTTTTGTGGATAACTATACAATCACACGATAGACGGTCCAGCTTGTGGATAAACTGTATTTACTTAACAGAAGAGCATGATAAAATAGATGTGGACAAGGAGGAGGTTATCGATGATTTATACGTGTGCAGCCCATGCAGAACGAGGACTTGACGATGCAATTGACAAGACAGGTGAGCCTCCAATAATGGAAAAAAAAAACAATATTTTATCCACAAAGTGTTGTTATTGTACGGATCAGTCTGTGTATAAAATTTATGGAATGGCAGAAGGACAGGTGTGAATATGTGGATAAATACTGTGGATAATTTTTTGAAAAGGGGATAATTGCAATTGTTGAATATTACCATTATTACAATTGGGAAAATAAAAGAAACCTATTTGAAACATGGAATCGAAGAATATAAAAAACGATTAAAAGGACATGCGAAATGTTCAATTGTGGAGCTGGCCGATGAAAAAACTCCTGAGATGGCCAGCACGAAAGAAAAGGAACAAATAAAACAAAAAGAAGGCGGGCGAATCCTTGCTAAAATACCAGCAGGATCTTATGTGATTGCGCTCGAACCAGGAGGAAAAATGTTATCGTCAGAAGAACTCGCTTCTAAAATAAGCGAGCTCGCTCTGCATGGGAAAAGCAGAATTACGTTTATCATTGGCGGATCACTTGGTTTAGACCAACGTATCTTAAATGAAAGTAACTTGTTATGGTCCTTTTCCCGACTGACATTTCCTCATCAGTTGATACGCCTCGTTTTAATGGAGCAGGTTTACCGTGCGTTTCAAATCAACGCAGGGAGTCCTTATCATAAATAAGATCTAAATAAAGTGAGTGCCTCTGATTTTCTTTATAATTCTGCTTTTTGATTCTCTTTTGAACGATATTTGCTGCGCCGTTTAATGCGGTAATATACATAATACGTCAACAGGCCGATAATCACGACAGTTATTATGTATTGAATGTTTTGAAACCAAGTATATACCGCTTCAATGTTTCCAAGTGAGCCGAGATAAAACATCAGCACGGCCACAGGAAGTACGCCTATAAAAGTAAAAAAAGCATAGCGAAGTGGAGAAATTCTACTAAAGGCCGCTACGTAGACTATATAACCCATTCCTAAAATTCGTCCTGCTGTAATCGTCCACTCCCTGTATTTGTCCATAAACTTCAACATTCGCTGGGCTCCTGCCGAGTTTACACGCTTTTGCAATAAATGATCGTACCTTAGAGAAAGCCAATATGGAATAAAAGCAACAGCTGTATAAGCCGCCGCCGATCCAAAACCTATAAACAGCCATGACCAGCCGCTGGGTTCCATGATGTATCCATAAACGAGAAAAACGATTGCTGCTGGAAACGGAACAGAAAGTGCTTCAATGCCAATTCCAATAAGCAGACCCCAAAATCCGAGCTGTTTTAACGTTTCTAATATTAGTTCCAGCATATGGTTTCTTCCTTTTACGACAATATTTTATTCTTTTAAGTATATAAGACTTAGGCAGCAATTGGCTATAAAAAACCTCGGATAAACTGAGCCAATCCCTGGAAGATCTGCACTAAATAAATAATGGTATGAATGAGAAAAAAGAAGGGAAAGAACTTTATACGAGAATTTTGTATTTTTGTGTTATTTTACATTAAGATGAATGAAGAAAGGTAAAGGAGCTGGAAGGATGAAGGTATGGAATGAAATGCTTGAACATGCAAAAACGTGGTCTATCGAAGCGGGGGATAAGCAGCTCGAACGCCTTGAGGGCCCGATGCATATGGAAAGTAAATCGTCTGCAATTGATTTAGTAACAGAAATGGACGTTTGGACAGAAAAATTTTTAACAGAAAAGATAAAAAAGCATTATCCAGATCACGTAATGAGAACCGAAGAAGGCGGCATGCATGAAGGAAATTCTGATTTCGAATGGATCATCGACCCGATTGACGGAACGGTTAATTATGCCCATGGTCTGCCGCATTTCAGTATTTCTATCGGCATTCGCTTTAAAGGCACAACTGTAGCAGGTATGGTGTATGCGCCGAAGCTGCAGGAAATGTACGAAGCAATTAAAGGCGGGGGTGCTTATTTAAATGAAAAAGCTATTACCGTATCTGAAACAAAAGCTTTAGACCGCGCAGTTGTCGGAACTGGATTTCCTTATGATAAAGGAACAGACCCCGATAATAATCTTACCCACTTTAATAATATTCTGCCAAAGATAGGCGGGATACGCCGGCTCGGAGGTGCTGCACTTGATCTCTCGCAAGTCGCCTGCGGGAGAATGGATGGTTATTGGGAAATAAAGCTCAACAGCTGGGATATTGAAGCTGGTTTATTAATACTGGAGGAAGCCGGTGGTGTAGCTGAAGTTGTCAAAGAAGAGAAAGGTCTTTTTGTAATATCAGGTTCACCTGAGATCTTCCCCCAGCTGAAAGCTCTTATTGAACGGTAAATTCGTTTCACATGAAACAATGCAGGAGGGGACAAGGTTGGAAGAAGAGTCAATAAAGCGATTTCAAGATATTCTAATACGTCACCGCAACCCAGATAACGCCGGCCCGATGCAGAAATATATGAAAAATCATTTTTCCTTTATTGGATTGAAGAGCCAGGAAAGACGAAACCTTACTTACCCCTTTTTACGCGAGCATGAATGGCATCGGCCCCCATTAAAAAAGGAGCTGCTGCGGAAGGTTTGG
The DNA here is from genome assembly GCF_042139015.1 of Alteribacillus sp. HJP-4. Lineage (NCBI taxonomy): Bacteria > Bacillati > Bacillota > Bacilli > Caryophanales > Bacillaceae > Alteribacillus > Alteribacillus sp. HJP-4. Next base: position 57,131 of record NZ_JBHIKY010000018.1, on the reverse strand, counting down.
GGGCTGAAAGAACGGGAATATCAATATGCAGTAGTCGATGCCCTCGATCTTTACCAAAAACACCTGCAGGAAGAGGACATTGATTTTCTTATCTATTGCATTACGGAAAAACCCTGGTGGGACACAGTGGATCCGTTAGCCGCCAAGATCTGCGGCTCCTATTTTCAGGCTTATCCAGAACGTATTCCTGAATACACGGAAACATGGGTGACACATGAAAATAAATGGCTGCGGAGGACCGCGATTTTATTTCAATTAAAATATAAAGAATCTACTGATGAAGATCGGTTGTTTGATTATATCCGAAGTAATGCCGATCACAACGATTTCTTTATTCAAAAAGCGATCGGCTGGGCTCTGAGGGAATATTCGAAGACCGCTCCGGAATCTGTCGCTGATTTTATTGAAAAGGAAAAGCTGGCTCCGTTAAGCAGGAGAGAAGGGATGAAGCACATTCAAAGGGTGAGCAGACGTTGAATATTTTAAAAAATGACTGGAATTCATATGTTGGAAAAGAATTTTCAAAGCAGTATTACGTTGAGTTGAGGGATTTTCTAAAGAAAGAGTATCAAAAAGGTGACGTTTATCCGGATATGCATGATCTTTTCAATGCCCTCCATTACACCTCATATGAAAAAACAAAGGTAGTTATTTTAGGTCAGGATCCATACCATGGCCCCCATCAGGCACACGGCTTAAGCTTTTCCGTGCAGCCGGGGGTCAAAATACCGCCGTCTCTTCAAAATATACACAAAGAACTGAGCGAGGATATTGGCTGCGAGATTCCAGAGCATGGCAGTTTAACCAGCTGGGCTGAGCAGGGTGTACTGCTGCTTAATACAGTGCTTTCGGTGCGGGCAGGCCAGGCGGGATCTCATCAAAGTAAAGGCTGGGAGCATTTTACCCATGAAGTGATCAATCAAGTGAATAACAAAAAGGATGCAGTGGTATTTTTGTTATGGGGCCGTCATGCTCAGAATAAAGAAGAGCTGATTACGGAAAATCATCATCTGATTATTAAATCACCGCATCCCAGTCCTTTTTCCGCCCATAAAGGTTTTTTTGGAAGCAGGCCGTTTTCAAGAGCTAATCAATTCTTAAAAGAAGCGGGAAGGCCTGAGATTAATTGGTGCATTTCGAGAAGCTAAAGGAGGAAATGTCTTATGAATACGATACAAAACGCAGTAACAACACTTTCTAATGGTGTGAACATGCCATGGGCAGGTCTTGGTGTATACCAGGCAGAAGCTGGCGATGAAGTAAAGCTGGCTGTGAAAGAAGCCTTACAGGCTGGCTATAGAAGCATCGATACAGCCTCCTTTTATGACAACGAAGAGAGTGTAGGAGAAGCAATTCGTGAAAGCGATGTTCCCCGCGAAGAGATATTTATTACAACAAAAGCCTGGAACGACGAGCAGGGCTTTGAGAAAACACTTGAAGCGTTTGAACGTTCACGAAAGAAGCTTGGGGTTGAGATAGTCGATTTATATTTAATACACTGGCCGGTGCCGGGAAAATATAAAGAAACGTGGGGCGCGTTAGAAAAGCTGTATGAGGAAGGAAAAGTCCGGACCATCGGAGTAAGTAATTTCACCGATCAGCACCTTGAAAGTTTAAAAGAAACGGCAAAAGTATTTCCGATGGTAAATCAGGTGGAGTTCCATCCCCGTCTCTTTCAAAAAAGCCTCCTGGAATATTGCCAGAATGAAGGGGTCCAGCTGGAAGCGTGGCGGCCTCTGGGAAAAGGTGATCTGCTTGATCATGAAGTTATTCAAAAAATTGCAGAGAAGCATAACAAATCAACTGCACAAATATTAATCCGCTGGTGTCTCGAAAATAATGTAGTGACGATTCCTAAGTCGGTAACTCCTGAGCGGATCCGCTCGAATGCAGAAGTATTTGATTTCAGTCTGGACACGGAGGATCTGCAGGCGATCGATGGAATGAATGAAAATAAGCGTTACGGCTATCATCCGGATGAATTTCCGTATGAGGATATGTAATCATCTGTGCGAAAGGCGCCGGCTGGCGTCTTTCTTCAATGAGGCGACAGCCATTTCAGATAACTAGGAAATCGAGAGCCGTATTCGCTAACTTCAGCTGTGTGCTTGTATCGTCAGAAGCCGCCCGGCGCATCTGGATTTCTCTTTGGCTGGATGCCGGACAAGAGATCCGCTAATTCTTCAAAAAGCGGTATTTTCCATAGGTTGGCGGACATCAGGAGCTATGTGCCTGAAGAGCGGGGGAAAAGGCATAGTTTCGGCTGAGAGCGGAACATTACGCAGAAATTCTTCACAACTAACTGACCCCCAAAAGTTAGATTAGTTGATCTAACTTTTGGGGGTCACCTTAATTAGGGAACACTTTCTTCATTACTGGTTTATTCCCTGTCACTTTTCTCTATTAAAGCTGATAATAGCATTTCTTCATACTAATCCCAGCAAAGTCTGATCACACCTTTAATTTATTACTTCTGTTCGAGCCCCGCTTCAATCACATCTATAATCTGCGGATCATCCGGTTTCACGTCACTCTTAAAACTTGCCAGTACTTCCCCCTGCCGTGAAATAATGAATTTTTCAAAGTTCCAATCGACATTGCCCGCCGGATCGGTTTTGTCTATCAAATATTCATATAACGGATGCCGCTCTGGTCCTTTGGCATGAACCTTATCGAATATATCAAAGGTGACACCATAATTTGTCTCGCAGAATTCGGTGATTTCTTCTGTAGTACCGGGCTCCTGCCCTCCAAAATCGTTGGAAGGAAAGCCTAACACTTCAAAGCCGCGGTCCTGAAAACGCTCATATATTTCCTGCAGCTGTTCATACTGCGGAGTAAAGCCGCATTCGGAAGCGACATTTACGATGAGTAATACCTTTCCTTTGTACGACGCTAGATACTTATCCTTTCCTTCCGCTGTTTTTACTTTCATATCGTATAGTGCAGTCATTGTAACTCCTCCTGTAACTGATTAGTCTCTCGTGTTTTTCCTTTTTTTGTTCTTTTTCAAACAGGGAAATCAATAATGATACAATAGAAGAAGAAAAATATATTGCTGAATGTTGAAAGAAGGATATCTGAAATGAAGCTTGCGCATATTATATGTTTGGCGGCAGCGTTAGGAATTGGAGGTTTATTTAATGTTTTGAACCTTCCCGCAGGCTGGCTGCTTGGAGGATTAATTACTGGCATTATTTATGGATTGTTTATTAAACGATTGAATTTTGAGGGCTGGCCATTTCGGGCAACCCTTGCACTTGTCGGTGTAAATATTGGGTTTATGATGGAAAGCGAATTATTTTATCTGATCGGCCATTATTTCTTCCCTTTGCTCGTCACTTTAATTTTGACGCTGGCCGGAGGCGTGGGAATTGGATGGCTGATGAATCATTGGACGAATCTTGATCCGCTGACCGCATATTTTTGCTGTGTCCCTGGAGGCGCTTCGGAAGTTATCGCGCTAAGCAGTGATTACGGTGCGGATAATAGAATGGTAGCTGCTTTCCATACAGCACGGATTACTTTTTTTGTTCTCTCCATTCCTTTTCTTGTCGGCTTCTTTTACCCGGATGGAATGCGGGTAGCAGCAAGCGGGACCGAAACAGCTGTGGTGACGGCGGGCACGATGATAGGATTCGGTACTGCAATGGTAGTGACTCTTATCGTATATAGATTTTTGAAAATTCCAGCCGGCACTTTGTTTTATGGAATTATTACAGGATTTATTATTAGTGAATGGGTGCTGGGAGCAAACGCCTCTCTTCCTTCATATATAGGAGGAATCGGGCAGGCATTTATTGGTGTAATGGTCGGAATCCGCTTTGACCGCCCTACCTTAATTAAGCTCAAAGAAATTGGAAAGCCAAGTGCTGCTCTGCTTGGCATTTATTTTTTGTTCAGCCTGTCTCTTGCGTTAATTTTTGAATGGCTGACGAATCTCCCGTATGTTACGAGTCTATTGAGTACTGTCCCTGCGGGGGCGGCTGAAATGAGTTCCACAGCGATAGCTCTTCAGCTTGAGCCAACTCTCGTCTCAAGTCTTCATATTATACGGGTTATGGTACTTATGCTCTTTTTACCTCTTCTCGTACATGTCATCAAAAAGGCAGCCATTAACCAGAAGCCATAGTGCTTCTGGTTTTTTAAAAGAGAAGAAAATATGGATTTTGCTGATTTCATCCCTGCAGGCGGCCGCTTTCCGTTCTTCAATCGAAGAATAATAACCATAAGGGTGACATTGAATTTCTCGTATTGAAATTAATACAAGTCAAAGAATGACCGTACGCAGAAGCTTGGACAAATAAAAATAGCATCTTAAAAGACGAATATTAATTTCTTTGGATGAGAAATCAGGTCATTGGCGTAGTCAAAATGCGTAGACTCCTGTGGGAACAGCACGAGTCTCAAGACTCTCAGGCAGTGTTCTTTCTGCCGAGGAGGCTTGAGCCGTGCCCGCGGAAAGCGAAGCGTTTTGACGGAGCATTTTATGAAAATTCATGGGTAACAAACAATCCAGCAACCTTCCCACGACGCACAGGACGAGCTAGTGTCGATGTTGGCCACAGGACCTGGTTTTTCTTAATAGGGCTGTCGGTTGACCATTAAATTTAAATACTATGTTAGATTATCTTACGTAAATGTAGAAACCTATGCAAATCCATGTAAAATGTAATTAACGCTAGATGTTAACTAAGTTGACATAAAGAAATAAGAGAGGGGAGAAACAAATAAACATGGATGCAGAATTTCTCATGAATAATTTATGGATCATGATCGCATTTATTCTAGTTGTTTTAATGCAGGGTGGATTTATTCTTTTGGAGGCCGGCTCGACGCGAATGAAAAACGCGGGTCATATTGCCGGGAAAACGATCTTTACATTAGGAATCGCATCGCTTGTCTTTTGGGCAGTAGGGTATGGATTTATTTATGGATCCAGTGCAGGTGGATTTATTGGTCTGTCTGATTTCTTCTTTGGAGATTATGAAACTATGTTTGACGGTTTATCCGGCTCGGTTGATTTCATCTTCCAGCTGGCCTTTGCAGCAATTGCATTGACCATTGCGTTCGGCGGCTTTGCTGAACGGGCGAAGCTCGGTGCCTACATCGTATTTGCAGTATTATTTTCCGCATTTGTTTATCCAATTGTCGCGCACTGGGTATGGGGCGCAGGCTGGATCGGTGAGCTTGGGAAACAAGACTTCGCAGGTTCTACGGTTGTTCACTTAACAGGAGCAATGGCAGCCTTTGCTGCAACAGTTCTATTAAAGCCTCGTATTGGTAAGTACAACAAAGATGGTTCTCCAAATGAGCTTGCCGGACACAACCAGGTGTTTACAGCATTAGGTGTGCTGCTTCTGTGGGTAGGCTGGTTTGGTTTTAACGCAGGTAGTACGTTTGGAGTTGCAGATTCCTTCTTCGGTTTTGTTGCTTTGAACACACAGCTGGCCGCAGCAGCAGGAGCCGTAGCAGCGCTGTTAGTTGCCTGGGCTGTTATTGGCAAACCGGACGTGCCGACCATGTTAAACGGCGCACTTGCAGGGCTGGTTGCCATTACTGCTTCATGTGCCTTCGTTGAGCCATGGGCAGCAGTAGTAATCGGTGTTATTGGCGGAATTCTCGTATTTTACAGCATGAAGCTATTTGAAAAACTTGGTGTCGATGATCCAATTTTCGCCCTGTCCGTGCACGGTGCAGCTGGTGTGTGGGGCACTCTTTCTACCGGATTTTTCGCTACTCCTGAATTGGCTGAAATGAATGGAGGCCAGGCCGGCCTGTTCTATGGTGGAGGTCTTGCTCAGCTCGGAGTTCAGGCAATCAGTGTGGTTGCCTGCGGATTGTTTGCCTTTATCGCTTCGTATGTGCTGCTTTTAATTACTAAATCAATTGTTGGAGGACTTCGCGTATCGGAGGAAGAAGAGATTATGGGACTCGATATTAGTGAGCATGGAAGTTATGGTTATCCGGAAAATGTAACCTCGACAACTTCTTCGTCTCCTAAATCAAATGAAATTACGGGAGCGTAATACGATGAAACCATTATCTTCAAGATCCGGGGAAAATGAAGAAACTTTCCCCGATCCTTCTTTTTCTTCCTATGAAGAAATTAAACAAAAAAGAGAGCAGGAAATGAAGGGAGCTGCGGATAACACCGAAAAGCTAAATGATGCCCATGACCGGTGGATTTTAGAATCGGCCGCTCTCGCCCTTCAAATTACCGAAAGTGAGCGGGGAAAAGCCCCTGCTCACTTTGCTTTCTTTCTAATGGGAAGTGCCGGCAGACAGGAGCAGGCAATTTGGAGCGACCAGGATCATGGCATCATTTTTGAAGGCAGTGATGCGGAGTATCAGAGCTATTTTCTAAAGCTTGGAGAAGAGATCCGGGAAGGAATGGCTCATGTAGGTTATCCCCGCTGTGAAGGAAAAGTGATGGCATCGCATCCCCGCTGGTGCCACGGAGTAGAAGACTGGAAGCAGCAGATTGATGATTGGATTGAAAAGGATAAGTGGGAAACGCTGCGGCATCTGCTTACTTTTATTGACGCAAGAGCGCTTGCCGGAAAGGCCTCTTTATTAAAAAGTTTAAAAGATCATGTATTTCAGCATGCCGATAAGGAGCCGGTACTTTTAAAAAGATTATCTGAAAATACCTCTTATCTGCACCGCGGAACGAATGCATTTGGTAAGCTGCTTCCTGAAGAAAAAGGGCCATATACCGGTTATATTCACATCAAGGATGTCGGATTGTTTCCGTATGTCCACGCGGCAAGGCTTCTCGCCATTAAAGAGCAGATTTATTCGGTGTCTACCTCGGAACGGCTTGGTCAGCTCGAAACGGCCCATCCTTATCTAAAAGGGAAAGTAGCAGCTTTTCAAAAACTGCTCGAATTACGCTCGTCTTTTACGAATACTCAGGAATCGTATGAAGATGTCCATTATATTCCTGTTAACAAATTATCAAAGACCGAAAAAAATGAACTAAAGCATGCTTTGAAAGAAGGAAAACACCTTTTTCAGCAAACGAAAAAATTAGCAGAATCAGGTGAAAAGTAATGGCAATGAATCAAATGTTTCAATGGATGCGCCAGGTATCAGGCAAGCTGGGGGGACCGCTTGACCAGACAAACCCCCAGCATATGTCTTTTTACCGGCAGCTGCAAAAGGATCTAAAAGCAGAACAGCCGTTGACCAAATCATTGAATGAGCTTGATATCACTGTTCTCGACCTGGAAACTTCCGGATTTTACCCGGACGGAGGAGACAAAATACTGTCGATCGGCGCTGTAAAAATTCGAGAAGGCAGGGTGAATAAAGAAGAGACTTATTATTCTCCTGTGTGCGAACCGGATGCTTTATCGGAAGAGGTGGCCTCTCTGACCGGCTTAACCAAAGAAGAGTTAAAAGGAGCCCCGGAGCTTTCCGACGTCCTGAAGGAATTTTATGAGTTTATTCAGACGGATTTACTTGTAGCCCATCATGCAAGACATGAAAAGAAATTTTTGCAGCATGCTTCCTATCAAGCGATCGGAGTCCAATTTCAACACCGCCTGCTCGATACATCTTTTCTTTTACGAATTGCCGCTCCAGATCTTCCGGTAAGCAATCTTGATGATTGCTGCGGTTACTACAGCATTCCGATCAAACACCGTCATCATGCTCTTGGCGATGCACTCGTCACTGCAGATTTGTGGGCAAAAACACAACAGGAAGTTATTAAGCGGGGGTTTGAGACCCTCCAGGATATATATGCCTATCTAAACAGCCAAAACAAGTAATCATAAGAGCATTTTATTCTGGAAAAGGAGGAGGGCGAGTTGAAAGGTAATATTCCCCGCCATACAGCATGTTTTCCTATCAGCGTTGTTCAAGAGCTGACATCATTATCTGCCAGGCAGATTAGATATTATGAAGAGCAGGGGTTAATTAAGCCAAAAAGAAATCAGGGAAACCAGCGGCTTTTTTCATTGGCGGATATAGATCAATGTGCAGAAATAAAAGAATTAATTGACAGAGGACTGAATATGGCTGGCATTAAGACAGTTCTTTCAGCACGGGAAGAAACGAAAACCATCCACTCCAAACCGGAAAATAGTTCGTTAAAGAACGCCGACATAAAAAAACTCCGGCCGCATTTAAATAAATATAAGAAACCAGAAAACGGAGTGTAAATATTTACAATTTGATGACATTCAATAAACATTCGTTTAGGGTAAAAATAGAACGGGAACACTTCCAATTAACTGGAGGTGTTACCGATGGCATATATCATCATTGATGATTTGCAGATTCCTGCTAAAAAATATGATTCTGAAGCTGATGCTAAGCAGGAAGCATCTGACAATGAACTAGTTGTCAAAGACAATGATGGGCACTTTTGGGTAGTAGAAGAAGAAGAATATTCAAAAATTGAAGCATACGGTTACACAGTGATAGAGAAATAATTAAAAAAACCTGGATACTGGTCTGCCGACCGGCATCCGGGTTTTTCTATAGATAAATACAGGTTTATAATGAACATTTCGGTAACTTATGGTACATTTGATTTATTACGGATGTCGAAATAAATCAGAGGGGATGAATGAGCAAGACATTATCTAAACGGTGGGATCTTGACTCCCTTTTTAAAGGCGGAAGCAGCTCAGAAGAACTTAAGAAATTTGTACATCAATTACATAATGATTTATCGGTATTGGAAGAAAAGCTTGTCGCTGCTGTTGTCCCGGAAACAAATGAGCAGATGGAGGAGTGGGCGGCTCTGCTGCTGGAGCTGCAGGGGCTGATGGCAAGAATGCAGGAAGCGGGCTCCTTTGCAGGGTGCTTGACCGCTGAAAACGTCCATGATGAGAAAGCAAAACAATGGCAGGCCAATCTTAAGCCATATCGTATCCGTATCGGTGCATGTATGACTCAGATGGAAGATCACATCTCTGAAATGACAGAGGAAACATTTGAAGCACTCTTGAAGCTGGAAGCACTGGAAGGACTCACTTTTTACATCCGTGAAAAAAGAGAGTGGACGGAGGATAAGCTTTCTTCAGAGCAAGAAAAGCTCGCAAACGCCCTCGCCCAGGACGGGTACCACGGCTGGGGCGAAATGTATAACACCATTGTCAGCTCATTAAAGATTCCTTTCGACGAAAATGGCGAAACGAAGCAGCTGTCCGCAGGACAGGCACAGAATAAGCTGGAAAGCTCCCACCGTCCTACAAGAGTGAAAATGTTCGAGGAATGGGAGAAGGCGTGGAGCAGCCGTGCAGACTTGTTTGCTGAAACGCTCAATCATTTGTCCGGGTTTCGATTGAGCTTATATGAAAAACGAGGCTGGGAAGACCCGTTAAAAGAACCGCTGATGATTAATAGAATGTCTAAAGATACATTGGATGCGATGTGGGGCGCCATTGAGGATATGAAAGCAGATCTGATACCGTACATGCGCCGCAAAGCGGAGCTGATTGGCGTCGATCAGCTTGAATGGCATGATGTCCACGCTCCCATCGGAGAAATTTCGGACTTTATTTCTTATGAAGACGGGGCTGAGACAATTTCGCAGCAGTTTGCAGCCTTTAGTCCCAAGCTTTCTACATTTACAGACATGGCATTTCAAAAAAACTGGATTGAAGCGGAAGACCGCGAAAATAAACGGCCGGGAGGGTTCTGCACGACCCTTCCTGTATCGGATGAAACAAGAATTTTTATGACCTATGAAGGAACACCTTCCAATCTTGCCACACTTGCGCATGAGCTGGGCCATGCCTATCATCAATACGCGATGAAGGGCCTCCCATACTTTGCAACGAAGTATGCGATGAATGTGGCTGAAACAGCGTCAACATTTGCAGAACAGATTGTGGCGGACGCGTCTATCGAAAATGCTTCTTCTAAGGAAGAAGAGATTTCACTGCTCGATGCGAAGCTCAACCGCGGGCTGGCCTTCTTCATGAATTTACATTCCCGTTTTCTTTTTGAAACGAGATTTTATGAAGCAAGAAAAGATGGCTGGCTGACGGCTTCGGAAATAAGTGAGCTTATGGTGGAAGCACAGAAAGAGGCTTACTGTGGAGAGCTTGCTTCCTATCATCCGCATTTCTGGGCGGCAAAGCTTCATTTTCACACCACAAACGTTCCTTTTTATAATTTCCCATACACGTTTGGTTATTTGTTCAGTATGGGAATTTACGCACGAGCGAAGGAGGAAGGGGAGTCGTTTGAAAACAAGTACGTAGCTCTTCTCCGCGATACAGCAAGCATGAGCGTCGAGGATCTCGCTGAAAAGCATTTACAGAAAGACCTTACACAACAAGATTTTTGGAAACAGGCAGCGCGGTCCTTATTGAATGACACAAAAAGATTTCTTGAATTAACGAAATAAGTATAAGAGAGTCGAATTTCTGAGTAGATGCAGAAATTTGGCTCTTTTTATTGAATTCGTTTGGTATTAGTACCTTCGTTTTTAGAGTGAATCCACATTGTGATATAATCAAAAAAGTAAATTTACTAAGGTAAAAGGGCAGGTGAAGCACATATGGATATTTCCGCCCAAACGTTAATTGAAAAAATGGAAGAAGAACTTATGCAGCTTGCAGAACAGGCCGAAGATGATAATGAAATGAAGGTCAAAGACCACGCCAGGGTATTAAAGGCTTATTGCGAGGTGCTGCTATCTTCAGGCGGGGGCAAACAGGCGTCTGTCCCTGCAGAAAGAACCCGGCAGCTGAACACGCATATGCAGGCGCCTGCCTACGAAGCACCAGTAAAAGCGGTGAAAGAACCAAAGAAAAATGAAATCCCTTCAACTAGTGGAAATCTGCTTGATTTTTAGGACATCATTATTGCAAAAGAGAGGGAATTGATATGTGGAAGCTATTTGTCATATTAGGAGCAATTAACGCAGCTGCAGCGGTTGGTTTTGGTGCCTTCGGGGCACATGGTCTGGAGGGAAAGCTGTCAGAACGATTAATGGAGGTCTACCAGACAGCAGTACAATATCACATCATGCACGCCCTTGGCCTTCTTGCAATTGGACTCGCAGCAGCATACGCAGGAAGCTCAGCATCGCTTGGATGGGCAGGCGGGCTTTTATTTACAGGTATCATTATTTTTTCCGGAAGTTTGTATACAATGGCTTTTACAGGTATCTCCTGGCTCGGCGCCATTACACCAATTGGCGGGACTGCATTTATCGCAGGCTGGGTAATGCTCGTTGTGGCTGTGCTAAAAGCCTAAGCTTCTAGTGGTATCTGCAAATAAGGAGGCTGGGACAGGAACAGCTGATTCTGTGGACATTGTGCAGTTAATGGCTCCAAACAGCCTCTTTTTTTTGGATTTGCCGGACATGAGTTCCGCTATCGGCCGAAAAACAAGCCCAAAACCCCGCCATACAGGCAAATAACATACCTGATGTCGGCTTCATCCTGGGAGAAGTCCAGAAGCACAAGGAGTCAACTCCGAGCAGCGGATAGTTTCTAATACAAACAAAGAAAAACTTCCGACTTATCATTAATCGGAAGCATTGTTCACTCTTCAGAGACTGCGAAATCTCGTTTTTTTAACAAATCCTTGTGATGCCGACTATCAGTGAATGACTTCTTTAAAATGATTGGCAATTTCGCTGAGAGAATCTTCAGCCTGAGGATAAAGACCAAAATTTTCAATAAAGGAATGAGTCATCCCTTTGTATTCAATATGACGAACGGCGACATCGGCGTCTGCCATTTGGTTTGCGAATTCCTGTCCTTGAATTTTTAAATAATCATATTCAGCTGTGATAATAGTGGCGGCTGCGAAATCATGATTATGATTGCTTCGCAGTGGAGAAACAAGTGGGGTGAAGGCTTCAGCCAGGTCGTTTAAATATACGGATTGAATGAAAAATATAGATTGTCTAATATTAGTCAGTTCATGCCGGATAATAGCTTCATCCAAAGATAAATTATATTGCTTCAAACTCCATTTATCCCCGGCGAAATCAGTCAAATCAAGCAAAGGATAAATCAGCCCTACATGTTTAATATTCCATTCCTTGTCCTTGCTTAAAAGGTTAACTCCCAGTGCTAAATTTCCTCCTACGCTATCGCCTATCAGCCCAATATTTTCCCGATCAATCAAAATCTCATCTGCATGCTCGTAAGCCCAGTGAAGTGCCTCATAACAATCGTTCAGCCCATCTTGATAAGGATGCTCGGGGGCGAGACGATACTCTACAGAGATAACAACTGCTTCGGCTTCCGATGCCAGCCATTTACAAGGATTCTCCACCATATTCATATCTCCGCTAAAAAAGCCCCCTCCATGATAGTAAATAATCAGCGGAAGTCTTTTGGAATGCTGGCGGTTATAAATTCTAATTGGAATAGACCTGTCTTCTAATTTAATTTCTCTCTCTTCTGTAGAAATAGAAGGAGATAAGTCACGGTTTCTAATTTTTTTATTTCTTATTTCCATCAGGTTTTCTGCGTCTATTATTTTTTTTAGATGGCCGCTTGACTGGGATGACAAAATTTCTTTGACTCTAGGATCAAGACCTCCGCGGTTTTTATTTTCCGGAATATTCTTTGTTATTTTTTCAAGCTTCCCATGCCACGATAAAACAGAATTTTTATTTAATAAAGACTTTAATTCTTTATTGGAAGGCATTGATAGAGTCACCTCCTAACATGCTAATCTTCTATTCCCGGAAACCTATGTCTTTAAAATAGGATAAAAGAAGCATAATTATAATTATTGGGCAGGAAAAAAGAAGGTAATTAGCAGCGCTGTGACTGTGTTAAGAAATAAATAACGGTTTGAGAAAGGGTGTTTACCCAGCTCAAACCGTTGATATTAGGAAGTTCTATCTACTTTTCCAAGATATATTGCAATCGCCAGTCCCCCAGCGAATGTGATTACACTGTACAGAACAATCAGCGCACTGTCGGCGATGCCGGGAAAGATAACAAATAGAGAGCCGATAAGAAAACCCGTCATTACGGAGTATGTTCCTGTAATATGATTTCGGAGTAAATAATGAAGGAACTTACTCATGACAAGTATGCCGATAACAACTCCGCTTCCTACAACCACAATTACAGGAAGGTTTAAATTAGACACAGCGCTCAACACAGTAGGGTACACTCCTATAATCAGAAGCACAAATGAACCGCTGATACCAGGAAGTATCATCGCAGAACTGGCAAGCCAGCCGGAAAAAAATAAAAGTACAAAATCGGATGTTCCTAAAGACTGCATTACGGGACCTTCTTTATCTCCCTGCAGCACTCCGGAGGAAATAACAATTGCAGCAGCCGCAGCCAATATAAGGTAGTGTTTCATGTAAAACGTATTAGAGAAGTCAGCTTCCTTCAGTAAAAATGGAATTGTCCCTAATATTAAGCCCAGAAAAAAGGCGAAAGTGGGCTCTGGATACTCATGCAGCAGCCATTCCAGCAAATTGCTTAAACTAAAGATTGCCAGCAATATTCCGAGTCCGAGCGGAATAAAAAATATGATTTGTTCCTTCCAGCGTCTGGAAAACAATAGATTAATAGCTTCAATCAGCCGGTAATAAATACCGAGAACAAGCGCCACGGTTCCCCCGCTGACACCTGGAATAATATCACTTGCTCCCATCGCCATGCCGCGAAGAATGTTTTTCCACTCCATCAAACAGACTCCTTTGTGAACCATAAATTTTTCTTTAAAACTTTCCTATTGTTTATATCATGAGGCATACAAAAATTCTACTCCATTTATTCTATGCAGCATGTCCTAATTCATGATGATGGAGGAAGAAAAAACGGCTTTCTAGTAGGAAAGCCGTTTTCTTATTAACCGAGTACAGAATCCGGTTCTATGCCAGTTTCCTGTTCTCTGCGTAAGCTTTTATCGAATATAAACGGGCCGAATGGAATCACTGAAGCTATTGCTGCGACCATAGCACGCAGAAACGACCATCTGCGCTGTATCCAGACTACGAGAACAAGACCGATATACAGCAGAAATAATCCGCCGTGTGCGGCACCTGCAATCGTCACAGCTATGTCAATTCCGGCCATATATTTCAAAGGCATGGCTAAAAATAACAGTAAGATAAATGAAACACCTTCGATCATACCTGCAATACGTAATTTTCCTATAGCGGATGACATTATTTTTTCACCTCAGTCTAAAGAGTAGCACAGGCCGGTCCAGGAAACCAATGAATTTTTTATGAAAAAAGTCAGCTTCCCGAAAAGGGAAGCTGGCAGGGGAAGGAAGGAGCTATGCTTTTGTAACAGCAATATCGTTATTTTCAACAGCGACTCGGATGGTTTGAATATTTTCTTCTTCGAGCATTAAGTCAGCAATGCCATCCTCTACTTTTTCTTCAATGATCCGGCGCAGTGGTCTGGCCCCGAATGCAGGGTCATATCCAGCTTTTGCAAGATTTTCTTTCGCTTCATCTGATACTGTAATGGTCAGATCCTGATCTTTTGCTGCATCGATTATTTCGGCAAGCATAAGATCGACAATGGTTACAAGGTCGTCCTGTGCTAATTCCTTGAAGGTAACGATGCTGTCAAATCGGTTCAGAAATTCTGGCTTGAAATAGTCACCGAGGGACTCAGTTATTTTTGGCTCAATATCTTCAGAATTTCCAAAGCCTACAGTGACTTTCTTAAGCGCGGTCCCGGCATTAGACGTCATGATCAGTACCGTGTCTTTAAAGCTTACTGTTCGTCCCTGACTGTCTGTCAGGCGGCCGTCTTCCATAATCTGCAGGAACATGTGCTGTACATCCGGATGCGCTTTTTCAATTTCATCAAGCAGAATAATGCTGTAAGGCTTTCTTCGTACCTGTTCTGTTAATTGACCGGCATCATCGTGTCCAACATAACCTGGAGGGGAGCCTATCAGTTTAGAAACAGAATGCTTCTCCATATATTCACTCATATCAAGACGAATCATCGATTCTTCATCCCCGAACATTTCACGTGCAAGGGATTTTGACAGCTCGGTTTTCCCTACGCCGGTTGGTCCCACAAACAGGAAGGACCCGATTGGACGACTGCCGCGGCGCAGGCCGGCACGATTGCGGCGGATGGCACGGGAGACCTTGTCGACCGCTTTTTCCTGCCCGATCACGCTGGAACGCAGCCGATCAGGAAGATCCTTCATTTTTTGCTGTTCGTCTTTTTGAAGCCGGCGCACTGGAATACCGGTTTTGCCTTCCACTATCTGCTGAATTGTTTCCACATCGACGACAGCCTTTTCTTCCGCAGGTATATTGGATGTTTCAGAATCCTTTAATTGCTGCTGAAGCTTAGTTTCCTCATCCCTCAGCTTGGCTGCCTTTTCGTAGTTTTCCTGCTGGGTTGCTTTTTCTTTTTCCACCGCAATCTGTTCAAGGCGGCTTTGCAGTTCATTAGTATCCTCTTCACTGTGAGCGAGGTTGATTTTTGAACCGGCTTCATCCATTAAATCGATCGCTTTATCTGGAAGGAAGCGGTCCTGAATATAACGGCTGGAAAGTGTGACACATGCTTTCAATGCTTCCTCCGTATAGCGGACCTTATGATACTTTTCGTAGTTATCCTTTAACCCCTTCATAATGGCAACTGCGTCCTCAAGGTTAGGTTCATTAACCATAACCGGCTGGAAGCGACGTTCGAGGGCAGCATCCTTTTCGATTTTACGGTATTCGGAAAGGGTGGTTGCACCGATCACCTGAATTTCACCGCGTGCGAGCGCAGGTTTCATTATATTGCCGGCGTCAGAAGAACCTTCCGCTGATCCAGCACCTACAATTTGATGAATTTCATCAATAAAGACAATGACATCCTGGCGCTCCTGTAATTCTTTCAGAAGCTGCTTCATCCGCTCTTCAAATTGACCGCGGATGCCTGTGTTTGCCACGAGAGAGGTGACATCAAGCAGATAAATATCTTTATTTTTCAATTTATTCGGTACTTGTCCGTCTGAAATTTTTAAGGCAAGGCCTTCAGCAATCGCAGTCTTACCGACACCTGGCTCACCGATAAGAACCGGATTGTTTTTATTGCGGCGGTTCAACGTTTCAATGACTCGTTCTACTTCATTATTGCGGCCGATTACCGGGTCGATCAGACCGGCACGGGCAGCATCAGAAAGGTTTTTACCGAGTTCATCAATTAGTCCGCCTTTGCCTCCGCCGGCAGCTGTCTGGCTCTGGCCGGGCTGGTCCTGTGCTGCCTGGCCGTTCATCATTCCTCCGAAAAACTGATCGAATGGATGAGGCTGGCCCTGGCCGCTTTGGCCGGAAGGCTGCTTCAACTGGCTGCGAATTTCGCGGTAGCACGCTTCGCATAAGTGCATTTTTTGCTGATGTCCGTTAATGTTCATATTCAATTCGATACGTGCTTGACGTTCATTACAATGTTCACATCTCATCATCATTCGTTCCTCCTTGTTTAATTGTTCAATATATACAGCTCGATTATTTTAAAACTTTTTGTTGGGGTTAAAAAGATAACGTATTTTTTTCAAGGACAAATGATCAGCCTTAACTTTGACTATCTTTGACCTTGTAAACATATTATATCCTGACCTTTTTTGACTTTCAAGTGGAATGCTTAAAAAATTTTTAAAAAGAAAATGAGAAAACAGCGCTGCCTGTTGGCCTGCGCTGTTCATGGAATTTTCTGTAGGTGCACTATATCACACATGTTTGATTTTTAAACAAATCCTGCTCAGCGGGGAGAGTAGGTGCCCATCTGAGACTGACCGCCGCCGTCAAATGGATACTCATAATCAATTTCCTCATCAAAAACGATGTAGTCAAGATACACCATCAATAACAAATACCACTTGCCATTATCGGGATCGCTCAATACGATATGATCGCGGCCGGCTTCTTCAATAATGCCTTGAAAAACCATCGAGCTCCAGTCTGGATTGTTTTCAAAAGTCATATACACAGTTGCCGGTTTGCCGCGGTTTAAACGGAGAATATTTTCAATATATGATTGTTCGATCGGCAGCATTCCGCCATTCCCGTTTCCATTCCCATTCCCATTCCCATTCCCATTCCCATTCCCGTTCCCATTTCCGTTTCCATTTTGACGCATGTCATACTGGGGATAATAGCCCTGCACAGGATAGCCATACCATGAATTATAGTTATACATAATTTTCCTCCTTTTTTACCGATATACATCGGGGCAATCTGCATAAGTAGGGGAAAAGAAACAATGGGCCTTAAAACGTCCAACGTTCGGCTGTCCGAACCATTGGGCTGGACATTCACCGGCAGGACGGAAAAACCACAGCGATTCTTGTGCTGGTGAAAATCGCTCGCCGTTCACCAGCCTGCGGGCCAGTCTAATTTCTTTATCACGTGCCCGCTGATAAAAATAACCTTTTTGAACAGCTTCAAATCCGCCGGGGGATTGAAAAGCCATCTGCGGAATCGTACGAATATCCGTGAAATCAATACAGGAGGCAAAAACCCGGTTGACCATTACATTTCCGGCCAGCAGCATGCCCTGTACACCTTCTCCTTCTGCTTCCGCTCTCATTAATCGGGCAAGCATTTTCATGTCCTCTTCGTTTGCCTGAACGACCGCCACGCGATCACCTCATTTTCATAGATGCTTGCATGCCATTATCACAATGTATGAAAAGGGAAGGCAGGTTATGAATAAAAAAAGCTGTGCGGCTGCACAGCTTTTACACGTAAAAGAAAGCTTCGATTTTTTCTGGGAGAAGAATATTCCCGACATAGAAGGCTCCGAAATCTCCGTAGCGGGCTGAGACTTCATCAAACCGCATCTCGTAAACTATTTTCTTAAATTGCAGAGCGTCATGAGCAAACAGGGTAACGCTCCATTCCCAATCGTCAAAACCGGTGGATCCGGTAATAATCTGCTTTATCTTTCCGGCGTACTTACGGCCGGTCATCCCGTGAGCGCGCATGAGTTCACGCCGCTCCTTCATCGGCAGAGAGTACCAGTTGTCATTGCCTTCTCGTTTTTTATCCATTGGATAAAAGCAGACATGATTCCATTTAGGAAGAATCGGGAAAATTCTTGCACGAAGCTCAGGATTATCGAGCGGGTCACTGCCGTCTTTCGGCGGCATATAGTTGCCGAGTTCTACGACGGATACATATGAATATGTGGGAATTGTATATTCTGCCAGCCCA
Source organism: Alteribacillus sp. HJP-4 (assembly GCF_042139015.1). Lineage (NCBI taxonomy): Bacteria > Bacillati > Bacillota > Bacilli > Caryophanales > Bacillaceae > Alteribacillus > Alteribacillus sp. HJP-4. The sequence continues at coordinate 38,992 of NZ_JBHIKY010000018.1, read as the reverse complement.
GATTTATTAAATGCATTTTCTATATCATTTAGATCATTTAATGTCGGTCGCAGCACCATCATCATAAAATCAGCTTTCTGGCCGACAATGGTATAGAGTGCGTGACTGCCGCGCTCCTGATTTTCTACGTCCTGCCATTCCCCGATCATCTGTATAAATTCATGAAGGATGCTCTGGCGTTTTTCACTCGAAAGAGTTTTCCAGGAAGCCCAGTCCATATTACGAAAATCATGCAGGCAATACCATCCATCCAATGTTTGTGAAGCTTCACTCATTGTTGAATCACTCCTTATGTCATCCTTTTTCCGATTTCAACTATATCATAAATTACTGGTCTACAACGAATGAAGGACATAGAAATGCTGGTAGTGAAAATGACGGCATGCAGAAGTGTCCCTTTTAATAAACTTACTTTCTCTTGTCGACAAATCGCTTAATTGCCTGCTTGTGTTCTTCGGTCTGGCCGGCGGCAGTCTGAGCTGATACTTCCATTTCGAGTACCTCTGCGAGGCTTTTTTCCGATCCTTTTTTCATGTTCCTCATCATCAGGCCAAAAGCTTTTGAAGGGACCTTCACGAGATCTTCAGCAAGTTCATCAGGATTTCCTATGGATGTAATTAAATTAATGCGGTAAGCCTCTTCCGCAGTTATCGTATTTCCAAGACCCATTTCAGCTGCTTTGCCAAGACCGACTAGTCGGGGAAGAAAATAAGAAGCGCCTGCATCCGGCACCAACCCGATTTTCAAAAAGCTGAGTGCCATTTTCGCATTCTGCTCAGCAACTCGATAGTCACAGGCAAGGGCAATACTCAGGCCCGCTCCAACCGCAATACCGTTAAGGTAAGCGACTGTCGGTTTTTCAATTGAATCTATAAGCAGAATCAACCGGTTGTATGTGTCCCGCAGGTAAAGCCCGTACTCAAAATTATCCATATCTTCAAGTGGGATGCTTTTTAAATCCGCTCCTGCGCAAAAGGAATCACCGCTTCCCTGCAGGACAATTACTTCTACCTCCTTATCCTGCTCCGCCTCGTGAAAGCATTGAAAAAGCTCTTCGTGCATGGCGTGGTTTAACGCATTCTTTACCTCGGGACGGTTCAAGGTAATTCGTGCAATTCCATCCTTTTTTTCATAAAGTACTGTGGTTTGCTTCATCATTTTTCTCCTTTCAGAATGTAAAAGCTGAAATATCTATATATTGAAAGCGGCAGGGAGAGCAATCCGAACACGATTTTTCTTAAATAGCCCTCCCGGCCAGGGCACCATCATAGATTGCCTGCTTCGCATCGAGACCGACAGCAAGACGGGCGCCGCCGATCACGTGAGCCGGCGTGCCCTGTGCTTTCAGCGCTTCATACAAAGCTGGATTGGAAAGCTGGCCGCTTGCGGTGATTATCGTATCTGCTTCTACGAGCTTTTCTTTTCCTTCTATTGAAATAAGGATACCTTCAGGAAGAACCTTTTTGTAAAGGACACCGCCTGTCATTTGAATGCCTTTCTTTTTCAGCTCCATGATTGTAGCCCAGCGTGTTGTTTTTCCGATACCACGAGCAAATTTATTGCCTCGCTGAAGAAGGGTGAGCGTGGTGTGACCTTTATCGTAGAGAAAGGAAGCGAGATCACAGGCGATTCCTCCTCCGCCAATGATAACGACGTTTCCAGCAACCGTAGCATTATTTTCAAACACATCACGATAGGAAAAAACATGACTGCTGGAAGTAAGTCCCTCTATTTCCGGCTCGCGCGGAATGATACCCGCGGCAATAATCACTTCATCAGCCTGCTCAATAAGAGGATGTGTTTTATCAACCGCAGTACCAAGCGCAATTTTCACACCGAGTTTTTCAAGCTGAACTCGGTAATAGCGGATGGTTTCATTAAATTCTGATTTACCTGGAACGATCCGTGAATAGTTAAGCTGGCCGCCGATTGTATTCTTTTCGTCGACGAGGGTGACGAAGTGGCCTCGTTCTGAAGCTACTCGAGCAGCTTCTAGCCCCGCCGGACCGGCTCCCACCACAAGGATCTTTTTGGGGACTTTCGTTTTTTCCAGTCGAAGAGTGAGCTCGCGGCCTGCCTCTGGATTGACCATGCAGGTGGCCGATTTATTTTCAAACACATGATCCAGGCAGGCCTGGTTACAGGCGATACACGTATTGATTTCCTGTTCGCGTCCTTCCTTCGCTTTCGTAATGATTTCCGGGTCGGCTAAAAACGGCCGTGCCATCGAAATCATATCCGCTTTACCCTGCTGCAGAAGAAGCTCTGCATCCTGTGGGTTATTAATGCGGTTGGAAGCAATGACTGGAATGGAAACGCTTTCTTTTATCTGCTGAGCAATCCCTGCAAAGTGGTTTCGGGGAACTTTCATCGAAATAGTCGGGACCTGCGATTCATGCCAGCCAATCCCAATATTTAACAAATCAATGCCAGCCTTTTCAAGCTCTTTAGCCCAGCGTGTAGTTTCCTCTGGAGTCGTGCTGTTGTCTATTAAGTCAAGTCCGGACATACGAAAGATAACCGGGTAATTATCTCCAATCTTTTCTCGTACGCGACAGGTTATTGCCAATGGAAACCGCAGTCTATTCTCAAAGGAGCCTCCCCAGCGGTCTTTTCTTTTATTCGTCACAGGGGAGACGAATTGATTTATGAGATACCCCTCTGATCCCATTATTTCTACAGCATCAAACCCTGCTTCTTTTGCGCGCAGGGCACCAGCTGCGAAAGCTTCAATCGTACGCTCAATTTCTGTTTCAGACATTTCCACAGGCTCATCAGGATTTATCGGAGAGCGGAGCGGGGAGGGGGCAACTGGATCCATGCCGGTCATAGCCTTGTATGCGTAACGGCCGGCATGAAAAAGCTGAAGGGCGATTTTTCCACCGGCGTTGTGAACGCTTTTAGTAAGCGGCAGCCAGCGTTTAATGTCTTCATCCTGAAAAATGGACATGAAATTTTCTCCGCCGCTTCCTTCAGGGGCCACAGCTGCTCCGCCAGTAACAATTATGCCGACATTTTCACGCGCTCGTTTAGTATAGAAGGCAATTAATTTCTCGTGACCGTTTTCTTCTCCCTCGAGTCCGACATGCATCGATCCCATCATAATACGGGTGGAAAGAGTAGTATTTCGCAGTGTAATAGGTGACAGCAAATGCTCGTACGCCATTTTCTTCCCCCTAACTTTTTATTTCGAACGTTCGTTATAAATAAATCAAATTCATTATATACCCTTTTATTTGTTTTGAGCAAGATAATGTTGAAAAATTCTTACAAATTCTTGGCGATGCTCCTTCATCTTCTCGTGAGGATGCAGGTTTTCCTGAAATGCGAGTCCCATCGCCTGGCCGATAATAAGTCTCGATAATGTCCCTGCCTGCAGCTCAGATAGTTTATTTTCCTGCACTCCCAGGAATAGAATAGTATCGAGATATGAAGTGAGGTTTCCAAAAAACTTCTGAACGAGCTCACGGACATCCTCATTATAAGGAGATTGAGCTAAATAATTCAGCAGCAGCAGGTAGAACGAAGGGTTGTTCTCAGGGACATGCACGACAGTCTCTAAATATGCAGTAAATTTAGATTCAAAAGATGGGTTGCTGTCGACTGCTTTCCGGACAGATTGCTCTGTTTCAGCAAATGTTTCTTTCAAAACCTGGACGAGCAGATCCTGTTTATTCTGAAAATAATGATACAATACGCCCGTACTGATACCGGCTTCTTTGGCTACATCTTTAATCGAAAAATGAGCAAAACCATGATTTAAAATACACACTTTGGCCGCATCAATAGCTTGTTTTCTGCGGATTGGCTCCATTCCTATTTTTGGGCTCATCACAATCTCCTATCTTTCCTTTAATATATAAAGACAAAAGTGTAGATTACCGGCTTTGGGATTTTGCGAAAAGCCGAGATTTCCTTATAACGTATAAGAAAAGGTAGAAAAGATCAATATGTTTCACGTGAAACATTTAATATATTTATATAATTTATGCGTCATTCCTGCTTGTGAAAGTGAATGAAAACGCTTTTATATCAAGGGTTAGAGCCGGAAGAAGGAGTTAGAAAATTTTTATTATTTCTATTTTATGCAAGTTGGTTTATTTTTTTCAGAAAGAGGAGTATGCTAGGTATGAAAAAAGATTGAAACATTTTCACAAAAGATTATTTACAGCCCGTCAGCGGGTATCATATATAGAGAAAACGAGACGGCATTCATCGAAGCAGAACAGCTTTTGTGAGAAACGCAAGATTCTTGAAGGAGGAATGGCTGTGGTTGATCTCTTTGACAGCATTAAAAGCCAGGTGAAAACGGAATATCCATCGATCGTATTTCCGGAAGGTGAGGACGAACGGATTGTAGAAGCTGCGGCTCAGCTGTCACAGGATGGGATGCTGAAGCCGATAATTGTAGGAAAAAAAGAAGATGTGCTGAAAAAAGCAGATTCTCTCGGAGTTTCTCTGACAAAAGCGGAAATATTCGATCCGAAAACGTACGAGCGGTTTGATGAGCTTGTTTCTGCATTTGTAAAACGCCGCAAAGGAAAAGAATCAGAAGAGTCGGCCCACGAAAAGCTGCAGGATCCGAACTATTTTGGGACAATGCTTGTATACCTTGATTTTGCAGACGGATTAGTGAGTGGAGCAGCTCACTCAACCGGGGATACCGTGCGGCCGGCTTTACAGATTATCAAAACGAAACCGGGTATCCAGAAAACATCCGGGGTCTTTATCATGGTAAAAGAGGACAAAAAATTTGTTTTTGCCGACTGTGCCATTAATATTTCTCCCAACGCTGAAGAATTGGCAGAAATCGCTATTTCGACAGCAGAAACGGCCAAAACGTTTGAAATTGATCCAAAAGTTGCAATGCTGAGCTTTTCAACGAAAGGGTCTGCGTCTTCTTTGGAAACAAAAAAGGTTTCCGAAGCAACGGTGACAGCACAGAAAACTCGACCGGATCTTGTAATAGACGGAGAATTCCAATTTGATGCAGCATTCGTGCCGGCAGTTGCGCTAAAGAAAGCACCAGATTCTCCGTTACAGGGGGAAGCGAATGTATTTATCTTCCCAAGCCTTGAGTCAGGTAACTTAGGCTATAAGATTGCCCAGCGTCTTGGCGGCTATGACGCCATTGGCCCCATTCTGCAGGGGCTGAACAAACCAGTGAATGATTTGTCACGAGGCTGCAGCACAAAGGACGTTTATAAGCTGGCTCTCATTACAGCCAAACAGGCAATTGAAGAAAAAAAAACACTTCTCGTTAATGCATAAATAGTAGCTGAATATACAATGGAGGCGGGATTCTTTCCCTGCCTCCATTTTTTGCGTTTTTAACGAAGAGTTGGGGTAGCAGGCGTCCTGCGTTTGAACACCGCGAGCGGGATAAGCAAACTGTTACGTGGAAAAAGCAGACAGTCGGTGGAAACTGCCCAACTTCAGGGGAAACGCACAACGCAAGGAGGGAAACGAGCTAGGCTGAGGTGGAAATGCTCCCCGCAAAAGAGGAAACCCCAACCTTGAGCGTGAAATCGTTCCGCATCGGTGGAAATACGGCCCGGGAGCGGGAAACAGAAGCCGAGCCGTGGAATAAGCAGGCAGCGCTGCCGTCACTTTCAAGCCTCTAAAAAGGCAAGGGCTTTTTGATTACGTTCGCTCACCCGCTGAAACAAATAATCAAAACGATGCAGTTCTTCATTAGTTAATGACGAAGACTGCATAAGTACACCATGTTGTCTTGCAGCTGACAGCAGTCGATACAGCACATCCTTAATATCGATTTCCTGTTCATAAATCTCAGATAGGGATGCCATTACCTCTGGACGAATACGGGGCCATTGGTATTTAACCGTTCTGCCCTGTACCGCTCGTTCATAAAATTCCTGAAGCAGCGCTGCCCTTTCCGGACCGCTGTCGGTGACAGCCACATAAATTTGTACGGCTGTTCCTCCCCGGATCCGCCGCTGGGAAATGCCTGCAAATTTTCGGCCATTGATGCTTAAGTCATAGTTTCCCGGACAATAGGAACCTTCTATTTCATAAGCCTTAATTTCACCGGGGGCATCAGGAAAGATTCTTTTCATTAAATCATGCATTAAATCGTATCCACTGTTTATCGAGATCAATTTTTCTTCCTTAAATATAAGAGAAAGATTAAAAATTCCTTCATCAAGGACGACTGCCAAACCGCCGGAGTTTCTGACAATCACCCGGTAGCCCTGCTCCTGTAGGAAAGCGGTGCCTTCTTCTATATGAGGCAGGCGGCTGTCCTGAATCCCAAGCACAATCGTCGGAGCGTGCACCCACGCCCGCATCACTGGGGCGGAGCGGTGTTCTCCTGTGCTGATGCAGAAAGTGTCATCGAGAGCAAACGACTGAAGCGGGTTAAATTGTAAGCCTGTACTGGAATGATCGATCCAGCGTACAGTTTCTCCATAAAATATTTGATGTGTATTCATGAATCTGACTCCATTTCATAATAAGCTAGAGGATAAACACAATAATGAGGCCTGCGAGTACGATCCGATAAACGGCAAACGGAACGAGCCTGATTTTATTAATAAGCTTCAAAAAGAAGCGGATGGAAAGGAGGGCAAACAAAAAAGCGCTAATAAAGCCGACGATAAAAAATGGGAGAGCTTCAATAGTAAAATACTGCCAGTTTTTTATCAAGGACAGTGCGCTTGCCCCTGCCATTATCGGGACTGCCATAATGAAGGTGAAATCCGCTGCGGCCCGATGGGTCATTCCGAGCAGCACGCCTCCGGATATAGTGGAGCCGGAGCGGGAGAATCCGGGCCAGAGTGAAAAGCATTGAATGAGCCCAACGATAAAAGCCTGGCTGTACGTAATCTGATCAACTGTCACTACAGCAGGCTTCCTGGAGCTGAAAGCATCAGCAAGAATCATGAAAAACGCCCCGAGTACTAATCCGATAAGTACCGTTTCGATAGAAAATAAATATTCATCAATGTAATCTTCAAACAATAATCCTAATACGGCGGCAGGAAGCAGTCCTATAAAAACCTGAGATAATTTTAATCGGTTCTGAACTCCTGAAGCAGTCGTATCACGCTGGTTTAAACCTAATAAATCAATAAATCTATCTTTAAATATGATAATTACAGCTAAGATCGATCCTAACTGAATGACGATTTTAAATGTATTCGCTGTATATTTCCCGAGAAATAATTCCGATTGAAGCCACATGTCATCTACTATCACCATATGTCCGGTTGAGGACACAGGAGCAAATTCAGTTAATCCCTCTACCACTCCCAAAATCACTGCTTTTAACAGCTCAAGCAATTCCATTCCATTTCCCCTATTATTTATTTTTTCTTCTAAAGAGAGCTAATAAAAAGAATAAAACTGTAAGTAAGCATAGGGTGGTATACGTAAAATTTGAGTACATTTTCATAAAACGCATAATTTCCGGCCATGAATCACTTAACAGAGCTCCCGCGGAAACAAGAAATGTATTCCAAATCAGCGTGCCTAACGTCGTGAACAAAAGGAACTGCCATATTTTCATCCGTGACATTCCAGCCGGGATGGAAATCTTTGTACTAACGGAATAACCCGGCAGATCATAACTGTCCATGGTCCGAATTTCTCAAACCAGCTTTCTGCCCGATAAAGGTTCTCTCTATTGATATTTAAGATTTTCCAGCGTTCCACGGCTTTCTCGAGACGGGGGATATCAAATAACGTTCCAATACGGTAAAGTATCAAGGCTCCGCCAACCGAACCTGCTGTGGAGGCAAGAACCACTCCTGGAATACTTAACGTCGTATATGTGGTCATAAATCCGCCAAACGCAAGGATAAGCTCTGAAGGAAGAGGAGGAAACACATTTTCTGCTGCAATCATCAGAATGATTCCAAGGTACCCAAACTCTTCCATAAATTGAATGATTCCGTGTATCACACTTACCTCCAAGCAGACTGATAGAATAGGAGCTGCAGCCTGTACCAACTTATATTCTAATTTGGAGGCATTTATTCGTTTTCTATATTAACGTAATGATTATAGCATATCTTGGTTATTGCGTTCGCAGAATGATATGTTATACTTTATTCTGCGAAATACGGACAAAAACAAACAAAATTCATCTTCCTCACGTGATTTATTAAATTGAATAGTTAATGTTAGAATGTTTTGAAAATTTAGCGGTTTAACCTATATCTGAAAAAGGGTATGAAAGATTAGTTTTACGTGTGGGAAGCAGCGGTTTTATGTCCTGAAATACATAATAGGAAACACGGAAAATATACCTTTTAAAGGGGGGAATTTCACTAACATTAGCGAATTAAATTAAATATAGAGAGGAGCAGGTTAATATGGAGAATTTAACGAAAAAGATTCTGATAGCGTTACTCCTCGGGGTTATCGTCGGTCTTTCTTTAAACGCGGTTCCTGGAGACGTATTTAACTTTATTGATACTTACATTCTCAACCCTGTCGGCCAGGTCTTTCTTAATCTCATTACGATGCTTGTTGTGCCGATCGTTTTCATTTCCATTGCGCTGGGTACTGCCAGCTTGAAGGATCCCGTACAGTTGGGGAGAATTGGAACACAGACAATTGCCTTCTACCTTATTACCACGTTTATCGCATTAATAATCGGCCTGACACTCGCATATGTAGTTCAACCGGGCCAAGAAGGTGTATTTGATACTGAAAGTGCAAATTACGAAGCAGAGGAAGCCCCTCCAATCATGGACACGCTCCTTAATATCATTCCGGACAGTCCGGTAGCGGCTCTTGCCGATGCTGAGATGCTTCAGATCATAGCTCTTGCGATTTTCCTCGGTATTGCTTTGGCTAGACTTGGGGAAAAGACGGCAGCCATTCACAAGCTGCTCGAACAAGGGAACAGTGTGATGATGTTCCTTGTAACTATTGTCATGTATACAGCGCCATACGGAGCTTTTGCCTTGATCGCTTCCGCTCTCGGCTCGAGCGGGGTAGAAGGGATACAATCGATGGCGATGTACATGATCACGCTGATCAGCGCATTGCTCCTGCATGCGATTATTACTTATTCACTTGCAATCAGAGTAATCGGGAAAGCAAACCCGCTGGAATTTTATAAAAATTTCTTTCCTGCGATGACCGTAGCGTTTAGTACGTCAAGCTCGACGGGAACTCTGCCGATTTCGATGAAAACGGCTCAGGAACGTCTTGGTATCAGTAAGCAGGTCAGCAGCTTTGTTCAGCCTCTGGGCGCTACGATAAATATGGACGGCACCGGCATTATGCAGGCCGTAGCTACAATATTTATCGCGCAGGTGTATGGGGTGGATCTGTCACTTACTCAATTAATTATGGTCGTGCTCACAGCCACTCTGGCAAGCATCGGAACTGCCGGAGTGCCTGGTGTTGGTCTGATCATGCTTTCCATGGTATTGACGCAGGTAGGTCTGCCTGTCGAAGGTATTGCGATTATTCTCGGGGTCGACCGAATTCTGGATATGCTTCGGACCTCGTTGAATGTTACCGGGGATGCGGCATGCGCGTATATTATTGACCGTTCTGAGAAAAAGAAGGATCAAATACCATCGTCTTAACAATAAAATAACAATCAGCCCGGCTGTCTTTTGTTTTCAAAAAGGCGGCCGGGCTGTTTACTTTTCTTCCGCTAAACGGCAAAACCAACAGACAATATTGCTTTGTCCTGAACCAAATGTGTGTGGGACGAATCTCATGTTTTTTTAGATATAGTGTTGACAATAGGAAACACACCACGTATTATTTTCATTAATCAGAATAGTTTCACATTACGGACTGAGTGTTTTAATTTAACTCCACGCCAGAGTTAAGGCTTAGAGCACAGAGCCAGTTCACCTTCTTTGCTGAATAAGGGGGGTGGACTGGCTTTTTTTAACCAGCGTAGAAAGGAGGACAAGCTGCAGCAGAACAGAATAATATGCTGTCATTTGTGATTCAGATTGGATCCAGGATCCCGCAAGGACGGGATATTTAAAAAATGTTAAATGTAAGCGTTGTCATTAATTGAAAAGGAGGATGAGGATGTCACAAGCTGATGCTGCAGGAAATGAGATGACAGAGGCGGAGATTAAGGAGCTGGAAAGGCTTAGTGAAGAAGGTTTGACCAGAAATTACCGCGGTCCGATGACTTTGCTCATTACTGGTATCACTATTTTTTGGGCGTTGTTTTTAATGTATTTTAACAGCATTGGATCCATGGAATCGATCCTTCTTCGTGCCTGGAATTTAGGATTTTTATTAGTGCTGGCATTTTTGCTTTTTCCTGCCCGCAAGAAAGATAAAAAAGTAAGGAAGCTCCCGACCATTTGGGATATGGCCTGTATCGCAGGGGCGATTTCATCAGTAGCATATTTCCTGTCAATCTATGAGAAATTCGCGAGAGAATGGAGCGGGATCCACCAGAGTAATTGGGATTTCATCTTTGGATCCATTGCCATCTTTCTTTTGTTTGAAGCAAGCCGCAGGGTGGTCGGCAGCGTGTTGACGATTATTGCAGCCATATTTCTGCTCTACATTTTCGCCGGTCCATATATGCCTGGAGTTTTCAGTCATGGCGGATTCAGCTTCACCCGAACGATTGACACAATGTTCTGGGGCACCCAGGGAATTCTAGGGATTGCATTGAGTGTGTTTACGACTTTCGTATTTATGTTTGTACTCTTCGGCGCATTTTTGAAAAACAGTGGATTTACCGACTTTATTAATGATCTTGCCTTAACGGTGGCAGGGCGTTCTGCCGGCGGTCCGGCAAAAGTTGCTGTTATTGGAAGCGCTTCAATGGGGATGGTTAACGGCAGTGCCGTTGGGAATACCGTCACGACCGGTGCCGTTTCCATTCCGCTCATGAAGAAAACAGGGTATAAACCTCACTTTGCTGGAGCGGTGGAAGCAGTTGCCTCCACTGGTGGCTTAATTGCGCCGCCTGTCATGGGAGCCGCAGGCTTTATTATGGCAGAATTTATTGGAGTGTCGTATACGACTGTTATGCTTGCAGCATTAATTCCAGCATCACTTTATTTTTTCACTGTTTTTATGGCTGTTCATTTTGAAGCAAAGCGAATAGGACTTACCGGAATTTCCAAGGATAAAATTCCGAATGGACTAAAGGTGATGAAAGAAAAGGGACATTTATTCATCCCGCTTGCTGTCCTCATTTACTTACTTGTCAGCGGAACCACTCCAACCTACGCTGCTGTATTTGCTTTATTGGCAACGATTGTGGCTAGCTCCTTTAAGAAATCGACAAGAATGAACCTGAGAATCGTCATTAAGTCGATTGAAGAAGGCTGTCGTGCCGCTATTTCTGTGGGGATCGCCTGTGCGATTGTCGGGGTTGTCGTAGGCTCAGTCACGTTAACGAGTCTCGGCTTAACGGTCGGAAACAACATCCTGCAGCTTGCCGGGGGGAGCCTGCTTATTGCGGGGATTTTTACAATGATCATCAGTATCATCATGGGAATGGGAGTGCCGGCGACAGCTTCCTATATTATCGTGGCGACAGTTTCTGCGCCGCTGCTGGTTGAGCTTGGTGCTTCGGTGCTGACAGCGCACATGTTTGCGTTCTTTTTTGCAGCATTGTCCAATATTACACCGCCTGTTGCACTGGCATCGTATGCTGCGGCAGGACTGGCAGGCTCATCGCCGAACAAGGTGTCTTTTACTGCCGTCCGATTAGGAATCACAGGGTTCATCATTCCGTTTTTCTTCCTGTTTAATCCTGTGCTGCTGTTTGATGGAGTCAGTATCACAGCCAGTATAATGGCTGCTCTTACAGCAGGAGTCGGAGTCCTCTGTCTTGCTGCCGGACTGCAGGGGTGGCTTTTATCCAAAGCAAACTGGATCCAAAGATTTTTACTGCTTGGTACTGCCTACTGCTTGATTGAACCTACAGGCTGGCTTGATCTGGTCGGGGCTGCTGCACTTGCCACTGTAATTGTGTGGCAGAAACTGAAGCCGTCCCAAGGAAAGGTGAAAACGACAAAAAGCACAGAAACAGCTATGTGATACACAGCTGAGTATTGATGAAGCACGTTAAATAAATATTTTATTGTAGGAGGAGAACTAATGACAAAATTTCCGAAAAATCGATTCGCGATGGGCGTCATGGCAGGGGTATTTTCCTTCAGTCTGCTTGCAGCATGCGGCGGCGGTGAGGAAGACTCCGGAGATAGTGGTGATTCCGGAGGAACGGAAGATTCAGACACAAGTGAAGCCTCCGGCAGTGAAGGACTGAGCGGGGGAGACTCTGAAGGAGAAGAAGGAGATTTCCATATTGATTTCACTACGGCAAGTGAAACAGGGCTGTATTACCCGATTGGAGCTGTACTGGCTGATTTTTGGCAGAATGAGGTAGATGGAGTCAGTGCCTCTTCGCAGGCCTCCAACGGCAGTGTGCAAAATATGAACTTTATGTCGCAGGGAGAAGCAGATGTGGGCCTTGTGATGGGTAATATTTTACAGGAGGCTTATGAAGGAGAAAGAGGGTTTGAAGAACAGCCTTATGAAGGAGTTAGGATTCTCGCAGGCATTTATCCGAACTATAACCAGGTGGTCATGAAAGAAAATGCCGACATTGACTCGCTGGCAGATTTAGAAGGGCAGGACTTTGCTCCGGGTGCGACTGGCAGCGGAACTGAAATTGCCTCCCAGCACATTCTGGAAGCCTATGGGCTGTCATTTGAAGACGTAAAAACCCATTTTGCCGATTTTCCAGAAGCGACGGATTTATTGAGAAATAACCAGGCAGTCGGCGCTAATATTAACTCCGGTATCCCGACCTCTGCTGTCAGTGAAATGATTTCAACAGCGGACGGGGAGCTCGTCAGTATTGATGACGAACAAATACAGTCGATGGTGGATAATTATGATTTCTACATTGAGGAAACAATTCCTGCCGGTACTTATGACGGCCAGGAAGAAGACGTCCAGACCACAGCGATGCAGAATTTCTTAGTGGCTGATGAATCAATGCCGGAGGATGTCGCCTATGAAATCACGAAAACAATGTGGGAGAACCTTGAAGAATTAGAAGGCTCCAACGAAGTATTCACGCAATTTGATATTGAAAAAGTTACCGAAGGGGCCGGAGAAGTTCCACTCCATCCAGGGGCCGAAAAATACTATGAAGAAGAAGGAGTGTTGGAATAAACACATCACTCTCAGGCAGGCACTCGTCATTATGCGGGTGTCTACGCCTCTTTCTTTTAAACTATCATGCAAAAGGTGGAACCCTTGAATGAGTAATAAACTAGAGGAAATGCGGTCGTTTACAGTCGAGCAGCATGTGACAGAATCACTCAGGAACGCAATATTTCAAGGGAAATTTCAACGTGGCGACAGACTTATTCAGGAGGAATGGGCAAAAAAATTAGGAGTCAGCCGAATGCCGGTCAGGGAGGCAATAAAGCAGCTGGAAATGGAAGGGCTTGTCCAGACAACACCGAGAAAAGGAGCGGTGGTTCTTCCAATCACAGCAGATGATGTAGAAGAAATCTATACGCTCCGGGCATTTAATGAATCGTTGGCGGTAGAAAAAGCACTCCCTTATATCCAGAACGCTGATATTGAGGAATTAGAACGAATTTTATTGGAAATGGAGCATTTTGAACTCCATGATGAAAACTTAGAATACTATATTTCGCTTAATAAGCGCTATCACGCAAAAATGCGGGAAAAGAGCAGCTGGAGAAGGGTGAAGCAGAAGGTCGATATGCTTTGGTCAGGATACCTTCCGATCGCAAGCCCGCGCTTGTTACGGGATCAATTTGAAGAAGCGCAGCGGGAGCACCGCCTTATTTTCGAGGCAATCAAAAAAAAGGATAAAGAATTGACGACGATGATGATAAGGTTTCATATCGAACGCAATAAAAAGAGCCTGCTTCACATTGTCGAGACGTACAACGACATTACGGAGTATAAAGGGTGATAACTTTTGATACCGTGGGCAGAATGCATTGGAAGAATTTCAGGAAAAAGAAAAAATGAAATCAAAACTGAAAAAATACAGAGGTTTGCAGAAGCAGTCAACTTTCCAGAGGTGACAGCAGGTGGAACTTCCAATGTTCTTCTCGCGCCTCCGACTTTTCCTCGTACTCTGGAATATGGGAGCATCCACAGCTTTTCACTTCCGAAAGCCGGAATGATTCATGGCAAACAGTCTTACTGTTATGACCGCCCCCTGTACAGCGGTGATGTGATCTATTGCTGCTTTCAGCTCCAGGACATTGTGAAAAAGCAGGGGAAGAGCGGAGAGATGCTGTTTGTTTACATCAAACAGACAGGCGAAGATGTCTCGCAAAATCGAGTTTTTTATGGAGACCGCCTTTTAATTCTTCCGGAAACGCTCTGGAGGAAGGAGGCTGGTGGAGAATGAAAAAAGTCCTCCAGGACGCTTCTTCCTCAAAACATAAAAAACTGCCGCCGGTGTCTCAGCAAATGATTGATGATTATGCTGCTGCATCCGGAGATTTTAATCCGATCCACGTTGATGCAGAAGCCGCCAGAACCCATGGTTTACCAGGGACAATTGTCCACGGCATGCTCACAATGGGCTGGATAAGCAGTTTGTTTGCAGACGAAGTCTCCGACGGATTCTACATGAAGAAATTAGAAACGACATTTTTAGCAAAAGTGTATACCGGAGATCAATTAATTATGGAGGCCGTATCTGCACATGACTTAGAGTGGGAGATTCGTGTCACCAATCAGCTGGGCAATAAAGTCGCAAAAGGCCTGGTTCAGCTTGAACACAAAAAAGGAGGAGCACATGAGCATTAATAGAGGGACCGCATCTTATGGAGATCAAGGATTTAGTTTATTTCTACGGAAGGCTTTTGCCCGCCATATGGGACATGATGCGGAGGACTTTGAAAAGCCGGTCATTGGCATTATTAACACGAAAAGTGAAATAAATCGCTGTCACGCTCATTTTGATTCCATTTCGGAGGCGATAAAACGCGGAGTGCTGATGGCAGGAGGCGTCCCCCTTGAGTTTCCGACGATATCCTTAGGGGAGAGTTTTACAAGCCCGACGTCGATGCTGTTTCGGAATCTGGCCGCTATGGATACAGAAGAAATGATCCGGGCCCAGCCGATTGATGGTGTTGTCTTAATCGGAGGCTGTGACAAAATGACGCCGGCTCAACTGATGGGAGCCGCAAGTGCTGATATCCCCTCCATTATGGTTTCGGGAGGGCCGATGAGAAACGGCCAGTATGAAGGGAAAACACTCGGTGCCTGCTCTGACTGCCGTTTTTTCTGGCAGGAATACCGAAGCGGAACAATCACGGAAGAAGAACTCGAAAATATTAATGAGTCACTGGCCCCGACTTCCGGGCACTGTATGGTGATGGGAAGTGCAAGCACCATGGCTGCCGCAGCCGAGGCAATGGGAATGACGCTTCCGGGAACTGCTGCTGTTCCTGCGACGGAGAACAAACTGTTGAATATCGCCCAAAAAGCAGGACAGCAGTCGGTCACGTTAGTAAAGCAACAATTGACTCCTTCGAAGCTGATGACTAAAAAAGCATTTGAAAATGCGATTAAGATGATTATGGCTGTAGGTGGATCTACAAACGCCATTATTCACTTAATTGCCATTGCAGGAAGACTCAATATAAAGCTTCCGCTTGAATTATTTGATGAAATTGGCAGAGAAACGCCGTTTATCGCCAACCTGAGGCCGGCCGGGAAATATCAAATGGAAGACTTTTATTATGCAGGCGGCGTTCAGGCAGTTATTAAAGAGCTGGAACCGGTTTTTCACATGGAGGAAAGGACCGTAACCGGAAATACACATGCCGGAAATCTTGTCGGGCAGAGCTTTCCAAAAAATTACGGAGAGGTGATTTATACATTTGACAAGCCATTATTCGATGGCGGAGGAATTGCTGTACTTAAGGGAAATCTCGCACCGGACGGGGCAGTTATTAAACCAAAGGCGGCGTCAGTAAATCTATTAAAACATAAAGGCAGAGCGGTAGTTTTTGAATCTGTAGAGGACATGGAGGCAAAAGTAAATGACCCTGAACTAGATGTAAGAGCAGATGACGTACTTGTGTTAAAAAATACCGGACCGATCGGTGCTCCAGGGATGCCGGAAGCGGGCATGCTCCCTATTCCGAAAAAGCTTCTCGAAGAAGGCGTCCGTGACATGGTCCGCCTGTCGGACTGCAGGATGAGCGGAACCGCCTTTGGGACAGTTGTCCTTCATGTTGCCCCAGAAGCTGCCGCCGGAGGGCCGCTCGCACTAGTGGAAAACGGAGATATGATAGAGCTTGATGTCGAAGAACGCAGGCTCAATCTCTGTGTAGAGGAAACGGAGCTCGTACAGCGGAAGAGCCGCTGGAGCTCTCCAGTGAAAAAATCAGCGAGAGGGTATACAAAGCTGTATCAGGAAAGAGTTCTGCAGGCAGATAAAGGCTGTGATTTTGATTTTCTGACAGGCGGAGATCTTTCAGGCGCTGATGACAGATAAATCATAGATAAAGAAGGGAAGTCCGGTGCATGTAATTGATTCAAAGGTTTCTATCTCAAGAGGATACTTACTGCTGATACTTTCCGTCGTGTTTATTTTGTTTTCCATACTCCATTGGCCGAACGTTAATGTAGTCGTATGGCTCACTTTTTTTGTCATCGTTTATTCATTGCCGTTCATGGCTTTGTTTCCGAAAATCATGGCGGTGCTTATGTTTGGTACAGGGCACCTGATTTACTTTCAGCAGGGGTTAAGCTTTTCCTCCTGGCAGACCGGCCTGCTTGAAAATTTACCTCTCGTCGCTTTATTTGTAGCTGTGCCATTGTTTTCCTATCCATTAAAAAATGGCGGGTATGTTGATTATGTATATAAGCTCAGCCATCGTTTTCTGAAGCGGCCGATCACGTTGTTTTCAAACATTCTCTTATCGACGACGATGCTGTCTTCCTTTATGAATCTTGGCTCCGTTCGAATCAGCTATGACCTTTTTTCGGAAGACATTCAGCAGCGGCAGAAGTTTTTTACGAAAGCACTTGCTCAGGGGTTTTCCATTTCGATGTGCTGGTCGCCGTATTTTGCCGGTGTCGCGATTATTGTGAACATGCTTGAACTGTCCCTGTTTCCCTTTATTTTCTGGGGACTGCTGCTCGTCATTGGCGGCACGGCAGTTTCTCTTGGGCTGATATATAAAGAAGCAAGGCAGATCGAGTTAAAAGAAGCAGATTACCCTTCGGTGCCAGAGCTGCCGGCCCAGGAATCCATCAAAATGAAAAAAGGGGCGGAGCTCGCTTTTGTTTTCGGACTGATGTTTCTGCTTTTATTTATTGCGGATCTATTCTTTGAAATTAATCTGGTCGTGATGATCAGCATTGTTGGATTTCTTTTTCCATTGCTCTGGTCGCTGATGATTAGAGAATCACGCAGTTTTTTTGGTTCCATGAAGCATTATAGACATACTGTCCTGCCGAATCTCCATAATGAAGCCGTCCTTTTTATTGCAGCCGCTTTCTTTGCGGAAATGGTAAAAAGAACAGCAATAGCGGATGCAATGCAAATGATGTTTGTTTATTTTAACCGTGCTTCTTCCTTTTTTATCATTTTGTTAATCATTTTTTTGATTGCATTTCTCGCGTTTTTAGGCATCCACCAAATTTTAACAGTTTCATTAATCGGTGCAAGCGTGCCGCTCTCCTCAATGGCTGTAAACGCTGAAACGCTGGGGCTGGCAATGATTGCCGGCTGGTCGGTCGCAACCATCATCTCGCCGGTGACCGCGTTAAACCTGACGCTTGGAAATATTTTAAATAAAAGTCCGATCCAGGTCGGACTGTGGAGCTGGGAGTACGTGGTAGTGGTTATTCCGTTTATGTCATTCATTATTTATGCGATAAGTTTTGTTCAATAAGGAGAAAAGGAGTGGAGGTAAAATGAAGCTGTATGAGATAGAACAAACCCTTGCTGACGACAAGCTTATCGACATCAGGCAGGGGGTTGAGAAGGAGCTTTCAGAGTGTAAAGCACTTCATTCGCTCGAAAGAGGCAGCGAGGTCGCTATTACTGCGGGAAGCCGTGGGATTACGAACATAGACCAAATCACAAAGCATGTTGTGGAGTACGTAAAAAACCTTGGACTTATCCCCTTTCTTGTGCCCGCGATGGGAAGTCACGGCGGCGCTACTGCCCAAGGACAACGAGAGGTGCTCAAACACCTTCACATAACAGAAGAAGCGGTTGGGGCTGAAATCCGCTCATCAATGGAAGTCGAGCTTACCGGGCACACGGAGGAAGGGGTGCCTGTGTATATTGATAAGCATGCCTGCAGTGCAGGCGGCATTATTGTAGTAAACCGCGTGAAAGCACATACGGCCTTTAGAGGCAGTGTGGAAAGCGGTTTAAGTAAAATGGTTACAATCGGTCTTGGCAAAATTAAAGGAGCCACCTATGTTCACAGCCATGGCGCCGGCCAGATGGCGCAGAATATCACAGGTGTCTGCAGAACAGCTTTGGAAACCACGCCGATTTTATGCGGACTCGCCATCATTGAAAACGGCTACGAAGAAACGGCGGACATTCAGCTGGTGGAGCCTCAGCATTGGTTTGAGCGGGAAGCAGAACTTCTTGTAAAAGCAAAAGAGATGATGCCATCTCTGCCCGTCCATAATATCGATGTCCTGATCGTAGAAGAGATGGGAAAAATTTTCAGCGGCACTGGCATGGATCCAAATATTATCGGACGCTGGCGCATTGATGGAGTGGAAGAGCCGGAAGCGCCGTCGGTGAATAGAATTACCGTGCTGGACTTGGCCGAGCGGTCGTTTGGCAATGCGCAGGGAATTGGCCTTGCTGATTTTACGACACAGGCACTTATCGATAAAGTGGACAGAAATGCTACGTATACCAATGCGTTAACGAGTACGTATCTGAGAAGGGCGATGTTCCCGTTTATTTATGATACGGAAAAGCAATCGATTGAGACTGCTTTTCAGAGTCTTGGACCGGACGCTGAAGCAGAAAATGCAAGGTGTATCCAGATTCCCAACACGCTGCATCTGGAGAAAATGCTTGTATCCGCGCCGGTGCTCGATGAAATGGAGAGACAGGAAGTAACTTACCGCGTCCACGAGGAATCATCTCTATCTTTTGATGGGTCCGGCAGGTTAGTGAAGAGGCTGACTACGTAATAAGGAGGAAATCGAAGTGAGTTCTGATGAATTAAAGCTCGTTGTAAATCATGAAAAGCATGCCGCGCTGATGATCGATGACAGAGATAATACGGCCGTAGCGCTGCAGGATATCCCTGCCGGCAAGACCTGCATCGTCCGTAAGGGGCCAGAGGAATTTATGGTGACAGTTCATGAGAAAATTTCTTTTGGCCATAAACTAGCACTTGTTGATCTTAACAAAGACGAAGCAGTGTATAAATACGGGGAAATGATCGGTAGAATGATGACACCAGTTCATAAGGGGAATTGGATTCACAATCACAACATGTACTGTGAAAGGGGAATAAACAAATGAGTGATACCTTTATGGGCTATGTACGCAGTGACGGCAAAGTCGGCATCCGTAATTTAATTGCCATTATTCCATCAGTCTTCTGCTCGGGCAAGGTCGCAGAAAGAATCGCTTATCAAGTGCCGGGGTCTGTGTACTTCCGGCACCCAGTCGGCTGCAGTCAGGTCGGGGAGGACCTAGAAATAACGGCGAAGACATTAATTAATATTGGGAGAAACCCTAACTTTGCCGGGGTGGTGGTTGTCGGCCTGGGCTGTGAGCGCTTTTCCCCATATGAGCTTGCCGAGGGCATTTCTTCCTCCGAAAAGCTCCTCGAAACGGTGGTCATTCAAAAGGAAGGGGATTCCCTGAAAGCGATACAGCAGGGCACGAGAGCAGCAAGAGAAATGCAGCATAAGATCTCTGCGCAGCAGCGCGAAACAGTTCCAGTCAGTGAATTAACACTTGCTTTGAACTGCGGAGGCTCAGATACGACGTCCGGATTAATCGCCAACCCGGCTCTTGGGCTGGCCTCGGATCGACTTGTCGAAAATGGGGGATCCTCGCTGCTTGGAGAAATTACAGAACTGATCGGAACTGAAGATATTTTAGCTAGACGGGCGGTAAACACTGCGGTTCACGATGAAATTTTGGATGTTATTCAAAGAACCGAAGAAAAATTACTGCGTCAGACGGCAGCTTCAAGCAATGCCGACCGCAACCACCTTATTTCCAAAGGTAATTATGACGGCGGGCTTTCAAGTGTGGTGGAAAAATCACTCGGCAGTATGAAGAAAGCTGGAGAAGCTCCTTTTTCAGGGGTAATTTCTTATGGGGAAGAAAAAAAAGGAAATGGTTTGTTTTTGCTTGATTCCCCCGGCCATGACGGAGAAGTAGCGACGGCACAGGTGGCAGCAGGTGCCCAGCTGATTGCATTTCCGACGGGAAGAGGAACACCGACCGGCTTTCCAGGCGTTCCAGTATTGAAAATTACCGGCAATCCCAAAACGTACGAACGGATGACGGAAAATATTGATATTAATGCAGGGCGGGTAATGACTGGTGAAAGCACTCTCGAAGAAATGGGAGACACAATTTATAACGACGTTCTTGCTGTCGCTTCCGGCAGCCAGGTCAAATCAGAAATTCTTGGACATGATGAACTTTTCTGCATCACCCGAATTCCATAAAGGATGGTGACGTCTGTGAGTGAAAGAAACATTCTATATTTTGATGAAGCTTCCGGCAGCCTAAAGGAGCTGCTGCAAGAATTGAAGCCGTCTGCTGCGGAGCTGATCTTTTTTGCTGATTTAAAAGTATCAGACAAAGAAAGAGCGCTCGCAGAAGCTGATTTCTTTCTGGCAGCAACGGCGCCGGTAGGGCGCAAGGAAATTGAACAGGCATCTCAGCTCCGTCTCATCCAAAAAACGGGCACAGGCGTGGACAATATTGATCTGCAGGCAGCGAGGGACTTTGCAGTTCCGGTTGCCAATACACCAGGAGTAAATGCAGGAGCGGTGGCCGAACTGACCTTATCATTTATCTTAGCGCTTTATCGAAAACTTCCGGTCATCAACCGGGAAACAAAGGCGGGCAGCTGGCCGATGTGGAGGCACCGGACATCCTCTTTCGAACTGCAGGGTAAAACCCACGGCTTTATAGGATTTGGGAACGTCGGACGTAGGGTGGCTGAGCTCTCCAGCGCCTTCGGCACCAACATTATTTATTATGACGTCCTGCGTGTGCCGGATAAGGAAGAAGAAAGATTGAATGCTTCCTATGCTGCTCTTGAAAGTGTGCTTGAACAGGCAGACATCATCAGCATGCACATTCCACTTTTACAGGAAACAAAGCACTTAATCGGCGCCCCCGAGCTTCGGAGGATGAAAAACAATGCGCTGTTAATTAATGTCTCCAGAGGAGGTGTTGTTGACGAAAAGGCATTGTACGAGGCACTAACTGAAAAAGAAATTGCCGGGGCTGCCATTGATGTATGGGAAAACGAACCGGTGCGGGAAGATCACCCGCTCCTCGGACTGGATCAGGTGATTGCGAGCGCTCATATCGGAGCGGGCACCTACGATACACTGCGAAAAGTGTTAACAACCGCATTTGAAAATATCGAAAAAATGGCAATGGAAAAAGACGCTTCTTTTCTTATCTCATAAAACTCATAAATGAACTGAATCAATTTCATAATTATCTTTAAGTTTTAAAAATCGAATGATAGCGAATAAAATCAATTGAACATTCGCATTTATCTATCAAAGACTGAATTATGAAATTCATTTATGAACTATAAAAAAAGGATGTGGATACCATGAAGCTAGCAACCGTGGAAATTCAAGGAGAGCAGCTTGCCGCGATTGTTACCGAAAACGGAGTGACCCCGGTAAAAACTATCAATCAAAAAGAAAGCAAGAGCTGGGGAGAAGACCTATTCTCGATTCTGACAAATAACGAACTTGAAGATCTCAAAGCATGGCACGCGAAAAATGAGAAAGTCTGCCTGGAACAGAGCATCACCACTGATTATTCATTTTTGCCGTTATACAATCACCCCGGGAAAATCTGGGGCATCGGCTTAAATTACGTCGAGCACGCATCGGACCTCAGTGAAAAGGCGCCCAATACAGAGCCCGCCAGCTTTATGAAGCCCGATACAAGCATTATCGGCCCGGGAGACACTATCGAAATTCCGCCTCAGTCGGAGCGTACGACCGCAGAAGCAGAGCTGGGGGTTATTATAGGAAAAGAGTGCAAGAATGTTTCCGAGGAAGAAGCGCCGCATGTCATAGCTGGATTTACAACCATAATAGACATGACGGCTGAAGATATATTACAAAAAAATCCCCGCTACCTTACCCGTTCGAAAAGCTTTGACACCTTTTTCAGCTTCGGGCCGCATTTGGTGACAGCTGATGAAGTGGAGGATGTAAATCGGCTGGAGGTAGCGACAGTGATTAATGGGGAAGTGCATCGTAAAAACGTAGTTTCTAATATGACTTTTACGCCGTGGAATCTGGTATCCTTTCACTCAAAGGTAATGACCTTAAAGCCGGGGGACATTATTTCGACTGGGACACCGGGGGCGGTGCCAATTAAAGAGGGAGATACGGTAGAGTGTCATATTGACGACTTTGAAAAGCTAGTAAACAATGTAAGAGACTTAAAAAAATAGACAAAGGAGATGTGATCACTAATGGATCTAGAACTGGAAGGAAAGGTTGTCCTCGTGCTAGCAGCGAGCAAGGGCCTTGGCAGGGCAGCAGCTCTGCAATTTGCGGAGGAAGGCGCCCACGTCATGATTTCAAGCAGAAATGAAGATGATCTCGCCAGGACGCAGCAGGAAATTATTAAACAGACAAACAATGAAAATATCGCCTATGCTGCCTGTGATATTACAAAACCGGAGGATATCACACGTCTCGTTGACGCCGCCGTCTCAAAATTCGGCCCTATTGATGTGCTCGTAAACAATGCAGGCGGACCGCCGGCAGGAGGGTTTGAATCGTTCACTGATGAGCAGTGGGAACAGGCATTTCAATTAAATCTGCTGAGCTTTATCCGGGCGATCCGTGCCGTGCTGCCTTCCATGAAGGAAAAACAGCGCGGGCACATTATTAACTTCGCCTCCTCGTCCATTAAACAGAGCATTGATAACTTGATTTTATCGAATACGTTCCGCGCAGGGATCGTCGGGCTGTCTAAGAGCCTGTCACAGGAATTGGCATCAGATAATATTTTAATTAATACAATAGGACCAGGGAGAATTGCAACGGACCGGGTCGACGAGCTCGATGGAATCAAGGCCGAAAAAGCGAATACGAGCGTAGAAAATATTAAGAAGCAGGCAGAGTCCTCCATCCCGCTCGGCCGGTACGGCGAACCGGAAGAATTCGCAAAGCAGGCTGTATTTTTGTGCTCTGGTGCGAATACGTACGTTACAGGTCAATCATTTGTTGTTGACGGCGGCATGGTCAAAGCTCTATAACGAAATACTGCAGGGAGTGTAAATCGTCTCCTCTGCTTACGAAGCCATGCTGAATGTCAGCAATATCTCCTGGAAGGAAATTGCCTGAAGTTCCGGCTTTCCTTCGGCCGCTAGAAAGGAAGACTGCTTCCCCTTTTCTCTCCTGTGTACGGTAAAAGGAACGAAGCGGACGGACTCTGATGACGAGATGACCTTTCTAGAACACGCCTTCTCTTTTCCAATAAAACGTAAAGGAAGTGCGTATCCAATGATTAAGCCTTTAGAAAATGTAAAAATATTAGATCTCTCCAGAGTCCTCGCCGGCCCGCTCGGGTCTATGATCCTGGCCGATCTCGGAGCAGATGTTATCAGGGTGGAAGCTCCGGAAGGAAAAGATGACATTCGCCACTGGTGGCCGTTCATCGAAGACAGCAGCACTTATTATTTATCTGCCAACCGTAATAAAAAATCGATGACGATCAATCTGAAAAAACAAGCGGGCCGTGAGCTCTTTCTTGATTTCGTCAAGGATGCAGACGTCGTGATTGAAAATTTTAAAACAGGAACAATGGACCGGCTCGGCATCGGTTACGAAGAATTAAAAAAAGTGAACGATCAAATTATTCTCTGCTCGGTGACGGGCTACGGCCAGACCGGACCGCTGAAGGGGAACCCAGGGTATGACCCTGTTATTCAGGCGGTCGGCGGCTTAATGGATGTTACCGGGGAACCAGATGGGAATCCGACGAGAGTAGGGACTCCCGTTGTTGATATTATGGCTTCTCATTACGTCGGTATCAGTGTGCTCTCCTCGCTGATGCTTCGGGATAAACAACAGGTCGGACAGCATATTGATCTGTCCCTGCTCGACGTGCAGGTCGGCTCCCTTGCCAACATCGCAAGCAGCTACCTGATTAAAAACCATGTCTCCACCCGTGTGGGTAATGCGCATGGCAATATCACCCCGTATGAAACGTTTATGTGCATGGATAAACTAATCATGGTGGCTGCAGGGAATGACCGGATGTTTCAAAGTCTGTGCCAGGCAATGGAACGCCCTGAGTGGGCGGAATTGGAAGAATATAAGACAAATGGGCTCAGAATTCAGCACCGTCAGGAGCTGAGAGCTCTTCTTGAAGAGAGGTTCAAGGACAAAACGGCGTACGAGTGGGAATCGGTGCTGGTCGACCATAATGTGCCCTGCGGGGCAGTCAACAATGTGGAGCAGGTATTTGAGCATCCGCAGGTAAAAGCGAGAGAAATGGTGCAGGAATATGATCATCCCACACTTGGTCGTTTGAAAACTGTAAGAAGCCCGCTTCGTTTTTCTAGCTTCGAACCTGATGTTAAAGACGCCCCTCCTGAGCTTGGGCAGCATACAGAGGATATTCTCTCAGAGGAAAGGGGATTGTCAAAGCAGGAAATTGAGATGCTGAAGAAGAATGGAATTATTTAAGCTTCAGTTAAACGAAGAAAGATCAGGAGGACCGACAATATGGCGATTTATCACACTACTTTTATTGCGGGGCATGCCCGGCTTCCTCAAGGAATGGCGGCAAAAAGCGTTTTCGATTCTCTCACGATTACGACAGAAGTGGACGTGGAGCATGGAGTCATTCTTGTTGCCTCGTGCACCCTTGCAACGGACCATGGACGTGATTTTATTCATAATCTCTTAAAAGGCGTCTGTATTAAGGACGGCGTCGAGGAAGCGATTCAATTGATCGAGAAGCATTATAAAGGCAAGGCGACTAATGCTTTGATTGCCGCATTGAAGGACCTGTACAGGCAGTTTGAAGCCACCTGATGTTTGTAATAACGAGAGAGTAGAGTGAGGCGGGTGCTGCATCTGCCTCTTTTTTGATGCTCTTCCCATCGCAGAACGATACGAAAAACGGCGTTTGAGTTAACCTGATGTCCGTCAACGGTTCAAAAAGAGCAAATTATGAAGGAATAACGGAACTCATGTCCGCACACAGCACGAGCTATGATCAGAACGTGTTTGAATATCCAGCAGCGGGCACTTTATAAATTTCTACTTCAATTCTTTACCGGGAAAGTCAGCATGACCTTTAGGAAATTGATATAATGGAAGCACGATAGTTAAAGGAGGGCGGGAGAACGTTATGGCATCAGGAAATCGAATATTAAAAGAAGAAAAAGTATTCAAGGACCCCGTCCACCGTTACATACATATTCGGGATGAGTTGATCTGGGAGCTTGTCGGAACGAAGGAATTTCAGCGGCTCCGCCGGATCCGGCAGCTCGGCACGACATTTTTAACCTTTCATGGAGCAGAGCACACACGGTTTAATCATTCTCTCGGTGTATATGAAATCATGAGACGAATCATTGAAGTGTTTCAAGGAAGACCAAACTGGAATGAAGAGGAGCGCCTCCTTTGTTTAAGTGCGGCACTTCTGCATGATATAGGCCATGGTCCATTTTCACATTCCTTTGAAAAAGTGTTTCATACAGACCATGAATGGTGGACGAGAGAAATTATCGCAGGCGATACAGAAGTGAACCAGAAATTAAAGCGAGTGGGTGATGATTTCCCTCAAAAAGTGGCTGATGTCATCGAAAAGACGTACCAAAACAAGCTCGTTGTCAGCATGATATCGAGCCAAATTGACGCAGACCGCATGGATTATCTGCAGCGGGACGCCTTTTACACGGGGGTAAGCTATGGTCACTTTGATATGGAACGCATTCTTAGAGTGATGCGTCCGATGGAGGACCAGGCAGTCATAAAATACACCGGCATGCATGCGGTGGAGGACTATATTATGAGCCGCTACCAAATGTACTGGCAGGTATATTTTCACCCCGTCACACGAAGTGCGGAGGTCATTCTTAGTAAAATTCTGCACCGCGTGAAGGTGCTTCATCACAGGGGCTATGACTTCCGCCAGAAGCCGGGGCATTTTACAGGATTCTTTGAAGGGAACTTGTCACTGGAAGGCTATTTAGAGCTTGATGAATCTGTTACTTTGTATTATTTTCAAATGTGGCAGAAGGAAGAGGATGAGATTCTCCGTGATCTCTGCCAGCGCTTTATGAACCGGCGCCTGTTTAAATATGTTGAATTTGACCATAATTTTGTGATGAGGGAGTGGACACGTCTGCAGGAATTATTCCTCAAAGCAGAGATTGACCCGGATTATTATCTCGTGGTTGATTCTTCTTCCGATCTCCCGTATGATTTTTACCGGCCCGGGGAGGAAGAAGAGCGGATGCCGATCCATTTATTAATGCCGGAAGGAAAGCTGCGCGAGCTCTCAAGAGAGTCAGACGTGGTGGAGGCAATCTCCGGAAAAAAACGGACAGACCATAAACTGTATTTCCCGGCGGAGCTGCTTGAGACTCCCGGCCATGAAGAGGAAAAACAACAAATCAAGGACATATTGCTGCACCCGGAAGGGAAAACAGAAACAGAGCACCCGGATGGGTAGGACTGCTACATAATAAAGGAAAGATAGTTGCAGAAGGAGGGCTCGGTTTGCTGCCGGAACACACAAAGATTATGGTGCTGATGCACGGCGCCGGGGAAGTTATTGGACGAAAAAAACTGCAGAAAATGGTATATATCGGAAAGAAATTAAATCTTCCTTTTCAGGAAAAATACACGTTTCATATGTATGGTCCTTATTCTGAAGAGCTGACTCTTCGAGTAGAGGAGCTGTGCGGATTCGGGTTTGTGACCGAAGTAAAAGAAAAGAAAGCGGGTTACTATCAGTACCGTTATGAAGTTACCGAGAAGGGCCAGGAATTTCTGGACGCTTTTCCGAATGAGTGGCTCGACCACAGAGCGTCGGGAGTTATCGAACATCTTAATGGCCACAGCTCCAGGTTTTTAGAGCTGGTCTCTACTGTGCTGTATTTTGAAGACCTGCCGGAAGCACAAATGAAAGAAAAAGTGTTTGCGCTGAAAAAAAGCCAGAACTATTCTGAGGAAGATATGCAGGAAGCGCTCGATTTTATCAATTCTTTGAAGAACTTACAATAAGAACGTATGATAGAAACAGAAACTACAAAAAGGAGTAGATAGGTCATGGACCTTTTTGATAATAACAAGAAACGCAAGAGTGCCGGCTTTAATATTTTAAGCGGGGATTCGACTGATGGACATGGTGGTTACGGCGCCGGCACCCTCAGCCTTGATAATATGACACCGATTTTTGTCGACCCGGAAGAAAATGATGCTTTTATAGATATGGGCGCACTCCATGCCCGGTCCGAGGTTGAAAAAAGAGTGAAATTTCTCCCGAACAAGGAAGAGGTTCCGGAAGGAGCAAAGCTTTACTGGCTCGTCTGGGTGACAACGGACCACAACAGCGAGGGAAAGCCTTATTATGCCGGAGTCACTGCCTGCGAAATGACGGTGAACAAAGAAAAACGCCGCGGTTACAAGAGCCTGCCTGAGCATGTGAATAACATGGATAAATCGTTAAAGCGCAGACACGTCCTTGATAAAATGGATGACCCGTCAAAAAAGATACTTGCTGCGTTTCTGAAAGGATTCAATGAAGAAATGTGGAAAAACTCCGAGGAGAGCCTGCATAAAGCGTTACTGGCAGAATAAATATGCTGTGTAGAAAGTGCAGCGGCTGGGACAAAACCCGGTAGAAAACGAAGAACCAACAGGAAATTTACTGCTCGTATGTGTGGCAAAACTATGAACGATTTTTGAACATTGGATACACGTATTGTTCTTTTTCTCATTTATCAATACACTAGATATACACACATGCACAACTGAATTAGGACACCAAAATGCGCAAGGGACTGGACATCTCTTGCGCGTTTTGGTTATCCGCCGTCTGTCGGAAGAAGCTGGAGAAGCCGGCTGTTTTCTTCATACCTTTCCGACTTGCGCTGTGTGACATGGTAATTTCCCTCTATCCAGTCATCTAGCTGATCGTGGTAGGAGGCGCTTTGCACATGCCCGGACTGGCCGGGAGCCACCACATGTTCGCTTTTGGTGAGATCATTTAAATCCATTACCCCGCGCCAGCCGCCGCCGTGATAATTATCTCCTGTCAGAGAATCAAAACCGGCCGCCCGGACCGTGGCCCGGCTTCCGTCTGATGGAGCGGGCGCACTATTAAATAAATAATTCAGCGGCCACACAGAAGCGAGAGGATGAGCAAAGCTTGCCTGATGAAACGCCCCCCAGCTCCAGTCGTGCGGGTCATTTCCCTGCGCTTCCTCAATCTGGTCGACGGTACGCTGCAAGGATTCCAGAGCGACCTGTTCAAAGCCGCCGTTTTTCTCCATCCAGGGACCTGCTTCTCCGGCCGATGCGCGTCTGACAAGTTCGTCGACAGCAGCTTCTTCCCCTTCAAATAGATCTCGGACTTCTATCGGGATATCCTTTTCAAAAAGCACATCTGCGAGTCGTTTCATCCATAAATTAAATACGAGTGGGCCGGCCTCTGACCTGTCATCAAATAAATTCCAGGCGTCCAGCAGCTCCAGTGCTCTTCGGTCAAGTTCCCGCAGTCCGCCTGGTTTTTGCTGGACTGCTTTCTTTAACAGCGGCAGCATTTCCTTTGCATGAAGATTGCGGGTATCAAGCTGCAGGGCTTTCATATCTTCTGAAGTGAGCTGCTCTTTTTCTTCGAGAACCTCAAGAATTCGTTGATGACGGTAGGGCTGGGCCCACGTGTGGGATATGTGGTACGGATAATCATCCCCGCCGATTTTATTATTTGCAGTGGAAATCATACCGGACTCTGGGTTCTTGATAGTCGGCAGCTCATCCCAGGGAATATAGCCCTCCCACTCATATTCTCTAGACCAGCCTGGTACTGGTAAAAGGCTGTCCTCACCGCTTTCGCGGGTAGGAATCCAGCCGTTTGCCCGATAAGCGATTGTTCCGTTCCGGTCTGCAAATACAAAATTCTGCGCCGGTGCCTGAAAATATTCGAGCGCTTCTTTGAATTCCTCCCACGTAGAAGCCTTGTTAAAACGAAGAACCGCCTCGAGCTCCGTTGTCGGTTCATGAGCTGTCCATTTCAGCGATAACGCCTCATTTTCTTTTTTCTCCAGCGCGTATTCAGAAAATACCGGTCCGTTTCTTGTGAGGACAATTTCATGAGGCACCGGATCGCTGTCTGCTACCGGAATCTCCTCCTGGATAACTTCGCCCTTATACCATTCGCCCTCATACTCAAATTCGTAAGGATTCTCGGGATTGCGGCGCTCCATGTACAGCTGCTGCACATCCGGCCCGACGTTTGTGACTCCCCACGCTATGTCATCGTTATGCCCGACAATGATCCCTGGAACACCTGCAAAAATCACCCCGCTCACATTCATTGACGGGGAGATAAGCTGGCTTTCATACCAGATCGAGGGGGTATCAATCGCAAGATGCGGGTCATTGGCAAGCAGCGCTGCGCCGCTTCTAGTATGCTCTCCTGCCACCACCCAATTGTTGCTTCCGTTGTCTTCCTCAGTCACCACGGCAGAAGCGAAGCTTTTTTCAACGTTTACTTCATGTTCTTTAACTGATTCTAAAATAACCGGCCCATTTTCAGGATAAGAGGGAAACAGATCCCCGGCTTCGGCTGCCGTTGTATTTTGGACAAGCCACTGTCTGAAGGCCTGGCCTTCCCAATTACCGCCCAGATCAAATGCCATAAATTTTCCTATCGTCAGAGAGTCAAGCGGAGTCCACTGCTCCGGCTTATATCCGAGAATTCGAAATTCCACCGGGAGGGTACCCTCTGCAATGGCGTGGTCAATAAAGGCATTCACCCCGGCAGCATAAGCGTCAAGAGTTTCCAGCGATTCCTCCGAATAATCGGACAGCGAGGCTTCAGCGGCACGGCGCAGGCCGAACGTCCGAAAGTATTTATCATTATTGAGTGCTGCTTCCCCGACTGCTTCACTGAGCAGCCCGGAAGCCTGACGACGGCTTAAGTCCATTTGAAATAACCGGTCCTGGGCCGTTATATAACCCTGTGCAAAATAGAGATCATTATCATTCGTTGCTTCAATATGTGGCACGCCTCGTTCATCGCGGTGGACCGAGACAGAGCTCTGCAGACCGCTGAGTTCCATTGTCCCTTCCGTCTGCGGAAGCGGCTTCTGCAGCTGCAGAAAACCCCACACAGAAGCTGTGGCGGCTGCTGCTATAAAGATAAGAAATATAATGAGAATGATCCGCTTCCATGGTATATTTCGTTTTGGGCGCGGAGCTTTTGAAATTGGAGTATTGCTTGTCGACATGCTCATAATTGCGCTTCTGCCTCCCCCTCAGAAATGAAAGCGTTTTCCTATATTATATCGGAAGGAGCAGGGGAAAAGACACGTTTAGAAAAAAGAATTACAGTGCTTGCAGCCTTTTCCGGCAAGCCTGTAAATGTCAAAAAAGGCAGCGCTGTCTGACGAGAGGCCTGCTGCCTTTTTAATTTATCATTCCCACAGCCGTCAGGGGGAGACGAAAGGTGGTTAATGTTTCGAAGAACTTCTTATTCAAACCACTTCCGAAGCCGGTCAAAGAATTTTTCCTTCTGTTCGGGAAGATCTTCTTCCGATTCTTCCTGCGCTTGTCTCGCTTCTTCCTCTAATTCATCTGTACAGGATTTCACCGGCTCGGTGCCTTTTTCAAAAGCAATGGCACGTGATGGTCCGCATTCTTCAGAACCGAGCAGACCCGTTTCGGGATCAATGTCTAATTTTACAATGTCATCCGGCGGCGGCACAGCCATTTTCAGTTCATCCTGCAGACCTTCACTCATAAACTGCGACCAGATCCGCTTTGAAATCTGGCCTTCCTCGGCGTGGTTCATTTCGCGGTTATCATCGTAACCAACCCAGACCGCAGTAGAAAGCTGTGGAGCAAATCCTACCATCCAGCTGTCAAAATCTGTTGTGCCGCTTTTCCCGGCGAGCGGGCGATTGATTAAATGAGCAATCGATGCCCCGGTAACGGAGGTATAGCTGTCCATATTCACATCAAACATGCCTCTCATCATGTCTGCCATAACATACGCCTTCTGTTCGTCGAACACCTGCATCTTCTCAGGCTTCGTTTCCACGAGTACGTTGCCCTCGGAATCGGTTACTTTTTGAATAAAGCGCGGAGTCACAGCATTTCCCCCATTTGCAAACGGACTGTAAGCTGCAGCAAGATTCAGCATATTTACATTTTGAGTTCCCAGTGCGAGAGACGGAAGCGGGGAGAGCTTTCCCTGAATCCCTGCTTTTTTGGCTGCGTCGACCAGCGCATCCGGGCCGAGGAACAGATGCGTTTTCACGGCAAAAATATTATCAGAAACGGCGAGTGCTTCTGCCATCGTGATAAAATCATCGGCATAACGCTGTCCATAATTACCCGGCGCATACGTTTCACCATTCTCGCCGACCTCGAACTCGGTTTCTTCACTTTTAAATGAGGTGAGCGGTGTAAATCCTTTTTCCAGTGCCGCGTAATATAAAAACGGTTTAAAGGCAGAACCGGGTGGACGCGCTGCATCCGTGACGCGGTTATATGCACTTTCCTCATAGCTTTTCCCGCCGGCGAGCGCACGGACATCACCCGTGTTCGGGTCGAGAGAAACGAGAGCCCCCTGAAGTTCAGAGCCGTTTGGAATCTCAAGCTTGACACGCTTTTCGGCGATTCGTTGAAGCTTTGGATCAAGTGTTGTATAAATATGGAGGCCGCCACGGTCCACCACGCCTGGTTCAATGTCATACTCCTCTGCCAGAAGGCTTTCGACGTGATCCTGGAAATACGGACCGATCCGCTCATCCGCCAGCCTTCCAGGAGCAGCAAATGAGAGAGTTTCCTGTTCGGCAACTCTTCTTTCCTCCGAACTGATCGCTCCAGTAGTCTCCATGGAAGCCAGGACGATTTTCTGACGGTCCAGTGCCCGGTCCGGGTAGGAAAATGGTGAATAATAGGACGGGCCTTTCGGTACACCTGCCAGCAGTGCTGCCTCGGCAAGCGATAATCGGCCGGCCGATTTATCAAAATAAAGCCGTGACGCTGCTTCAATACCGTAGGCCCCGTGACCGTAATAGATCGTATTCAAATAGCCTTCTAAGATATCTTCTTTTTCGTAATGTGCCTCGAGCCGCAGTGCATAAAAAGCTTCTTCTAGTTTTCGGGACCAGGTTTTGTCATGAGATAAAAATAAGTTCCTTGCATATTGCTGCGAGATGGTACTCGCACCCTGGGCTTTTGACATGGACTGTAGATTGGCTGCGATGGCAGAAGCAATTCTGGGAAAATCAAAGCCATTATGCTTGTAAAATTCCCGGTCTTCAATGGCAAGCACGGCTTGTTCGACCTCCGGTGCCATATCCTCGAGCTCCACCCAGTAGCGTTTATTACCGTTTTGGTGTTCGCCGATAACACTGCCATCGGCCCCGTAATAAAGAGTCGACTGTTCGATCTGAACGGGCGGCGCTTCGAGAGCAAGCGCATAAAGAATAATAAGAATTGCACTAAATAAGCCTGCCACTCCCGTAAATAACGTCAGCCTGAACAGAATTCGCAGCAGACCTGGCCGGCGCGGGCGCTGATTTCTTCTCTGCAGAACTGTATCCATCGGATGATCCGCCTTCCTTCATTTTCGCTGATAATGGGTTTATCCTCCAGTTTCGGTTATTTTCACAGCTTTTAAACAGGGAGGAAAAAAATGATGTTGCATGAGTGATGCACAGGGGGTATAACAGATAGAGGATGTGTTAAGGAGGCAATTTGAATGGAATTATGGTTCACCGAAAAACAAACCGAACGCTTTGGTATTACAGCCAGGATCAAGCGGACGCTTCATACGGAAAAAACAGAATTTCAACAGTTAGATGTATTAGAAACCGAGGAGTTTGGCAATATGCTCGTCCTCGACGGCATGGTGATGACAACCGAGGTCGATGAATTTGTCTACCATGAAATGGTGGCGCACGTGCCGTTGTTTACTCATCCTGAGCCTATGGACGTGCTTGTGGTTGGGGGAGGAGATGGAGGGGTTATCCGCGAAATTATTAAACACCCGTCTGTTCGGAAAGCAACGCTCGTGGAAATTGACGGAAAGGTGATTGAATACTCGAAAAAATACCTGCCTGCCATCGCCGGGGCACTGGACGATCCCCGTGTTGACGTGAAGGTAGCTGATGGATTCATGCATATCGCAGAAAGCCGGGAGGCATACGACGTTATTCTGGTAGACTCTACGGAACCGGTCGGACCGGCAGTTAAATTATTTGAGAAGGGCTTTTACGAAGGAATTTCAAAAGCTCTGCGGGAAGACGGAATTTTCGTAGCGCAGACGGACAATCCGTGGTTTCAAAAGGAGCTGGTGCACCAGGTCTACCGGGATGTCAAAGAGATTTTTCCACTCACACGTCTCTATACTGCAAACATTCCCACCTATCCAAGCGGATTGTGGACGTTTACGATCGGCTCAAAAAAATATGATCCGCTGCAAGCAGACGCGGATCGGTTTCTTGAAATCAATACGAAATATTATACGCCGGAGCTTCATAAAGCATCATTTGCCCTGCCGCGTTTTCTCCGGGATGAATTATAGAAGGGGGAGTCAGAGTGTATTTTGATGAAGCCTATTCCGGTAAAGTATTTATCGGAAGCACAAGTACGTATGAAGAAAGTAAAGCAGTCCTTTACGGCATGCCGATGGACTGGACCGTGAGCTTTCGGCCGGGCTCCCGCTTCGGGCCGGGAAGGATCCGCGAATCCTCGCTTGTACTTGAGGAATACAGTCCATATATTGATAAGCATTTAGAGGATCTGCGCTATCATGATGCCGGGGATTTGTTGCTGCCGTTCGGCAACCCGCAGAAAAGCATTGATCGCATTGAAGAGACAGTAGAAAAATTTCTTCATGATGGTAAATTTCCGCTCGGCATGGGCGGTGAGCATTTAGTAAGCTGGCCGATTATCCGGGCCATGCACCGGAAATATTATGACCTTGCTGTTATTCATATTGATGCTCACACGGATCTGCGCACCGATTACGAAGGAGAACAGCTGTCGCATTCTACACCGATCCGCAAGGTATGTGAACTGATCGGGCCGGAGAATGTGTATTCCTTCGGAGTCCGCTCCGGTGAAAGAGCAGAATTTGAGTATGCACGAACGTCCGGGATGAGCTTTCATCCGTTTCATGTGGCGGTGCCGCTTAAGCAGAAGCTTCCTGCACTTGCAGAACGGCCGGTATATGTAACAATTGATATTGATGTTCTCGACCCTGCCCACGCTCCAGGCACTGGAACCGCAGAAGCAGGTGGCATCACATCCAAAGAGCTGCTGGAGGCAATCACCGCCGTATCGAAATCAAAAATCAATGTTGTCGGGGCTGATCTAGTCGAGGTCGCTCCTGTGTATGATCCCAGTGAACAAACCCAGATTGTAGCGGCAAAGTTTATACGAGAAATGCTGCTCGGATGGGTAAAATAAATTTGTGAAGAAGCCAGCCGGGGGAAAAGCTGACTTTAAGAATAATGGCGTATCCGAAGCAGCTTATTCCCAAAGCTGCAGCTTGGTTTTCAGCGTATCTTTCGAGACGAGCCCGCGCTGCATCGGCGGCGGACACTTCCGGTTATAATCGCGGATCATCTCATTAATCTCAACGATCCTCTGTGGAGAAACGTCATTTGATTTTAGAGCGTCCTTAATAGCCTGGTGTATCTGCCGCTGCAGCTTTACCCACACCGGCTTAAAGCCGGAATGTTGAATCGTGCGGTCGAGCACATCCCCCTGCAGCACATGCTCGGGAATTTTTTTGCCTTTGCCTTTCAACGGTTCGTTTTCTAATTTCTGCGCGTGCCCGCGCATGAAATCACCACGCCATTTTTCACGCATGGACCGGCACCTCCTCTGCCTTCTCATTTCTCCACCTCGGAGGTGCAATCCTTCTATAGGATTTGATTTACTTTGGTATACTAACGAAAATAGGATTTCATCAAAGGAGGAAATTGACAATGAGTACGAGTATTATATTGATCGTCGTCGTTATCGTCGTCCTGGCCGTTGTATTTATGCGCCGTTAAGCTGGTCACTTTTTATTCCAATGTGTGCTGTAGAAGGCTTTTCGGTATTCAGTAGGAGTCAACCCCTCATATTTTTTAAACAGCTTCATAAAATACTTTTCGTCGTATAGACCCACTACCCCGGCGATCTCTTTTATACTTTTATTGGTGCGGCTCAGCAGCTCCTTTGCTTTGGACATTTTTAATAAATTAATATACTCATTTAAATTCATACCTGTTTCGCGTTTAAACATCCGGGACAGGTAGTCTTTATTGTAATTGAACGTTTCTGCCACTTTTTGAACAGAAATTTTTTCAAAGGCGTGGATACGTGTCCACTCCATCATTTGAACAAGGTTGTAATCTACCTGCTTTTGATTTTTATCGTAAAAAAAATTTGTAATCGTTTGTTCGGACAGCTCGATTAATAGAGAGGTCAACAAATAATTTGCACTGAGGCGGGTATAGTAATTTGCATTATCAACATGCAATAGCTGGCGAAACAATATGTTCATTCTGTCCGGCTCTTGGATGGTCGAAAATGTCGGTATATAGACATCGGTATTAACCTTTCGCGACCCGGGAGATTTTCTCAGCGGTGAAATATCCTTAAACATCTGCACTTCATCAATATATTGTGCCTCGTCCGGGCCTATAAAATGAACCCAGAAAAATGAGAGATCTTCTTCACAATCCTTATAACCCTGGTGAACTTCCTCCGGACAAATGAGAAGCGCCTGCCCCGGTTTTACTTCATATTTTTCCTTTCCCTGCTGAATATACAGCGTCTTATTCACGCCAATTATTAACTCATAGCTGTCAATCTTCCGCTTGTCATGGCGGAAGGATTCATCGGACATAAATTGGCCGGCCGAGATAAATTCGATGGGCCTGGTCACGCTCGTTTTTAGAAACATACGCTCCTCCGTACTACAATGTCAAATAAAATAGGTCATTTTTTTGCATCTATTATTTCATTGTGACTACCGACAGAAAATATTACCGGTGATAAGATTTAATTACATTGTTCATCTCTACAAGAATTATAGCAGGAAATCCATTTAATAACGGGATATTATCAAAAAGGAGGGGAGGTTGTACTATGCTGTAAAATTAGTTCTCATAAGTTGTTAGTCATTTTTATCTACCTTATTAAAATAAATTTTTCGAAATTTGATGTACGTACAACTGAAAAATTGAAATGTAAAACAAGCTCCCTTATACAGCGGTATTTCGTCAATGGCTTATCTAGTGGAGCCGTAAAATAATACTTTGAGGAGAGATATAACAATGTCTAATATTATGAGCGACAAACTTCAAATGGAGCCTATCAGCTTGAAAAATGTAGTAGTGGAGGATGCGTTTTGGACCCCTTGGCAGAAGCTTGTGAAGGAATCCATCATACCGTACCAGTGGGATGCATTAAATGACCGCATACCAGGGGCAGAGCCTAGTGGAACGATTAGAAATTTTGAAATTGCGGCGGGGAGAAGAGAAGGCACACATTATGGAATGGTGTTTCAAGACAGTGATTTATATAAATGGATGGAAGCGGTCGCATTTTCGCTGCAGCTCGACCGGGATAGTACATGGGAACAAACGATGGATGAAGTAATTGACCTGCTTGCAGAAGCTCAAGAAGCCAATGGCTATTTGAATTCTTATTATACGGTCAAGGAACCTGACAATAAGTGGACCAATGTAAAGGATGATCATGAATTGTACTGTGCCGGCCATCTGTTCGAAGCAGCAGCGGCCTACTATGAAGCGACTGGAAAATCAAAGATTATGGATATATGCAGCCGTTTTGTTGATCATATTATCGAAGTATTCGGAAGGGAAGAAGGCAAGAAAAAAGGATATCCGGGTCATCCGGAAATTGAGCTGGCATTAATGAAGCTCTATCGGGCAACGGGAGAAAATAAATACGTCAGCCTCTGTCAATTCTTTATTGAAGAGCGCGGCCAGCAGCCTCCGCATTATTTTGATATAGAAAAAGAAAAACGCGGGGGAACGGATCGTTTTAATCTCAAAAATTACGATTATTTTCAAGCACATGCACCTATAAAGGAACAGACCACTCCCGAAGGACATGCGGTGCGTGCGGTTTACCTGTACAGCGGCATTGCTGATCTTGCTGCGCAGCAAAATGATGAACAACTTTTAAATGTAGCCAGAACCTTATGGAAAAATACGATAGATAAACGAATGTATATTACTGGCGGCATTGGCTCATCGGAATATCAGGAGAGGTTTACCGTTGATTATGATCTTCCAAATGATCGCGCGTATACCGAAACGTGTGCGGCCATATCTTTAATTTTCTGGGCACACCGCATGCTCCAGATAGACGGAGACCGGGAATATGCAGATATTATGGAGCTCGCTCTTTATAACGGGGCATTAAGCGGCATTTCATTAGACGGCCAAAGCTACTTTTACGTAAATTCATTAGAAGTATGGCCACATACGGCGAATCACCGTCATGATATGTCCAGTGTGAAAACAACAAGACAGCCCTGGTTCGGCTGCGCCTGCTGCCCGCCGAATATTGCACGGCTGCTTGCGTCATTAGGGCAGTATGTTTATTCAAAAAATGAATCGGAGATCTATGTGCATTTGTTTATGCAGGGAGAAACAGACGTGAAGATGAATGGAAATAACGTGAAGCTGCAGCAGCAGACCCAATATCCGTGGCAGGGGAATATAAATATAACCGTACAACCGCAGAAATCTGAGGAATTTGCAATAGCTGTGCGGATACCGGGCTGGTGCCAAAATGCTTCTATCACCGTTAACGGAGAGAAAGTCCAAGTGAACCAGGAGGGAGGCTATGCAAAATTCCTACGCACGTGGAAAAAAGGTGATGAGATTAACATCGAGCTTGATATGCCTGTGGAGGTGGTGCGTTCTCATCCAGAAGTACGGGAGAATGCAGGAAAAGTAGCCTTAAAGCGTGGCCCGGTGGTATATTGTCTCGAAGAAAAAGACAATGGCTCAAATCTGCAGGACATTGAAATTAATGAAAAAAAGCAGCTCGAACCAACGTTTGAGCCGCATCTGCTGAATGGGGTAGTGACCATTCAAGGAAAAGGCACCATAACGGATCGCGCTTCCTTATCCGGAAGTTTATATACTACCAGTACCTTTGAACGCACTTCTAAAGACATTAAGGCAGTTCCGTATTATGCCTGGAGCAATCGTGGAGAAGGAGAAATGATTGTCTGGATAAGAAATTAAATAGATAAAGGCGGCAGCTTTCCGCGGGTGTCTCGGCACGGAAATCGGGTTGATCATCCCTTCGCAAACTCGCTTTCACTCTTATTCAAAAAATATAAGAAAAGCTAAGGGGGCTGTAGCAAAAGCCCCTTTTTATAGAAAAAGTAGTATCCTAAATAGAAGATATCAGGGGACAAGTCCGAAGACTCCAGTGGGAAGAGCAGCGAGGCTGCTGAAAAAGTACCCGATAAAATACGATTTTTGGCTAGAAAACAAAATTGTTTTCTAGTCTTTTTCATGTGTGAGATATAATA
>NZ_JBHIKY010000017.1:0-77347 GCF_042139015.1 Alteribacillus sp. HJP-4 | reverse complement strand
AAATGCATATGACACGCAACTCCTATCCTTTCTTGTTTCTCGACAATTCAAGTATAAAGGATAAAGGAGCTTGCGTGTTTTTTATGCGTGATAATTGTTTCAAAACCCCAACATTTATTGTAGAGCCTTTTTTCATATGGATTAATCCTTTAATAAGAGTGATCGTTCATCAGTATAAAAATATGACTTTATCTTCTAAAGCGGCAATGTTGTCCATATATTTGAAGAAAGAGCGGATATTTGAGGGGGGAGAGTGAAGGAAATGAGAACAAAAACAGCAAGCATCGGTTATGGATCAGCTGTCACATTAATTCTTCTGCTTAGCTTCGGTTTATTAATATCATTGCTGCTGCGCTTTACATCTCTTTCAGAGCAATGGTTGTATTGGCCGATGATTATTTGTTCTGTTATTTCGTTTTTAATAGGAGGAATAGTAGCAGGAGTGAAATCAAAAGAAAAGGGATTAATGGCCGGCATGCTGGCTGCTGCTATGGTATGTTTTATAATTTTAGCATTTCAATATCTTGGATTAGAAACATCGAGCTCTCTCGAGCAGGGGATATTATTTCTAATATTTTTACTCTCCTCCGGAGCAGGAGGAGCGCTCGGTGTCAATACTGTTTCCGCATCATAATAAAGCAGGGACCTCCCCCAAAATGGGAGATCCCTGCTTTTTATGTACCAGCAATGAAGACAGGAATCAGTCTCCATTGACAACTTCTCGTACAGAGTTACGATCAAAAGTTAATTTTTGAGCACCATCTGTGATAACAACCACTTTATTCTCATCGATTGCATCGATGGTACCGTGAAGACCGCCGATCGTAATAATTTGATCACCTTTTTGAAGGTTTGCATGCATTTCACGGACTTGCTTTTGGCGCTTTTGCTGCGGGCGGATCAGTAAAAAGTAAAAGATGGCAAACATAAGCACCAGCATGATAATCGCTTCCATTTATTTCCCTCCCCTCAAGAAGTACTAACAGTCATTAAAAGTTTTTAGCGTTCGGCCTATTAAAGCCGTATGCTTCAAAAAATTCTTCCCGAAAATCGAGAAGCCGGTCTTCTTTTATAGCCTGTCTCACGTTCTCCATTAATTTTAACAGGAAATAGAGATTATGGTAAGAAGTAAGCCGAAAACCAAATGTTTCATTTGCTTTTACCAAATGCCGGATATAGGCCCTTGAAAAATTCTTACAGACGTGGCATGAGCATTTTTCATCGATCGGCTGAAAATCCCGGGCAAATTTAGCATTTCTTATCACCAGCCGGCCGCTGCTTGTCATACACGTTCCATTCCTCGCAATTCGTGTGGGCAGTACACAATCAAACATGTCTATTCCTCTAATTGCACCATCAATGAGTGAATCTGCAGAACCTACTCCCATTAAATAACGAGCCTTGTTCTCAGGCAGCAGTGGTGTAGTAAATTCAAGCACCCGATTCATTATATCTTTTGGTTCTCCCACAGAGAGACCGCCTATAGCATAACCCGGGAAATCAAGGGAAATCAATTCCTGAGCTGATTGTTTCCTTAATTCTTCATATTCTCCTCCCTGTATAATTCCAAACAAAGCCTGATCCTCTGTCTTATTATGCGCCTCCAGGCACCGCTCAGCCCACCTGGAAGTTCTTTCTACTGAGGCTTTCATATATTCTCTCTCAGCTGGATACGGCGGACACTCGTCAAATGCCATCATTATATCAGGGCCGAGTGAATTTTGAATTTTCATCGCCTTTTCCGGTGATAAAAATAATTTTTCTCCGCTGATATGATTACGAAAATGAACTCCTTCTTCTCTAATATCACGCAGTTTACTTAAGCTGAAGACCTGAAAACCGCCGGAATCAGTGAGAATAGGTTTATCCCAGTTCATGAATTTATGCAGTCCGCCGGCCTCCTCTACAATATCCTCGCCCGGCCGGAGCCAGAGGTGATACGTATTGCTCAAAATAATTTGAGCATCCATTTGCTTCAGTTCCTCCGGACTTAACGTTTTGACAGTGGCAAGTGTACCAACCGGCATAAAGATAGGGGTTTCAATTTCCCCATGAGGAGTATGAAGCTTGCCCAGCCTTGCTCCAGACTGTCTGCATGTCTTAATGTGCTCGTAAGTAACTGCCGCCATGAGATAAACTTCCTTTCATTATTAACATAGCATCTCCAAAGCTGAAAAAGCGGTATTCTTTCTGCACGGCTTCGTTATAGGCAGCCAGAATTCGTTCTCTGCCGGCAAGGGCACTGACCAGCATAACAAGAGAGGATTTGGGGAGATGAAAATTTGTAAGCAGCGCATCGATCCCCTGAAACCTGTAACCAGGGTATATAAATATGTCGGTCCAGCCGCTGCCTTCCTCATAGCTGCCATTGTGTTTGGAGGCAATTGTTTCAAGCGTCCGAGCAGAAGTGGTACCAACGGCTGCTATTCTTGCACCGTTTTTTCTCACTTTGTTCAAGAGATCAGCTGTTCCCGAACTCATTTGATAAAATTCTTCATGCATATGATGTTCTTCTACGTTCTCAGCAGCCACCGGCCGGAATGTACCGAGGCCGACATGCAGAGTAATGGTTGTAACATGGATCCCTTTATTTTTCGCTTTTTCTAAGAGGTCTTTTGTAAAATGAAGCCCTGCAGTCGGTGCTGCAGCAGAGCCGTCTTGCCGCGCGTAAACCGTTTGATAGCGTTCTTTGTTATCAAGCTTTTCTTTAATGTAAGGAGGCAGCGGCATCTCCCCCAGCTTTTCAAGCACCTCAAGAAAAACTCCACTGTATCGGAAACTTACTTTTCTTCCCCCATGCTCAAGCTCCCCAGTGCATTCCGCTGTCAAATCTCCATTTCCAAAATGGATAATTGTCCCCGGCTTCACTCGTTTAGCGGGCTTTACAAGCGTTTCCCATTCATCCCCATTCAGTTGTTTCAACAGGAGAACCTCTACTTTAGCTCCCGTTTCCTTTTCACCGATCAACCTTGCAGGAAGTACCCTTGTATCATTAAGCACCAGGCAGTCCCCTTTTTTCAGATAATCTAGAATCGAAGAAAAGCTCTGATGCGCCAATTTATTGTTATCTGGGTCAAGGACAAGCAGCCGGGAGGCATCCCTTTTTTTTAAAGGTTTCTGCGCTATCAATTTTTCTGGGAGATAATAATCAAAGTCGTCCACTCTCATTTATAGTCACCTTTGCTTTAACTTAAAATTTAATATGTAAGCATCCTTACTAATGTACAAAAAAAAACGGCCGCTGGCAAGAAATCAGCGAAACCGTCCTATAATAAAAAATAGTAAGGATAGAACGATGCTTATAACGATGGACGTTACTATCGGAAAATAGAAAGTTGAATTCTCATTTTTTATAATAATGTCACCAGGCAGCTTCCCCAGGGAAATAAATTTCCCTCCAAACTGCCAGAGAACTCCAAATACTATGAGCGCTGCCCCAATTCCGATAAGCAGTTTTGGAATCTCATTCATCCTGGGATACCTCCAGTCCTAAATGAGTATAAGTCTGAGGAGTTACCATTCTTCCTCGAGGAGTTCTAATTAAAAATCCAATCTGCATTAAGTATGGCTCATAGACATCTTCAATCGTATTTGATTCTTCCCCAATCGCAGCTGCGATTGTATCAACACCGACCGGCCCTCCTCTAAATTTCTCTATAATACTTGTCAAAAGCTTATGATCAATATGATCCAATCCAAGCTTATCTACCTGGAGTTTTTCAAGAGCGTTATCTGCGAGCTCTTTCGAGACCTTCCCATCACCCTGCACTTGGGCAAAATCACGTACTCTGCGAAGGAGACGGTTTGCAATGCGAGGAGTCCCCCTCGACCGTCGTGCCATTTCCAACGCTGCATCCTTTTCCATTGATACCTGCAGGAGTTCACTACTTCGTTCAATAATAAAACTGAGTTCAGCTTCGTTATAATATTCAAGGCGGAGATGAACTCCGAACCGGTCCCGCAGCGGTGCAGAGAGCATGCCTGCTCTCGTTGTTGCTCCTACCAGTGTAAAAGGTGGAAGATCTAAACGTACTGATCTAGCTGTGGCTTCCTTTCCAATGACAATATCAATGCAGAAGTCCTCCATAGCCGGGTAGAGAACTTCTTCTACTGCACGGGGAAGTCTGTGGATTTCGTCAATAAATAGTACATCGCCCGGTTCGAGTGCAGTTAAAATGGCTGCCAGATCACCAGCTTTTTCAATAGCTGGACCGGATGTGGTTCTAATACTAACCCCCATTTCATTGGCTATAATCATTGCAAGCGTCGTTTTCCCTAATCCAGGAGGTCCGTGCAGAAGCACATGATCGAGTGATTCTTCCCGCAGCCTCGCTGCTTCAATGAACACCTTCAAATTTTCTTTTACTTTCTCCTGACCGATATATTGTGAAAACTCCACTGGTCTGATACTGCCTTCAAGCTGCGCTTCAGCTCCAAGTGCTTCCTGGGATACTACTCTTTCTTCCATCGCTTCAGCATCACCTGCTCCCCTTTATATATTTCAGCATGTTATGAGGTAAGCATCCACTGTAATGCTTTTCTGACGTATTCATCTGCGCTTAATTTTTCTTGCTTCAGCTTCGGTTTTACTTTTGTAATTTCTTTTTCCATATACCCTAGTGCCCTTAATGCTTCTAATGCTTCCTCAAGTGAATTTTC
Source organism: Alteribacillus sp. HJP-4 (assembly GCF_042139015.1). NCBI lineage: Bacteria > Bacillati > Bacillota > Bacilli > Caryophanales > Bacillaceae > Alteribacillus > Alteribacillus sp. HJP-4. The sequence goes on along the minus strand of NZ_JBHIKY010000017.1, from coordinate 72,688 downwards.
TTCAGTTCCATCTCCAGCCTCGGAAGTATGGTGCACACTGCTCTGATTATCTGATAATTCATCAGTGTGTAATTTTCCTTTCAAATCTAAGATCATCTGCCTGGCAGTCTTTTTCCCGACTCCCGGAAATTTCACGAGAAATGATTCATTTTCTTCTTCAATAGCCTGTACTACCTGCGCCGGCGCTCCGGCAGCAAGTATCGCCAGCGCTCCTTTTGGTCCAATTCCAGACACTTGAAGTAGCTGTTCAAATAAGCTTCTTTCCTTACGTGAAACGAAACCATACAGCCTCAACGCATCTTCTTTGACATACTGGTATGTAAAAACTGTAATCTCTGCCTGCTCCTTCTTAAAAACGAAAGGATTTGCACAGTGTACTAAGTAGCCAATTCCTCCAACATCAAGGGTCAATGTCTCTCCCTCAATGTGTGTCAATTTCCCTCGTATAAATTCGATCAAAGCTTTCCCTACTTTCTTCGTAAAAAAAAACGAACGTGCTTTCCTCTATCATAGCAAAAGTTTAGTTCTAATAAAAATGAAAAAATCATCAATTTGGATGATTTTTCCTAAAGAAAATAGTATCATTTGTCATATTTATTAATTCATACTCTTCATATTCACTCCAAAAATCATCCACTGACCATACTTCTTTAACTTCCTTTGAAGTGGTCACTGTGCCATCAGGATGCTCTGTTTCCAGAATAATATCATAACTCATCGGACTGCCCGTACTCCATGATTCATCCTTTTGCCCACTGGCATGAGCGTTTATGGAAATTATACCCACAGTTAAAATGACAGCTGAGAAACTCATTAATAGATGCTTCACGTAAATCACTCCTTTGTTACATCAGCATTTCCTATAACAAAGGGTTTTAACCACAAAAGTTATTCCATGTTCATTGCCGCTAGCTGCGTGTCTGTCGGTTCGAAATTATGATGAACATTTTGAACATCATCGTTGTCTTCTAGCATATCTATGAGACGGATCATTTTTTTTGCTTCTTCATCGGATAGTTCCGCTATCGTCTGAGGAATCATTGTTATATCTGCCTCTTGAAGATTATGTCCGTTATTTTCCAAATAGCTTTTCACTTTTTCGAATTGCTCTGGCTCAGCGGTAATGATTATATCTCCATCAACCGATTCAAACTCTTCCGCGCCGGCCTCAATCGCCTCAAGCATTAAATTATCTGGATCATCTTCTGAATTTTTCAAAAGCAGCCGGCCTTTTCGGTTAAAAATAAAGGAAACACAGCCATTTTCACCAAGGTTTCCGCCATTTTTTGAAAACGCAAGGCGGACATCTGCAGCCGTTCGATTTTTGTTTTCCGTTAGAGCATGCACCATCACAGCGGCTCCGCCTGGTCCGTAACCTTCATATGTAATTTCCACATAGTTATCTGTACTGGAGTCTCCTGCCGCTTTTTTTATCGTCCGCTCGATATTATCACTTGGAATATTTTCTGATTTTGCTTTTGAAAGGGCCATTCTTAATCGTGAATTCACTGCCGGGTCTTCTCCGCCTTCCCGCACAGCAGCAAAAATCTCTTTTGAAAGCTTTGTAAAGATTTTAGCTCTTTTGGCATCCTGACTCTCTTTTCTTCTTTTTATGTTATTCCATTTTGAGTGTCCAGCCATAAATTGATCCTCCTCATCGTAACTTCCCTGCTGTCTTTCATTATTATACAGGTGAGAAGCATCACGCAATAAATATACAAAAAAATACCCGGAAATTCTTCCGGGTATTATTTTTTATCGATCCTCAAATGGTCTTCTGGCAGCATTGCCAAGATCGCTGACCATGTCATTGATAGTATCTCCGGCTTCTTCAAGTTCTAAGCCGCCGTTTCTTAAACCTTCATCAATGTTGCGAAGTTCTCCATATTGTTCTTCATCAGTAGTCACATGAACTTCTTTATCATCATTCAATGCGTCTTCTACTCTTTTCTTAATGTCGTCAGCTAATTTCTTGGCTTTTTCTTCATCGTCATACGTGTCGATTCCAATGAGGACGTCATTATCACGAACGACTGCTGTTGCATCGTCTACGCCATCCATGTCTTCAACATTTTCTACAATCTTGTCAGCCATGTCACTCGAATAACCGTTAGCTGCAGTATCGCCATCATTAACGTTTAGCATACCGCGCTCACCGACCATTCCCTGTCTGTCGCCAATTTCTCCGCGATTACGGGTATCAGCACGATCATGATTTCGACGGTCATCTACAGTCATCATATCTGTAATTGGTCCTTCCCCACGATCATTATCACGACCATCATACCTGTTAGAATAGTTAGTGTTCATATTGTCGTTATAACCATCGTAGCGGGCAGGGGATCCCATTTCTTCCCCATTATCACCATTACCGCCGCAGCCTGCAAGACCACCTGCAATAATCGAAAATGCAGTCATTGTTAACGCAAATTTTTTCATTAATAAAAACCTCCTTTCACTCTATAGGGTGAGTCAAGGAGGTTTATTTTAAGCTGTTATTTGCAGGGAAGTGAGGGAATTTTACTTCCTGTTGTTGTTATTATTATGAAAATGGCTGCTCATCCAAGGGTTATACATACCTCCTGGAGAATTTTGTTCCATAGAGGAATTTTGCCCCTCCATTCCCATTTGTTCTTGATTATTATCTTGATTTTCTGAATGAGAATAAGGCATTTGATTCTGCTCATAATAAGGATTAGGCATCATTTCATTCATCGGGGACATCATTCCCTGTACTCCGTTGCCATAAGGTCCATAATTCTGCGCATTCATCATCCCGTGAGGTGGTAAAGGCTGGCCGCATGATGCGCATCCAGGCATGATTGGAGATATAGGATAACATTGGCCCTGCGGCATCATATTCATATTATATGGCATCATTGGCATTGGTGGTGGAGGAGGCATCGGTGACATATGCTGCATATTAGGTTTATATTGGCCTTGAACATTGTTGTTTTCTTCCATTGGCTGTACGGTATCTTTCATTTTCGGTTTTATCATTTGTTTAGATTGTATTTGCTCCTTCGACAATTCCTGCTGCGGCTTTATCTCTTTAGGCTGCGCCGGAGCAGATGGTTTATACATATTTACATTCATATTGTTTAGCTGCTGCTTTGATGGAGCATATGCTGGTTTTTTTCTGCTGCTTTCGGCTTGATTGGCATACTTGGCTTTTCTTGAGGTGCTTTTTGATCAGACTTTATCTTTGCCTCTACCTTTGCCTGTACTTTCGGCTTCATCTTTGGCTGTACCTTTGGTTTCATTTTTGGTTGTACTTTCGGTTTCATCTGAGGCTTTACTTCTTTAGGCTGCTCTTTTGGTTTGGAAACTGGTTGTTCTTTTACTTTCTCTTTTACTTGCTCCTTCACATATTCTTTTTTGACCGGCACGCCCTTGGCAGGTATTTTAATTTTCATGCCAGGCATTATTTGATCAGGATTGGCAAGGTGCCCATTTGCTTTTTTTACTTCTTCAAAATCAACCTGATATTGTTTTGACAGCTTCCATAAAGTGTCCCCTTTTTGTACAATGTGAATCTGCATTGCTGTACCTCCCCTGATATTTATTAAACATATATGTCCTCATAAGATCTTCGTACCATTCTCTATGGCAAGCATATGATTGAAAACAGCATTCTATGACAGCCCAAGTACCGCTTGTCTTTCTGTTCATGAAAAGAAATATCATGTAAACTAAAGCTTATAAGGGGAACTCGGACTGGGCTCCAGATCCAAATGTAGAGCCTTAGCTTTTTTATATGATATAGGTATCCTTATAATGAAAAAACTTATTTAAAATCAGGGGGCAGTGGGAATGTCAGTAAAAAAGGAAATGAAGGTATTAGGAGAAGATAGACGAAAACTCCTGCTCGATTGGCTGCTGAAATCTGAGAAGCCTATAACAGGAAGTGAGCTTGCTGCACGCACGAAAGTAAGCAGGCAGGTTATTGTACAGGACATTTCACTATTAAAAGCAAGGGGTAACCACGTGCTTGCCACCTCTCAAGGATATATGATGATTCCCGAGCAGCAGAAGGATGCCATTAGAAAAACTTTGGCATGCTTTCACCGCCCTGAAGCAGAGGTAACCAGAAATGAACTTTACACAATCGTCGATAAAGGTGCAGTCGTAGTGGATGTATCTATTGAGCATCAAATTTACGGAGAATTAACAGCGTTACTCATGCTATCGAGCCGAAGAGATGTTGACCGTTTTATTAAAAACGTGAGGGATACAAATGCTTCACTCCTGTCTGAACTAACGGACGGCACTCACCTCCACACAATAGAGGCGCCTTCTCAGCATATTATTGATGAAACCGAAGCGGCTTTAAAAGAAAAAGGCTATTTATTGACATAGGAAACGTTGGACAAAAAAAGTCCTGCACCAATTATTTGGATACAGGACTTTTCGTGGTTTCTTTTAAATCTGCACCGCTAAAACAGGGATAACTCCCGAGTGTGCGCACTCCACAGCCGAGCGCTTCCAGCTCAGCAATAACACCAGGAAGCAATACCGTATCCATCGCTTCCTCAACATCAATTATAAAGAAATAATTACCAATACCCGTCTTCATCGGCCTGGATTCGATTTTCGTAAGATTCAGCTTTCTCCACGCAAATGCTGACAATACTTGATGGAGCGCTCCAGAAAAATCCGACGGCAGCGTCACCATTAATGTGGTCTTGTAATTATCCCACTGTTCTAAATCCAAATTGTGAGCCTGCGTATTCTTTGTTACACAGACAAACCTCGTATGATTGTTATCATAATCGTGAATGTTCTCTCTTGCACAGGTAAGGCCGTATTTTTCCGCAGCTAGTGTGTTCGCAATTGCTGCCCCGTTTACATCCGGATTATCCGCAATCTCTTTTGCAGCCGCGCTGGTTGAATTCGTATAATGAATATCTGCGTCCGGGAGAAACGCAGCAATAAAATCATGACATTGAGCAATAGCATGAGGATGAGAATAAATGTCTGTTACGTTCTCCCAAGCATCTGCCCGTTCGGGAACAATAAGTAATTGCTGCTCGATAGGCACGGTTACTTCTCCGATTATAGGGAGCTGCTGCTTATGAATAAGGTAATCTAATGTCATGTTTACAGAACCTTCAATCGCATTTTCAAGAGGCACCACCGCTACGTCCACTTCATTTAAGGAAACCGCGTCCATACAGGCAGGGATAGTAGGGTATGCTTGTTTTCCACCTTCTGGATATACTGCTCTTGCCGCAGCTTCCGAAAAAGTACCCTCAGGACCTAAATAACCAACTCGCACTGTCATGCCATCCACTCCTTCTCTCTATTAAAACGCCTATTACAATGAACCTGAACCTACAATTTCAGCATTTTCAACTGCCTGCATGGATTGTATTCGATTCACCAAGTCTCTTATTTCCATAGTAAGTGCAGAGGTGTCTACAGTCAGTGTCACATTCGCTCTTCCTTGCAGCGGTATCGTTTGGTTGATCGTAAGCACATTTGAGTTTGCGCCGGCAACTATTCGCAATAACTCGGACAATGATCCTGATTTGTCAGTAAGCTGTATGGATAAGGTTATAATCTTTTCTTTAATCATTGTATGAAATGGAAATATTGCATCTCTATATTTATAAAAAGCACTGCGGCTCAATTCCACCGTCTGGACAGCTTCCGCAACTTTTTGAGCTTTACCGCTTTCAAGAAGCAGTTTCGCATCAAGTGTTTTTTGCATGGCTTCAGTCAACATATCCTGACGTACTAAATAAAAGTTGTCAATTTTATCTGCCATAATCTCACCACCGCAAACACTCACCCTCTTAATAAAATACTGCACTGATTATACATTATAAAGTTGCGTAAACTTTTTGACAATGTTTAAAAAGAAAAACTTGGCATATTGCTGCAATTGTTCAACCTTATAAATGCCCCCCTGCTTCCTCAAGGTGCCCGCCCTTAAGAAAGAATACGTACCTTCTTCAGTGCACGGTACTTTTGAAAAAAGATAATAAATGAGACTGTCCCAAAATGACGTTTGGTAACAGCCTCTCTTCAAATACGAATGAAAAGTACTTAATTGAATGAATTTCAAAAGTTAATTTCACAACAATATTTACGAATATTAAAAGATATTTTATTTATATCATTCGATTTGAGCTTCAGGCAAACGCTTTCCGTGGGCTTGGCCTCAGCCTCCTCAGCAGCAAAAAAGCTGCCTGCGGGGTCTTCACCTCAAGCTATTCCCGCGACGCACACGAGGTGCTAGTGTCGATGTTGGCCACAGGACGTTGCCGGTTTTAATCGACCTGGAGTCGTTGCCTTTCGCTACATTCAAAATGTTCGTGTTTTATATTCTGAATAGCACGTATGATATTCATTCAATTAATTTATAAAAAGTCGAATTGCTGATTATTGATCTTGAATTACCGTCTATTCTATAAACTCGAATTCAAAATCGAGAAGTCTAACTGTGTCTCCATCTTTTGCGCCTTTCTCACGTAAAGCTGCATCAATTCCCATTCGACGCATTCTTCTAGAAAACCGCTTGACTGATTCATCTCTGGTCATATCAGTCATTTTAAATAATTTTTCAATCTCAGGTCCTGTTAATACATAGGCCCCGTCATCATCCCGTTCAATTCGAAAAGGTTCATCGGATGCTTCGTATCGATATACAACCCGCTGTTCCTCTTCTTCATCATTATATAAAGGAAACTCAGGAGTATCTTCAAGTAATGAAGCAGTTTCACGGAGTAATTCTTTAAGGCCATGCCTGGTTAAAGCTGAAACAGCGAAAACAGGCACCTCATTCTGCAGTTTTTCTTTGAAAGCAGCGAGGTTTTCTTCTGCTTCCGGCATGTCCATTTTATTGGCCATTATTATTTGCGGCCTTTCCATAAGACGCATATTGTATTGCTTGAGTTCCACGTTAATTTTTTGATAATCATCAAAAGGATCTCTTCCTTCTGCTGCAGACATATCTACCACATGAATGATGACTCTCGTCCTTTCAATGTGCCGCAAAAATTGATGTCCAAGACCAGTACCTTCATGAGCTCCCTCAATCAGCCCCGGCAGATCTGCCATTACAAAACTCTGTGAGTTGTCAACTTCTACTACTCCAAGGTTAGGTTTTAGAGTAGTGAAGTGATATTCCGCAATTTTAGGACGAGCCGCTGATACTACCGACAGCAGCGTGGATTTCCCAACACTAGGAAAACCTACGAGTCCGACATCCGCAAGAACCGTTAATTCAAGGTTAATATACCGATCTTCAGCCGGCTCTCCTTTTTCACTCAGCTCAGGAGCAGGATTAGCAGGAGTAGCAAACCTTGTATTCCCGCGGCCTCCCCGGCCGCCCTTTAGAATGACAGCCCGTTCCCGGTGCTTTGTTAAATCCGCGAGAACCTCTTTTGTGTCATCATCTATAATAGTCGTGCCCGGCGGCACCTTCATAATTAAATCTTCAGCATTTTTTCCGTGTTGATTTTTCGGGCGGCCATTCTCGCCTGCTTTTGCCTTAAAATGCTTTTGATACCGATAGTCCATTAATGTGCGCAGACCTTCATCGACTTCTGCTATAACATTCCCGCCTTTACCTCCGTCACCACCGGCAGGCCCTCCGTCAGGAACATATTTTTCACGTCGGAACGCAACCATGCCATCGCCGCCATCACCTGCTTTTACATACACCTTTACTTTATCTATAAACACCTTTTCACCTCATTTATTCATTACAACAAAGAATACTTCCTTTTCATTAACAACTTTATGATTTAATTTAATTCCACCATGAGTCTCAGCCATTTCCATCCAATCAATAAGCGTTTCTCTATCCTCAATTACACCTTGAAAATCAATTTCCAGATAAGGTGACTTATCGGTATGAAAAGTGAGCAGCAGCTCGTTCTCTCCCCCTGCCTTAACTGAATTTTCCAATTTGTTGAAAAAGCTGACGATAAACTGTTGCCATATATGTTCATAGTAAGAGCAGTCAGCAGTACCTCCGTGAACCTCCACATCAAGCGTAAACCAATGAGACTGCCAGTGAAAGGTAAGCAGGTACATCGCCAGTGAAGGTATGTTCAAATTCGTCAAACAGCTTTCATGCTCTGCTTTTCTTGACACTTCTTCAAGCACCTCGTATATTCTATCTATTCTGTTTAGGGCAAGGTTGCCTTTAATAATTTGGACAATATTCATCCAATCATGCCTTGAATGTCTTAAAAGATCGAGTTCTTTTTTTTCTTTCACATTGGGACACTCCTCACAGTTTTTCCGACTGAGGATAAATAATATTGTAACACAGACATATGAAGCCTCATACCTGCTAAAAAATAGCGGCTTGAATAATCTAGAAATTTTCGGACACGCTAAGTATCGTTACACTATACCATTTATTTGGAGGGTTTACTTATGGCAGAGCAAAACCAACAGATTCAGCAGGCACAACAGGCAATCCAGCAGGCGCAGCAGGCTATGCAGAATGCAGCCAATGATCCGCAGCAGCTTCAACAATGCGCACAGCAGCTGCAGCAGGCTGAGCAGCAATTACAGCAGGCACAGCAGCAAGACGATCAAAGCCAGCAAAAACAGCTGCAGCAGGTCCAGCAAGAGCTCCAGCAGGCACAGCAGCAGCTGCAGCAGGCTCAACAGCAGTAGTCTTCTTTTAATGGCATGTCCTGCCGGCCTAAAGTGGCCGGCTTAAATTTTGTTATGAAAGTGACATCTGTAATTCATTCAATAGAATAAATTGGCACCGCAGGATAAACCCCACGAGAAAAGACAGGATAGCAGTTCATGCTGCAGCCTGTCTTTTTGAAGTTATTCTTCAAGATCGAGAGCCTGATGCGCAGCCGCTTCCCCTTGATCAATACAATCAGGAAGGCCAACTCCATGAAAGGCAGCTCCAGTCAAAATAAGACCTGGATAAATTCTCTCTATACATGCTCTAATGTCCGCAATCTTTTCCTTATGGCCAACTTCATATTGCGGCATCGACTGTTCCCAACGAGTGATTCTAGAAAACAGAGGATCTCCTTTAATTTCTATTACATTGGATAAGTCCTTCATTACGGTACGTGAAATTTCTTCATCACTTTTATAAACAATGTCTTCTCCGTCAGGTTTTCCAACATAGCAGCGCAATAATGCTTTATCTGCTGGAGCTGTATGTTTCCACTTCAGGTGCGTAAATGTGCAGGCGGTAATAGTAAAGCCACTTTTTTTTGAGACAACAAAACCAGTGCCATGCTTTTTATTTTTAACTTGATCTTTTTCAAAGGCAAGTGCGGCCGTGGCCACAGTCGTGGCAGAAAATGTTTGAAGCTTTCGCTGAACTTCCTTGTTTTCAAGCATCCCGCCAGCAATATTAGGGGGCACAGAGGATATCACCTTATCGTATAATTCTTCATTTCCGTTGTAAAAGGTCACAGCATACCGGTTATCAATGCGCTCAATTCTTTTTACAGTAGTGTTCTTATGGACAGAATTACTGTCTAAATTTTGTTCTAACGCATTTACAAAGGTCTGCAGGCCACCCTTTAATGATAAAAACATCGAGGGCTTTTTATTAGTTTTCTTCTGTGGTTCCCTGCCAGCTTTCATTCCTACAATAAGACTTCTATGGCGCTGCTCCACCTCTTTAAATTGTGGAAATGTGGACTGAAGGCTTAAGTTATTAATGTCCCCAGCGTAAATCCCCGATAACAACGGTTCAATTAAGTTATCAACCACTTCATTACCGAGCCTTCTTCTAAAAAATTTTCCGAGGGACTGATCCCCGTCAATTTTATTTTTAGGTAGAACTAAATCTGCTGCTGCCCGCAGTTTTCCGGCAGATGAAAAAAGGCCTGTCTTCAAAAAAGGGGTCCATTCCGTAGGGATTCCCATAATGGCTCCTGAAGGAATAGGGTAAAGTTTTTTTCCTTTTAATACATATGCCTGACCGGCGCTGTTTGAAAGTAGCTGATCTTCAAGTCCAACCTCCTTTGCCAGTCTTGCAGCGCTTTCTTTTCTGGCCAAAAAAGAATCTGGTCCTCGTTCAATCACGAACCCATCTGTATAATCTGTGGAAATTTTACCGCCCAGCTTTGCACTGCTTTCAAATAAATCATATGAAATGGTATATTGGGACGTTTTTTTTATTTTCTCTAAAAAATGAGCAGCTGCGAGACCAGTAATTCCCCCGCCTATAATTGCTACTTTCATCCATCATTCCCCGCTATCATTGGACTGTTTCATTCATTTTGGATTGAATAACATTTACAAGAGCCTGCAGAAATTCCGGCTTGGCATTGGGCATGTCCGGACGGAAGTAAGCTGCATTGACTTCATCAGCCGCCTGCCGGCACTCCACATCATTGTCATACAGGACTTCCAAATGATCTGCTACAAAACCGACAGGACAGTAGACGAATGCATCATATCCTTTTTTATGAAATAACTCCCTGGTCAAATCCTGAACATCCGGGCCAATCCACGGGTCAGGCGTATTCCCTTCACTCTGCCAGCCTATTTCATAATGTTTGACCTCCGCTTCTTCTGCAATTAATCTGGCTGTTTCCTTTAATTGCTCAGGATACGGGTCTCCAGCTGAAATAATTTTTTCCGGGAGGCTGTGGGCTGAAAAGATTACACAGGCAGTATCTTCATCTTCCACTTTATCCAGGGTACGCCTTACCTGGCCGGCCCAGTAAGAAATAAAAGCAGGCTCGTCGTACCAGCTTTCTACACAATGGATAACAGGGCCTCCGATTTTTTCAGACTCCTCTTTTGCCCTGCCATTATAAGATTTTACACTAAAAGTAGAAAAGTGAGGAGCCAGCACTATGCTGTATGCTTCCTGAATGCCATCCGCTTTCATTCTGGCAACTGCATCCTCAATAAACGGATCAATATGTTTTAAGCCTAAATAGACATGAAACTCTATATCATTGTACTGTTCATTTAATCTATCCTGCAGGCCATAGGCTTGTTCCTCAGTTATTTTTGCAAGCGGAGAGATGCCGCCGATTGCTTCATAACGGGAGACTAAATCTTCTAGTGCTTCCGAAGATGGCTTTCTCCCTCTGCGAATATGTGTATAGTATGTCTCTACTTCCTCAAGACTCCGTGGAGTGCCATATGCCATTACGAGTAATCCAAGCTTTTTTTTCATAAATCATACCCCCTTACGACCTCTTTGAATATTCATGCACAAACGCTGTTAATCTTTTCAGCGTTTCCGGCTTCACCTCTGGAAATACACCATGTCCAAGATTAAAAATAAACCGGTTCGACTTCATTCCCGCATCCAGGATAGGCTTGACCTTTTCTTCGATTTTTTCCCACGGTGCCAGCAGTAGGGAAGGGTCAAGATTACCTTGCAGTGTTTTTGTAATTCCAGCGGCCCGGGCTTCGTCTATGGACGTGCGCCAATCGAGGCCGATCACATCCAGCTCTAAATCATTCCATTCCTCCAGCAGGTGTCCCGCGCCGACTCCAAACATAATCAACGGTACTCCTTCACCTTTAAGCTTCTTAAAAATTGTATCCATGACAGGTTTTACAAATGTTATATAATCTTCTCTGTTAAGAGCACCCACCCAGGAATCAAAAATTTGAATCGCCTGGGCTCCAGCTGCAATCTGTGATTTCACATACGTAACCGTCATGCTCCCAAGCTTTTCCATCAATAAAAACCATGCCTCGGGATCAGCGTGCATAAACGCCTTTGTTTTATGGTAATTTTTCGAAGGTCCGCCCTCAATCATATAGCTTGCTAAAGTAAATGGAGCTCCGCTGAAGCTGATAAGCGGAACACTTAATTGTTTTCTTAAAAGGCTTATCGTATCTAACACAAATGGTACATCCTCTGACGGGGTAAGGTCCCCTAAACTTTCAACATCTTTTCTGCTATTAACTGGATTTGAAATCACCGGGCCGATCCCTGGTTTAATATCCACGTCTACACCAAGCGCGGGCAATGGAGTCATGATGTCCTTATAAAGAATTGCTGCATCGTTATTATATTGATCAACCGGCAGCTTAGTCACGTATGCGCAAAGCTCCGGGTCTCTTGTTATCTCAAACAATGAATATTTTTCTTTGATCTTTCTGTATTCCGGCTGTGACCTTCCAGCCTGCCGCATATACCAGACCGGAACATGTGAAGTGTCTTCTCCTCTGCAGGCCTTTAAAAAATTATTATTATATGTATTTACATCCATTGCCCTTTGCACTCCTTCTATTGCGGTAGCCTCTTTTGTCCACATTCATTTCCATTCCCTTTCTACCATACTCCTCTGCATTTGTCATGTACAGTGCTCGTTTGTAACGTTCAAAAATTAGAAAAGAAAAGCTGCCTGCGAAAAGTATTAACTCTTCACAGGGCAGCTTTTCCATTTATTGACTTCCGAATAACCCTCCGACAGAAACTTCTGCAACATTGGAAGGCTGTCCTTCTTCTTCAGTCTGAGGATTGTAAGGAACAATCATATATTCACGCAGGGAAAATACATTCACTCCTTCAATTGTATAGGAACCTTCTCCTTCCACTTCCGCGATTTCTTCTCCTTCTCCCTCAGTTACTTCGTAAATACGGTATTGGACGCGTTCATCATCCGAAGGAGTCCATTCCAGTTTCACATTCAATAATCCGGAGCCCTTAAAGCTGAGGGAAGCATCAAGATCATTAATACGTGCCATTTCGACTGGAGGGGCAAGATCCTGCACGTCTTCAGGCTGTGAGAAAGCCTGCTGAGTTCCGCTTTCATCCGGAACCTGATTCAAGATTTCTTTAAACAATCTCGTCGGGTAAGAGCTTCCGCCCTGCAGATACTGCTGTTCTGTCGTTTTGTCATACCCCATCCACAGTGCTCCGCTCCACTGCGGAGTAAATCCAGCAAACCAAGCATCCCTGGTGCCGCCTTCCACATCCAGAAATGATGTCGTTCCGGTCTTGCCGGCTAAAGCATATTCCGTATCACCCGATGAAGCGGTTCCTTCCTCGACTACATTTTCCAGCAGACGTGTCATATACCAGGCGGACTGTTTACTCATGACATCATCACTGACGGTTTCAGCTTCCCCGATCACTTCACCATTTCGATCTGTAATTTTACTAATAAAGAATGGCTCTACCTTTTTCCCGTTATTTGGAAATGTGGTATAGGCTTCCGCCAGCTCGAGCGGGGTCAGGCCTTCTGACAGGCCGCCGAGAGCAACGGCTAGTCCATTGTCCGTCACATCTAAATCAAGCTTTTCAAGCCAGTCTGTACTATCAGCTCCCATTTGATCATACAACCAAACCGCAGCAGTATTTGTTGATTCTGTTATAGCATCTGCCATAGAAATCTCACCACGGTATTCTCCATTTACATTTCTTGGGGAATAGCCATCATAATCTGTTTGTTCATCTTTTAGCATTGAATAAGGATGATAGCGTCCGGATTCAAGTGCTGGAGCATACACCGCCAGTGGCTTTATAACGGATCCTGGTTGTCTCGGCACTTCTACACGGTTCATTCCTCTGCGTACGTATTCTCTGCCCCCCTGCACAGCAGCTACTCCGCCACTCTTATTATCCATCATCACAAAAGCCCCTTCAATTCCTTCGGCACCTTCCGGAAAAGAATAGCCCTGTTGGAATAAGTCGTAGGAAGCCTGCTGCATCTCACTATTCATAGGCACTTCTATTTCATAGCCGCCCCTGTAAATTTCCTCAGCACTGATATTATATTTATCCTCTGCTTCATCAAGTAACATATCTACATACGTGTATAGACTTGGATTTGATTCAGAACGGTGCAGCTCCTGCGGCACTGTTCTTCCCTGATATGACGAGGCTTCCTCGGCTGTGATAAAACCATGACGCTCCATTACAGACAGTACAGTATTTCTTCGATCAGTCGCCCGTTCCGCGTCCTCCACCGGTGAATAATTACCCGGTGCTTTCGGTATTCCTGCAAGCAATGCGGCTTCATCAACAGTCAGATCTCCTACTTCTTTATTGAAATATGTTTCTGCAGCGGATTTAATTCCATAAGCTCCGTGTCCAAAATAAGTCTGGTTTAAGTAATAACCAAGAATTTCTTCTTTGCTGAATTTTCGTTCGAGCCCCATGGCTATCAATACCTCTTTAGTTTTCCTTAATACGGTCTTATCATTTGATAGAAAAGCATTTTTGGCCAGCTGCTGGGTAATTGTACTGCCCCCTTCTACTTTTGCTCCCGCCAGGATATCCCGGTAAAGGGCACGCAGAATTGCCCGCGGATCAATTCCCTGATGTTCATAAAAGCGGATATCCTCAATAGCTATAAACGCTTCCTGTACATGTTCGGGAATCTCTTCCACCGGCACCAAATCTCTATCTTCAGCGTATAATTCTCCAACTTTATCTCCGTCATCATTCACAAGAACCGTAGTTTCATTCATCACCAGCTTCTTTTCATCTATGGCTGCGGCTCCTATTACCACGGATGATAAATAAATCCCGGCACTAAGCAGCACGAATATAAGCACAACCACCGGCCAGAATATCCATTTATTTTTCATCACAAAAGTAACTCCTTATGTTTCATATTCATGGTGAATTAATAGTGAGTGAAAATCTTGGCTTGCAAAGATATAATGGCGAAAAATAATATTATGCAGCCCCTATATACGTCAAGAAAAGCTATTGTACAAGATAACTGACTATTAAACATATTATTTACATACTTAAGACGGTGTATGTAGAAAAATGTTTCATTAGTCGCATAAAACACGATAGATCACCTTACCAGACGATGACGGTGTGCATAAACGGCAATTTGGGTGCGGTCGTCGACATTCAGCTTTGATAATATATTGCTCACATGAGTTTTAACTGTTTTTATTCCAATATACAGCTCTTCAGCAATATCTTGATTCGATTTTCCTTCACCGATCAATAAAAGAACTTCACGTTCCCTCGAAGTCAACGAATCATGCATTGTTTCTTCCGGTTCGCGCATCCGCTTCATCATCTTTTTTGTTACTTCGGCTTCAAGCTTGGATTCTCCATTCACCGCAGCTTTAATAGCTTCCGCGATTGCTTCCGCTGATGAAGTTTTTAATAAGTAACTGAATGCACCAGCTTCAATCGCCGGGTACACCTGCTCGTCATCAATGAAGCTTGTTAACACAATCACCTTGGTTTCTGGAAGTACCGCCATAATTTTTTTAGTTGCTTCGATGCCATCCATTTTCTTCATTATGAGGTCCATCAGAATTACTTCTGGTTTCTTTTCAAACGCAAGCTTGACGCCTTCTTCTCCATCGGCTGCCTCGCCGATAACTTCGATTTCGTCCTCAGTAGCAAGATAAGCTGCTACCCCCATTCTAACCATTTCATGATCATCCACAAGCATTACTCTAATCAACGCTGATCTCCTCCTCTTGCCTTCGTACAACAGGAACAGTAACTTCTACCTGAGTTCCTTTTCCCGGATAAGACAGAATATGAATTACGCCGCCCAGCTCAGTAACTCTCTCTTTCATCGTTGAAAGTCCATAGGAGGATTGCTTTTGGTCTTTATCGAGCTGAAACCCAATACCATCATCAATAATTTTCATCCGAAGCTGTCCGTGAAAAACTTTGAGCTGCATATGAACCTGGTGCGCCTGGGCATGGCGCAGTATATTCGAAAGTGCTTCCTGAGAAATCCGGAATAAGTGGTCCTCAATCCCTCTTCCCAAATTTTCTTCATTTTCAATGTTCCAGTTGATCTGCAAATTTGTTTTCTCTGACAATTCTTCTAATAAATTTTCAAGTCCTTCTTTCAACCCTTTTCCTTCCAGATTAAATGGCCTTAAATGCATAAGAAGCGCTCTCATTTCTCCTTGAGCGGTCCCCGCCATTTTCTCTATGAGAACTGCCTGCTGCATGCCTTTTTCCTTATCCTTTTCAAGAGTCTTTTTAAGGGCAGAAGTAGTCATGGATATAGCAAATAGCTGCTGGCTCACAGCATCATGAAGCTCTCTGGCAAGACGCTGCCGTTCATCCTCTGCAGCTGCTTGTTTGATGGATAACTGCCATTCCGCCCTTTCTGCGGTTAATTTCTGCATCGATCCAGCCTGCTCTTCGAGTCGAGCTGCCACAGCATTTAAGTGGTTGCTCATCACACTGATTTCGTCGTCTCCTTCAATTTCAGAGCGTTTGGAAAAATCACCTTTTTCCAGAGCCATTGTTGACTCAATGAGGAAATCTATTCTGTCTTTTTGCCTTCTTCCCCCGTGCCAGCCAATACCAAGTGCAGTCACGAGACTGACAATCAGCCACAGCAGGACAGTCGGCATTCCGTCCCAGGCTGTGAAAGAATAAATAATTGCGAGCTCACTCACATCAGTCAAAAAAAGAAGAAGAAACATCACGGTCAGTGTTAAAGCTGTTATTCCAGTATATCTGATATAATGCCATTGAATATTTCCTAAGTTCTTCATTTAAACATACCTCACATCGACATCACCGATAATAACGGAAATCAGTACTTTTACTTTTCGAGCGGAGTAAGGATACTGCTCTGTTTCAATTTTTACATGCTTATTAAAACCTTCTTCACGATGCCCTAATACATTCAAATCGCCGATAGTAGCACTTGCTTCGATGGCAATATCCATATCATACGGGACGTACAAATCAATATCTCCGATACCGCCGTGAAGTATAAGGACCGTTTCCCCCTCATCGTAGATGGCTTTTGATAGGTCTATTTTAATGTCACCGATACCATATTTAACATTCATATCCTGAAGCGCAAACCTTTTTTTCATCAGCTTAAAATCACCGATGAACATCGTTTTTTGTGAGGGGGTCACGATCGGTTCATTATGATGCTCTGCCCGCGGGCGGGTTGATTTCTTCTCTGTTCTTTTTTTTACAGTTGCCTGTGTAATATTTCCAGAAGTTCCAGAAGGCTTTTCTTTCGGGTGGCCTGCATGCTCAACTTTTTGTCCTGGAGTCTGATCTACAGTATGATATGGGCTGTACGGCTTCGCTTCTTTCTTTAGAGGCGGCAGGTCTTTATCTATATCGATTTCTTTTGCGCTGTTATCTCTTTTCAGCATTTTTAACCCGATATAGAGAATAAAGAGCCCGATTAAGATACCAGCAAGATCATCAATTATTGAAGACAGCATCAAAAAAAGAAATAACAGGGCCAGCCATTTATGACCGTTTTTGTAGAAATGCCAGGCAAGAATGGAAGCAATAGCAGGCCAGATAAATATACTTAAATCTAAATTAATTCCGGCTTGATCGGCAAGAATAGACAAGCCTATAAATATAATTACAAAGCCGACAATGTATTTTCCCGGCTGACTCATTGTCATCGTTCCTTTCCACATAACGTCGCATTTAATTGCATTGTATTAATGTCAGTGTAATATGATTGTTAGAAAGATGCGACCAGCCTCAGCCTATTTTTTTCTCCGCCTTCGGACGGAGACAAGAATAGTTCACGTTATTATCATAATTAAATTGTATAATAAATTTGTAGTGACGTGCTTTAACTCGTTAGGAAGGAGATTTCACATTGAACGAAATAAGTATTTGGCTTGCGTTCGGAGCAGGCATTATTTCCTTTTTATCCCCATGTGTATTCCCTCTTGTACCGGCCTACCTTGCTCAATTGACCGGAACGGCTGTATCTGATAATCGCATCCATGCTGCAAGGCGAATGATATTTACAAGAAGTATCGGCTTTATTATCGGTTTTACTATTATTTTTCTGCTGCTTGGTGCGTCATCCACTTTTATCGGAAGGCTTTTTACAGGAAACAGTCAGCTTATTGAACAAATTGGAGGAATTATTATTGTAGTTTTTGGCCTGCAGATGGCTGGAATCATCTCCATCCGGGCGCTGTGGTCTGAAAAGAAAGTACATAGGGAGCCAAAAAAAACTGGTGGCTTTTTCAATTCCGTCTTGATTGGATTGTTATTTGCTGCAGGGTGGTCCCCGTGCATAGGTCTCGTTCTGGGAGGGATCCTCACTCTTTCCAGTCAGGCGGAGACGATGTGGACAGGAATGTTTATGCTGCTCGTATATTCAATTGGCATGGGTATTCCATTTTTACTCGTTTCCCTGATATATTCCAAATCGTTAAATAAATTAAAAAAAGTAAACCAATGGCTGCCACGCATCCAAAGATTTGGCGGCTGGGTGATGATATCTCTTGGGATCATGCTGTTTACCGGATATTTTCAAATGATTTCGAGCTACCTTGCACGATTTGTACCTTTTGGACTGTAACTATTACGACAACCGTAATACATCCATGATAAGATAATTAGAAACGTAATTATAATGAAGGGAGAGATGAATATATGGAACAGCAATTATTCGAATATCTCGATAGCATATACGCAGAGATGGTCGAGATCCGCCGCCATCTTCATCAGCATCCTGAGCTATCTTTCCAGGAAGAAAAGACACCTGTTTATATTGCTGAATATCATGAGAGGCTTGGACATGAAGTGAAAACTGGTGTAGGAGGCCGTGGGGTGACTGCGGTGCTGAAAGGTGCTAAGCCAGGACCAGTCATTGCTCTGAGAGCGGATTTTGATGCACTGCCGATTAAAGAAGAAACAGGTCTTCCCTTTCAATCTAAAGTGGACGGGGTCATGCATGCCTGTGGTCATGATGGCCACACAGCGACTTTGCTCTGCCTGGCCAAAGCATTAAACAGTCTGCAGAAAGAATTGAGCGGTTCCATCGTCTTTATTCATCAGCACGCTGAAGAATATGCTCCAGGTGGAGCGATTGATATGATACAGGATGGATGCCTCGATGGCGTAGATGTGATTTTTGGAACCCACTTATGGGCTACAGAGCCATTTGGTAAAATTCAATATCATACCGGCCCCATTATGGCTGCTGCCGATCGTTTTGAAATTAACATTCTCGGCAAAGGCGGTCATGGCGCGATGCCCCACCTTACAAAAGATGCAGTGGTTATTGGTTCTCAGCTGGTAAGTAACATCCAGCAGATCGTTAGCCGCCGCGTAGATCCACAGGAACCAGCTGTAGTTTCTGTTGGTTCGTTTGAAGCCCCAAATGCCTTCAATGTTATTTCAGATAAAGCGCGGCTGATCGGCACTGTCAGAACCTTCAGTCCTGAAGTGAGAGATTTAATTGAACAGGAACTTGAAACTGTGACGAAACATACGTGTGCTTCGGCAAACGCAGAAGTGGAATTTCAATATTTCAGAGGTTATCCGCCTGTTGTAAATCATGCCGAAGAAACAAACTTTCTTGCAGACTGTGCCGCCTCTGTGCCGGGGGTATCCGAAATAGAGAACATGAAGCCGCAGATGGGCGGAGAAGATTTTGCCTACTATTTAGAGCATATTAAAGGTACATTCTTCTTTACTGGAGCTCAAAACCCTGAATGGGAACTTACTTATCCTCATCACCACCCGAAATTTGACATTGATGAACGGGCGATGCTTCTGGCAGCCAAAGTGATGGGTAAAGCAGTTTTACAGTACAAAAAATAAAAAAGAGCAGCGGTGCCCATCGGGATCGCTGCTCCTTTTATTCCGCTTTAAGTTTTGCTTCCGGATAGTACCAGCTTAATAAAAGGCCTGCAGTGATTAGTACTGCTCCGAATAAAAGTCCTGATCCGATTACTAAATATATGGCGAAAAACAAAACAGCCTGGACAAAAAGAAGCGGAGAAATAAATTGCTGCATAGAATCAAGCTTTTGCTGAATCGGAACAGGATATAAATCCGGCCATATCGTCGTATCTAAATGATGACGGAGTGATTTCAGCTGCACTGCTGTCATGTATAGAAATAACAGACCTGCTGCGGCACGTGCCCAGTCCGCAGGAAATGCATACATCACCAATCCTCCGACAATAAGCAGCCTTGCGTAAGTTCCAAAATAATCACCGGAACGTACAAACGCTTTCCGATATAAAAATAAATAAACCGAATCTCTATAACCGAATGCAGCATCGAATACTTTCATCAGCCATGCTCTTCTTTTTACTGAGGCTTTTACCTGCGGAACATCTGTAAATGATTGTACAAAACGGTAAAAGGCAAACAGCCTTTTGTTTTCTTCCTCAATGAGAACATCCCATTTTAAGCCTCTTCCGCGTATTAAAGGGTAATAATAAAAACAATAAACAGCAGCCATCAGAAGCATTAAAATTAGTACATACCAGAACTCTGCGTTTGTAAATAAAAACAGGGAAAGCCCGGCATTACATACAGCCCTCGCCCCGGCGTGAAGGAATCTTGATCTCGAATCGTGGACCCGCAATTCAGCCCATCTTGCTGCAAAATTCCAGGCATTGCTTATCATTATCAGTGCAATAAGAAAATAAAGATAGTTATTCTCAGTAATAATACGATCCTGCAGCAGAGGACCCATGATTAAAAATAGAACGAGCATTGCTGCCGATTGCATAATAAATGAATAAACTACAGATTTTCGAAAATATACTGACATTTTTGTTTCCAGCGGCAGTAGAAAAACTATATCTGCTTCTTTTAAAAAGGTGCGGACCGGTGTTCTGGTCAGCAGGTATGTAAATATTAAAGAAAGTACAAGCTCCGTTGGAAAAGACGCCGGCAGCCACTCTAAGAACGAGGGATAAAAATAACTGCCTCCTAGAAAGAGCGCATACAGGCTGAACATAAACCCGCTGTTTCCAACTAAACGAAGGTATCGTACCGCTTCGTTCCAGAATTTTCTCGACCGCTCGTTCCAGAGCTCGGAAACAATCATCATATTACTCCTTTGGTTACTTCAATATATAAATCATCAAGCACAGCACCAGGCATGCCTGCCTGTGAACGCAGCTCGTCCAAAGTTCCCTGTAATTTGATGCTTCCTTCATGCAGCAGGATAAACCGGTCACAATACCGCTCAGCCGTGGAAAGAATATGAGTGGACATGAGAATACCCGCTCCAGACGCCTTTTTCTCCACCATCATATCCAGAAGTGATTTTATTGCGACTGGATCAAGACCGACAAACGGTTCGTCTACTATATATAAGGCCGGTTCGACTAAAAAAGCGCACATAATCATCACCTTCTGACGCATCCCTTTTGAAAAATGACTCGGGAACCATTGTTTCATTTTTTCCATTCGATATTCCTTTAATAATAAATGAATACGGTGCTGAGCGGTTTTATCATCAAGTCCATACGCCATTGCAGTCAGCTTTAAGTGCTCAGAAAGCGTGAGCTCTTCATACAGCACAGGTGTTTCCGGAATAAAACTGAAGGATTTTCGGTATACCTCGGGATTTTCATTAAATGTAAGTTCATTTATTTGAATACTTCCTTCAACTGGCTCCATTAAACCTAAAACGTGTTTAATGGTAGTGCTTTTCCCTGCACCATTTAAACCAATCAGCCCGACCATTTCCCCTTTATTCACTTGAAAATTCACATTATGAAGCACTGGTTTGTGGATATTATATCCTCCAGTAATTTTATTAACATTCAGCAGCGTACTCATCAAGATTACTCCTTTATCTACTGATTAATATGGTTAATGGTCTGGATGAGGAGTTGGTGTCGGTTCTGCAAACCCCTCTGAATAATAATCGTCAACAGCAGTGCGTATTTCTTTGTCAGATGCACCGTCTTCCTTCATTTTTACCGAAGCATCCACAATTTCCAGGCAAACCCCGCACTTCATGCCATGATCGCTCCAAACAACTTCAGCACCATCATCCATTTGATCAATAAAACAATCAAACGCACTTTCGTGCCCGGCTGATTCGCCGCATCCGCAATAGCACGGAATACTGGTCAGCAATTCTTTATTATTTACCGCATCAGCATAGGTTTCCGGAATATTTTCACTTGTATGTTCAAGAAATTCAGGAAGCTCTGAGGCTTCAGCAGTTGTTTCTATTAAATCAGAGCCGTTCCGCTTTTGTTCACCCACAGACGGAGCTGAGCCTTCATCTTCTCCACAGGCAGCAATAAGCAGCATCGGCAGTATAAGAAAGCCGGCACATTTCTTCATCATTAATTCACACCTTCATTTCATTTCCATAATCCAATGAAATTATAGCACACAACCCTGTCATTCCATCAAAATGTCACTAATAATTTAAAAAACAAATTTTTATTGGAAACGGAAGCGGAGAGCTTTTAAACGTCTTTGAATATATAAGTATCGTCTGCCGAGAAGAAGCGGAGAGATTCTCCGGACATGGGTTCCGTTACCAGCGTTGTTCACGAAAGCATAAGCCTCCAGGATATGGGCTGCAAAAAAACCTGGCTTCCCGCCAGGTCCAAACGCGTAAAAATCAGCTTAATATAAAAAATATTGCGCTTTGATGCCTGGCTTCAGTACCTGCAGTCCATGATAGTTGGCACTTGTGTTTTATGCCGCAGTCTTTTTTAATATTCAGCTTTTAATTCACCATTTTCCCGCTGTCGCCCCACAAGTCCTTACGAAGCTGGACTTTTTGTATTTTGCCTGAGGCGGTTTTAGGCAGAGCTTCTATAAAGGATACGCTTTTTGGTGCTTTGAAGTGAGCAAGCCTGTCTCTTACATAAGTAATCAGCTCTTCCTCTGTAATATCGCGGCCTTCTCTTTTTACAACAAAGGCGTGCGGTACTTCTCCCCATTTTTCATGCGGTGCTGCAACAACAGCTGCTTCCACCACTCCCTCATGATCATAAAGGCAGCTTTCTACCTCGATAGAAGAGACATTTTCCCCTCCGCTGATGATGACATCTTTTTTTCTATCAACGATTTCAATATAACCATTTTCATCAATTACAGCCATATCCCCAGTATGAAGCCAGCCATTGCGGATAGAGCTTGAAGTAGCTTCAGGATTTTTAAAATAGCCTTCCATCGCGTTATTGGTACGAACAATGATCTCTCCAACAGTGGAGTTATCGTAAGGGATGTCTACTCCATCTTCAGTTGCTACGCGGACATTGGAACCAATCATAGGGTATCCTGCCTTTGCTTTGATGAAATGTTTTTCTTCTTCGGACAGAGTTTCATGCTGTGATCTGATTGTTGAAATGGTAATTAATGGAGATATCTCTGTCATTCCGTAAACTTGAATAAATTCCCAGTTAAGCTCTTTTTCCACTTTTGTAACAAATGCAGGTGGAGGTGCTGAACCAGCAATGACAATTCTCATATCCTGTACTATTTCAATGCTGTCCCGGTTCTCCGCGAAATATTCAAGTAATATATTTAACACGGTCGGAGCCATATGAGAAATTGTAATATTATGTTCTTTAAGATTTTGAAAGATAGATTCAGGTTCCACCCTGCTCTGCATAATTTGAGTACAGCCATTAGCAGTATAGTAAAAAGGAGAACCCCAGCCGTTCACATGGAACATAGGAAGAACGTGCAGGAGTTTGTCTCTGTCATTAACGCGCAGATGATGCATTGTTGTCAGCGCATGAAGATAATTACTGCGGTGCGTTAAGAGTACCCCTTTGGGATTACCTGTTGTACCACTTGTATAAAGGAGACTGGCGATATCCATTTCATCCAGCTCTGCCCTTTCGAAAGGAGTTTCTGGGTAGCTGCTTAGCCATTCTTCGTAATTTACATATTTATCTTCGAGATTCTCTGCTCTAGTTACAATGACAGTTTCTACGGTTTCAAGATTGGAGAGAACAGGTTCAACCAATTCAAATAGATCCGAATCAACTATAAGTACTCTGCTTTCACTGTGATTTAAAATGAATTCATAATCTTCTGCTTTCAGTCTCGTATTTAAAGGTGTCATTACTGCACCAAGCTGAAACACACCGTAGAAACCCTCGAGCATTTCCAGGGAATTCGGTGTCAAGTATGCTATTTTGTCTCCTTTTTCAATAGTAAGCGCTTTCAATCCGTGAGATAATTGATTCACTCTGCTATTTAAATCTCTATACGTGACCGATATTTCCCCATCAATAACTGCCGTTTTTTCACCATATAATCTTACAGCTCTGTCTAGAAATTCCGATAACACTAACGGTACGTACATGCCGTTCCTCCTCCTTTTAAACAAAAATATTTCGTCGGCATTATTATATCACAGACTTCGCAGTGCCCGAACTTTGTTACGATTTTGTTATAATACAGGCTGGACCTGGTTGTATGTATTTCAAGTAGTTTGCTAAGATAGCTAATATAAAAAGAATTTATGAATTGGAGTGAGCTGAAAAATGAAGCATGATGATAATTGTATTTTTTGTAAAATTGTGACCGGTGACATCCCTGCTTCCATTGTTTATGAGGATGACGATGTCATAGCATTCACTGATATTGGTCAGGTCACAAAAGGGCATACTTTATTAATTCCAAAAGATCATCAGCCGGATATTTATGACCTGCAGCCGGAGACAGCAGCTAAACTCTTTGGTATGGCTCCAAAAATAGCAAATGCTATAAAATCTGCACTTTCACCCGCAGGTATGAACCTTGTAAATAATAACGGTAAAGCGGCCTCCCAATCTGTGTTTCATTTTCATCTGCACTTCATCCCCCGATATGGGAGCAGCGATGGATTTCAGCCAACCTGGGAAGATAACAGCAGCAGCTATTCTGCTGAAGATTTAAAAAACATGGCAGAATCCATTAGTAAGCGCATATAACAAAACACTGAAAAGGATAAAATAGCAGAACCTTCCGAAGTTTGCTAAACTATTCACAAATAGATATAAACCCTGGTTATAGACCAGTAAAAGGAGTGGAGAGAATGACGAGAGCCCATAATTTTAATGCGGGACCGGCCGCTTTACCTACAGAAGTTCTTGAAGAAGCAGAAAAAGAGCTTGTTAATTTTAATGGAACCGGCATGTCTGTGATGGAACTGAGCCACCGAAGCAAGGAATATGAAAATGTTCATAACGATGCAATTTCATTATTAAAAGAGCTGCTTCAAGTCCCCGACAACTACGAGATATTATTACTACAAGGAGGAGCCAGCCTGCAATTTTCCATGCTGCCTGCTAATTATTTAAAAAATAATGAAACGGCTAATTATGTACTTACGGGATCCTGGTCTGAAAAAGCTCTCAAAGAAGCAGGGAATTTTGGACAAACCCGCATTGGGGCTACAACCAAAGAGGACCATTACAAACGCATCCCCTCCTTTGATGAAATTGATAAGAAGTCGACTGATTCATACGTTCATATCACGTCTAATAACACTATTTACGGGACGCAGTGGCAGCAGCTCAACCATGATTGGCACGTGCAGGCATTTGCAGATATGTCCAGTGATATTCTCAGCAGACCGATTCCGGTGGAGAGGTTCTCTGCAATATACGCTGGTGCACAGAAAAATCTCGGGCCGTCTGGTGTTACAGTAGTGATTATGAAAAAAGAACTGCTAGAACAGGAAAGAAAAGAAGGTACTCCCACTCTATTACGCTATAGTACTCATGCAGAAAAAAATTCTTTATATCATACCCCGCCGACATTTGCGATATACATGCTGAACAAAGTACTTCACTGGATAAAACGGCACGGCGGAGCAGAGGGAATGCAGGAGCGAAATGAAGAAAAAGCCGGCTTGCTTTATGAGGTTATAGACAACAGTAATGGCTTTTACAAAGGACACGCCGAACCAGAAAGCCGTTCGAGAATGAATGTAACCTTTAATCTTCGAAGTGAAGAACTTAATCAATTATTTTTACAGCAGGCAAAGCAAAATGGCTTTGTCGGACTAAACGGTCACCGTTCTGTCGGCGGATGCAGAGCTTCTATTTATAACGCTGTTACGCTTGACTCATGCGCCGCACTTCGTGAATTCATGATTGAATTTCAGCAGCAGAATCAATAGACTCATGAATAAGGTCTGGGGATCCTCCATCCTCAGACCTTTTTTATCACCAAAATAGTCCGCAATACTTTTCAATTGTTTGTTTTTTCTCTATACTATTATAAAAGAATATTTTTTTAAGATTGTCTTGATGAAAGGAAAGGTGTTTTCATGGATTCCAAATCACTCTGCACAGGGATACTCACTGGTTTAATTATTGGCGGCTTCAGTGCCTTACTATCTGCACCAGCTTCCGGCACAGATGTAAGATCATCAGTTAGGAATTATGACTGGAGATCTCTAAACAGACGCGCTGCAGATAAAGGGAGAAACACAATGAAAGACTGGCAGTTTGCTGCTTCTGAAGGATTTGAGGCTGTGGACGGTCTTACTCAGGAAATGAAAAGAACGTACAGCCGCTACAAGGAAGAAGTAGAACCTGAAGTAGAATCTATTCAAAAGCAGGTAAAGGAGATTTCTGACGCTATTTCTTCACTAAATGAACAAATCCGCCTCGACCCTAAATAAAATTTACCGGGTCGATAGACGGGTATAATTTTCGGAAAAGTTAGAAATTCATTTATGAAAGTCATCCCTTGAGAGGAGGGTATGCCATGGACCATTCGTCTCTTTCCGCTAAACAATCAATCCTGTTCAGCCATAAGGTCGCCCAGCTTACCAAGGCTTTGTGGAAATCTGTTGAGAAGGATTGGCAGCAATGGATTAAGCCATACGATTTAAACATTAATGAACACCAAATTTTATGGATTTCATATCATATGGAAGGCGCCTCCATTTCTGACATTGCAAAATTTGGTGTGATGCACGTTTCAACTGCTTTTAACTTTTCAAAGAAACTCGAAGAGAGAGAATTGCTCACCTTTTCAAAAAAAACAAACGATAAAAGAAATACGTATATTGAATTGACTGCAAAAGGAGATAAGCTCCTGCTTGATACTTTGGAAGCTTATAACCCTGATACCTACAGCGTTTATAAGGGCGCGCTGCCCATCAAGGATTTGTACGGGAAATTCCCTGAATTTTCGGAGCTGACTACTATCGTTAAACACATTTACGGAGAAGATTTTATGGACATTTTCGAAAGCTCGCTCCACACCTTTGATGAGGAGTTCACAGAGCAGGACGGAACCATCACTCCCCTGCTAAAAAAAGAATCTGAATAATCAGCCTCCGTTCTTGCCGGAGGCGTTTTTTTGTCGAATAAAGAAATCCTATGACTTTTTTTGAAAAAAGGCTTGCTTTTTGTTGCTTTTCCCCTTAAATTATTCAATTAGGTGGAAAAAAAGGAGGCACGCCATAATGAACTGCTGGAGAACAGTTAACGTAAAAAAAGAATATGATCCTTACCGGCTGATGCTGCTTTCTCTGAGCGTTATGGTTGCAACTTTTATTTTCAGCTATTTAATTTTCAGTTTTAGGGCAAATGAAACGGTGCTGATGGAGCTGGGTATGCTTGATACGCTCCTGTTGTTCCTTCTGACAATACCTCTCCATACAATGCTGCACTTACTTCCATTAAAATTTTCAGGAGTGAGGATACAGACAAGACTTACAAGAAAGCCTTTTATTGCATTAACATTTACTAAACCAATCCACCGTAATGTTTATATATTCAGTCTTATTTTTCCGAACTTGTTAATAACTGCAGGTGCTTTCCTGCTTATATTTTCTTTTCCGGCATATATGCATTATTTCCTTTTTATTTTTTCCATTAATGCCGGTCTCGCTGTTCATGATTATGTCTATTTTAAACAATTAATTACCGCACCGAAGCATGCGTTAGTGGACCGCAGACAAAACGGAATGGATATACTAGTAAAGCAGCCGGTTTAACGGCTGCTTTTCTTAATCGGTTACTTTAAAAGAGATAATATCATTCTCAAGATCGATTGTATCTGCCCTTATTCTATAACCTTCCCCTACTTCGATTTCCTGCATATCAATTACTATCCTGTCATTCGGAGGATCGACGACTACATACTCCGGCCACTCCACTTGAGATTCAAATAAAGCAAGAACCTCTGTCCCGGGAAGAGACAGCCCGCCGATGGTAAAAGACTTTTCCTCAAGCTCTACATTACCATCCTCCATTGCATTTGGTTCAAACTCCATTTCCGCATTAATATCTCTGCCGATAACATTAAAGGACGCCTCCAGTCTTAATGCTTCTTCTCCGGCGTATGTCTGCAGCTGGCTCTGATCAACTTCCTTTTCAATAATTCTGTTGAGCTCGTCTCTCGTCAATTCAATGGAAAACAACGAATTGCCTCCCTCAGCATCACTGAGGTCAGATTCATAACCTGATCCGCTTCCCAAAAATAATAAAAGTATAAAAGGGGTTAATAGCACTGCATTTAAGAGAATCGAAAGGAAAAAAAAACCTTTCCATTTATTGTTTTTTATAGACAAAATACACACCAGCCCTTACATAAAATTTAACAAAGCATCTACTATTCTAACATTCTAAAACTATCTTTTTTAATAAAGTTTTGTTAAAGTATAGAAGATATAAGGTATTGGGGGTCAGGATATGCTCGCACTATTATTTGGATTATTTTCACTGTTTTACTTGTTTGTCATTAACTCATTGACAAATGCCCTCTGCGTCCAAAAAGAAATCCCTGCAGAACGTCAGCCAAAAATATTTCGTACGATTAATTTATTACTAACAATCCTTCTAACCTCTACGTATGTAGAATTGTGGCTGGCAACTTAAAAAAAGTGCCAGAAAATAAGCAAAAGCGGCCGGTCTGTGAGACCGCCGCTTTTTTCATTTAGATGTTTAGCAATACCATGCTGCGCCGACAATAACGAGCAGGATAAAAAGCACTACAATTAATGCAAATCCATTATTATAATCGTAACCCATTTTTATCTTCCTTTCTATATTGTTATGATTTAAAACCAGGAAGCTCCCACTATTACGAGTAAAATAAAGAGTACAACTATTAACGCAAACCCGCCATTATATCCTTTCGACATATTGCACCTCCTGTTTCCCTTGCTAACTTATACTATGTAACACCCCCCTTTATTGCGCTGGGCGCTTCACTCAATTTACTTTTTCTTTTTTATGGTGATATGGTATGATAGAGTTTGTCCGAATTACGTTTAGAATGTTAAGGGGTTGGAGTGAATGAAGAAATATGGTTTTGCAGCGGCAGGATTATGCGGTATTCTGCTGATGACTGCTTGCGGCGGAGAAGAAGAAGCTGACAGTCAGGAAACCATTGCTGAGGTCAATAATACGGCACTGACAGAGGAAGAATTTGTGGGTGAGTTAAAAGCAGGATACGGGCAGCAGGTATTTAATGAAATGGTTCAGAATATTATTATTCAGGACAAGGCTGAGGAACTCGAAATTGGTGAAGATCAGGTCAATGAAGAACTTGAATCATTTAAAGAAAGCTACGGGGTAGAGAAAAACGAAGAATTACTTACAATGCTTCAGACTCAGCTTCAGCTTCCCGTAGAATCAATGGACGACTTTAAGAATGACTTTTTAAAACCACAGATTGTAATGGAGCAGCTGGCTGAAGAAGATGTCAATATTAAAGAAGAAGATAAAGAGAAATATTACGAAGAAAATAAAGAAGATCTTGTATCAGTAAAAGCACGTCACATACTTGTAGAAGATGAAGAGACAGCTGATGAAGTAATTTCAGAGCTGGAGGACGATGGTGATTTTGCTGAACTGGCTGGAGAATATTCGACAGATACTGCCTCTGCCGCTGAAGGTGGAGATCTTGGTTTTTTCAGCCGTGGTGAAATGGTAGAAGCTTTTGATGAAACAGCTTTTTCCCTTGAGCCTGGAGAAATAAGTGATCCAGTGGAAAGTGAATTTGGATTTCATATCATAGAAGTCCAGGAGAAAAGAGAATCTTACGAAGATCTTGAAACGGACATCGAAGAAGCTCTGCGTGAAGAGCAGTCAAAACTTCCTGAAGAAGTTATGCAGGAACTGATGAAAGATGCTAACATCGATGTAAAGGAATCCTCTTATGAAGATTGGATCCAAAGCGAAGAATAAGGAAAAGAGGCTGATCTAAAAGTCTAACTTTTAAGAACAGCCTCTTTATTGTTCATGAGATTCTCATTCTTTTGATACTAATTTTCTTTCTTTCTCATCTTCCATTCTCCTGATAAATACACTGCCCTCTTGTTCTATCCACTTTTGCTCTGATTCTTTTTCCTGCTTAGAAGTTGTGCGCCACATGTAACCGCTGAAAATGATACCAAGAGCGGTTAACAACACCCACGCCGGCAGGCCTGCTCCTTCCGCTGCAAAAAATCGCTGCCAGGAGACTAATAAGAAAAACACTCCAACCATTGCAATAATAAGTTTCCCTGACCGACCTTTCATATATAATTCCCTCCCTTTTGCTACTTGTCCTCTGTGCACATTCTATGTCCTACACCTTTAAAATATTCCTGAAAGCAGATTAATGGCTGCATATAAACTTGACCTTCTTCCTGGTATGCTGTTTTTTTATGAAGCCAAAAAAATGTCTGGATGCGCAAAAGCACATACAGACATTTTATTTAGCACCACGAGGCAGGGAGATTACAAATTCTACACCATTGTTTGTATTTCTCACTTCATGGTGTCCCTGATGAAGCTCTGCAATGCGCGAAACAATCGCCAGACCAAGACCGAATTGTCCCTTATTCCCTTTTCGGAATGGAACAAATAAATAAGGGAGGTCCTCCTCTGGGATCGCATCACCATTATTAGAGACCTTAATGTCGATAGAGTCCTTATGCTGTTCAGCACTCAGCCAGATCTTGTCTTTAGTATACCTCATCGCATTTTCTACTAAATTCTCCAGCAGCACCCTCATATGCTCTTGGTCTGCAATAATCTTTACATCGGCGCCTTCGATTATAAAGGTAACATCATCTCTCTGCATGCGGAAGCGTTCTTCAATTTGGAAAGCAATCGATCCAAACATCATAACTTCGGCATTGATGGTTTCTATTTTTAACGCATCGAGCTTTGTAAAGTAAAGCATATCCTTTACCCGTTTATCCATCCGGTTTGCTTCATTAAGAATCACATCCATCGTTTGTTCTATATTATCTTTAGGAAGAATGCCGTCTTTTACCGACTGAGCATAAGTTTTCACGACCATAATCGGCGTTTTTAATTCGTGTGAAGCATGCTGAATAAACGTTTTTTGAGAGCGATCATAGCGGATTAAATTCTGCCTCATGCTTTCAAACTGGTCAGAAAGCTTTTGAAAATCATCATCTCCTTCCCATCGGAATGGCTCCTTCCAATTCCGTTTTGAGATTTGCTCAAAATGGTTTCCAAGAACCTGTAGAGGCTGTCTGAGATATCGTTTAAGCCAAAAAGCAGGCAGCAGGCTCAATGCACTCGTAATCAGGAGAAGATAAATAAGGCGTTCCCAAAGCCTGTTCACCATTAGATCCCTATAAGTATCCCACATGTATGAAATCTGAAAAGCTTCATCCCCATCTGACTCCACTCGTGTAATTACATAAAATAAAGTGGCGTCATTGTATGTCAGTTCATATCGTTCTCTCTCGGCATTCTGACCGACCGCCTCTGATACCATTTCCTTTAAAACGGCGTCAGGTGGAACTGGTTCTCCTCTGATGGACTCGTCAAATAAAAATAGGTGCCCGACAGACCTCTCTGCTTCTCTTCTTTCTACAAAATCAAGGTCAGATTCGGGAGGATCAAAATAATCGCTGAATGGATTAGCCATTCTCGCCTGTTCCTGTTCGATTATCCTGTATGTTTCATCTGTCAGCGTCCCTTTTATTGAAATCGGGTACACAATGATCATAGACAGTCCTACCAGCACAATCAATGCAATAAATGACAGCCAGATACGCTGGGTAAGATTAACTTTCATCATGATGATAAAATTCGGTAGCCGAACCCGTATAAAGTTTCAAGATGGATCCGTGGCATTTTCTTGCGTACACGGCGGACCACATCATCGACTGCGCGCTCTGAACCGAAATAATTTTCCCCCCACACATTTTCTATTATATCTTCTCTCGATAAAGCTTTCCCTATATCTTCAGTAAGCAGCAGAATTAAATCCATTTCTTTAGTCGTCAAATCTACGTGACGATCGTTGTCAAGAGTATCCGCTACGGTCCGTGCTTCTGGATCAATCATATAATCATTTAATTCTACTTTTCGAGAATCCTGGGAATTTTCTCCGTAAACACGGGAAAGCAATTTCTTCACTCGAATAATGAGCTCCTGCGGCAGAAATGGCTTGGAAAGATAATCATCACTGCCCATTTCCAAACCAAGGACTCGATCGAGATCTTGATCTCTCGCGGAAATGAAGATAACAGGGACATCCCCCTCCACTTCTCTAATGCCCTTTAGAATCTGATAACCGTCAGTACCAGGGAGCATAATATCAAGCACCCATAAGTGCGGCTGCTCCTTTATTGCCTCAAGAGCGTCTGAGCCATTATCGAAAATTTTAACAGCCCAGCCTTCTTTTTCCATATATGCCTTCAGAACTTCTGATAAATTGGCTTCGTCTTCCACTAAATAGATCATATATTTACTCATTTGTTCTATTCCTTTCTTTTGAAATAAAGAAAAACTTGGCTTGTCGCCAAGTTTAAAAGGCGAAAACCTCAGCTTATCTTATATGTCCATTGTTTTAATTATCTCTGTTCATTTTGATTTATAATACAAGACGCTGATGGTCCTGAATGAAGCTCTCCTCTTGTTTATGGCAGGTAAAATAGATGACCTGCCTCTCTGCACTTATTTCATTTAATAAGCGGAAGGCAGCTTTTTTTCGGCTGCTGTCAAAATTAACGAAAGGATCGTCCATAATAAGTGGAAAAACAGAGTATTGATTATAAACTTCTGCTAAAGCAAGTCTTAACGATAAATAAAGCTGCTCTGCTGTCCCTCTGCTTAATTCCTCTACTGAAAAACGCATGCCGTCGTTTCGCTCAACCTGAAAGTACTTTCCATCCATCGGCGTAAATAAAGATGTATATTCTTCTTCCGTAATGAAATGAAAATACTTGGACGCCAGCTGAATAACCTCTGGCTGTCTTTCTTTTTCATAGCGGGACTTGGCTTTTTTAAGCAATAAAGAAGCTGTTTTCCACTTTAACCAATCATACACGTTTTCCTGAAAAGATGCTTTCCGTTCAGCATATTCCTGCAATACTTTTTCGTATGTTCCGTCCTGCTCAAGTCTTTTTATCTGCTGTCCAAGTTCTGCATCCTTTCTCTGCCATTCCTTTTCCTGTTGTTCCATTTTATCTAAAGTTGAATTCAGTTCTTCCTCTTCAGAAGCAGTGTGCCTGTTTGATTGCCATTTCATCATTGCTTCATTTACTTTTTCTTCCGAACCGAGCTGCGATAATAGTTGACTTTGCAGCCAGCGCTGTTTCTCACGGAAGTTTTCATATTCCTGTTTTTTCTTTATTCCTTCTAAAAATTCTGCTTCAGAGCCTATATCAGCTTCGATTAGAATCGAACGAATCTCTTCGTTTACCTTTTTAAGGACGCCTGAAAGATATCTCTTTTTGTGGTGCATGGAGACATATTGCTCTGCTTCCTTAATCCAATTGTCATTTTTTAAAAGATAATGTTTGAGCTGCTCCTGGCAGGAGAAAACAATTTCTTCAGCACTTTTATTAACATTTACGTCCATTTCGGCTGCAGCGTCTCGGCTCATATGTTCAAATTTTTCTATTGCACTAATCAGCGTTTCTTGTCCTTTAATTTCCGTATTCACTGATTTTTTTATTTCTATCCATTCTTTTAATGTATAAAAATACTGATCTGCTGTGTCTGCGGATGGAAAGGCTGGGATATTATTATTATTACACCACTCAATCATGTCATCCTTATTTTTTGTGTATGCTTCTTGAATTGAATAGAGCGATTCCTGATGAGAGAAAATCTGCTGATTTACTCTTTCATGCTGCCACTCTTTTTCCTTTATTTCTATTTCCGTACGGCGGTTCTGCTCTAATAACAGTTCAATTTTTTCATGCTCTTTTTCATCATTCTCGATTTCTCGGTCCTTTTTCTCTCTTTGCTGTAAATATAATAAAGCAGCAGCAAATCCTGCAAAAAGCATAGTCGCTCCTATAAACCTAAAACCGGAAGCCATTTCCCAAACGCCGAGGCTTAAAAAAATTACAATAGAAGCCCAGAGCAGCATAAATATTGAGCGCATCCCTTTAGCATGAGCCAGTTTTTCTGCTTCTTTCTCCAGATGTGTCCGTTCCTTTCGCTTTTGATCCTGCTCCGCTGCATCCAGTTTCTTTATTAGATCGACTATTTCTGCATCCAGTTCTTTACTGTATAGTTTGTCTTTTTGAAGCTGATCTTCAATCATTTCATTTCTTTCCTGCAATTTTTTTGATTTTTTTATTAGTGTGAGCAGGTTTTCTTCTTCATCAATTGTAATATCGCTGACAAGCTTCAGTTGTTCCTCAGACCAGGCGACCTTTTTGAGCAAATCCTCTGCCCTGATTAACTTTTCGTTAAGCCTCGTCGTGGTCAGCTTTAGATCTTCTTTATTTTTGTGATAAAAAGATAGTCTTTCTTTTAACGTATTAATTTTTTCTATCCAATGCTGCAGATCTCGACTGTTTGACGCACCTTTACATTGAATATGTTTTTGTTTCATCTCGACAGTAAGTTCAGTTTGCTGCTCTGTTAGTTGACGCCGCTGTCTGTTTAAATCATCCCAGTCTTCCTTTTTTTCAAGAGGTACATTTTTGGAATCTTCAAGAAGCTGTAAATGTTGGTCTGTTACTTGCTTCTCTTCAAAAATTGAATGCAGTGCTTGCTCCTGCAGAATCTCAGAAAGCTGCTTTTTAAGCTGCTTTCTTTGAAGCTGAACAGCTTCAATCTTATCAGCAGCTGCTTTTCTTTCACTCAGCAGTATCTCATATCGGTCTATCTCTTTTTCCCACCCGTGAACCTGCTGATAGATATCTTTTAATTGCCTTAACTCCTCATTTATAAGTGGCTTTTGACCTCGCGGTTTAAATAAAGATGAAAGTTTTTCTACCGTTTCCTTTTCAAGCTGAGCCACTCTTTTTGTCCCTGTCATTCCTGCTTCATATAAATACTGATTTAATTCATCACCTTGCAGTTGTTGAATTTCTGACAGACCATCCAGACCAAAACAAAAAATACCCTGAAATGTAGACTTATCCATTTTATTTAACAGAGAATGAAGCCAGGCCTCTCCGTAGGAAGCCCCGTCACTGCCAAATACAGAAATATCTCCGGAAGATTTTTGACGCAGCACCCGTTCTATTTGAAAAATTTCTCCATCTTCAAGCTGAATCGTAATCTTCCCTCCATACGAACTGCCGGTTTTGGGCTCGTAACGGAGTTGTTTTTCTTTTTTTGTTGGAAAACCAAATAATACAGCCTGGATAAATGCGCGTAATGTTGACTTTCCAGCTTCATTATTTCCGCAGATTAACATAAATGACTCTTCTATATCTAATGTTTCATTGTTCCATCTGCCGAATCCGTAAATGTGCAACCTAATTATCTTCATGGTTTTCCCTCCTCCACCAGGAGTCTACAATCCATTGATGTGCTTCCTCGATTAGTTTATCTTTCTCAGACTCTGGAATGGAAGCCATATATTTTCTAGCGGCCGAATGCTGTAAGAGCTCTTTCCAATGTTTTTCAAGAACTGTTTTATCGTCCCTAATTTCTTCTGCCGCTCGCTCAATATCTATAAGAAATGGTGGAGCTTCACTATTTAGCTGGGAAATACTTTTGACATTATTTATTATATTGTAAAAATATAGGAAAGGTGTTTCCTCCTTCCCTGATTCATTCAGCACTTCCAGCCATTCCGCTTCTGCCTCTTCATCTTTTAATTGAACACCCTGTATACTGCACCCTGTTAATTGCAATTCTATCCAGAAGCCGGCTTCAGTTCTATTTAGAAACTTTTCAGATGCCTTGAAAACAGCCTCAGTCAGATCGTCAACCCCTGAACAAGAGGTGGTATCGACAATAAGTCTCTCAAACGCAATATCTGCAGCCGGATGAAATGTGACGGAAGTTCCCACTGGATTTAAGGAAATTAATAAATATCCTTTTTCCCCTGTTTCTTTTTTTGAACGTCCTTGTATACTGCCTGGATAACAGATATTTTCAGCTAACTGTAAGCGTTTATGTATGTGACCGAGTGCCCAATAGTCAAAATGCTTTGCTGTTAAATCCTGGAGATCAAATGGAGCGTATGGTAAATGATCGTGATTTTGCCGCAGCTGCCCATGCAAAATTCCGATATGATATGGCGCCCCTTCTTTTCGCAAATAGCCTGCTGCAATGTTTTCTTTAAAAGAAGATCTTGGATAGCTGCATCCATAAAGATGTGCAGCCGCTTTATTACCTTTATAAAATATTTTAAGCTCCGGCTTCGTGTCAAATATGTTTACATTATCCGGCCAATTCATTGAAAAATAATCTTCGTTGACCGGGTCATGATTACCAAAAACAATATAAACTGAGATATTATTATTATGAAGACGCTCAAATTGTTTTTTTAAGTAAAGCTGACTTTTTATGCTTCGATTTTGCTGATCAAATAAATCGCCTGCCAGGATAATAAAATCTACAGAACTTGTAATAGCATTATCCACCATCTTTTCGATTGCTCTGCGGCCGCTGTTTTCTAGTTTTGTTTTCATATCTCTGTCCGAGGCAAGATACGCTTCAGGGACAGTAGAACCAAGATGCAGGTCAGCAGCATGGATGAATGTAAGCGAATCCATATAAGTTGCCTCCGTTTATTATTTTAATTACTATTATATCAAAAACTTAGGATGAACCATTGAATAACACCGTAATTTACAATCTGGTCTGTTAAACCAACCTCACCAAACCACCTGCATTTAACAAGAGAGTTCCTTCTATTTGCCTTGTCAGCCAGCAGATGCCGCTCTAATCGATATGAAAGTTATTAAAAAATAATAAAACCCCAGAGACCAAGGTAAGCCTCTAAGGTTTTTCATATATTAATACCAATAGGGAAGAGCAGAAAGAGCGACTAACGCAGTAAGCGGCAGAATGAGCCGTCGGAACCCCTGGCCTGGATAAGGATTATATCCTGGGTAACCACCGTATCCGCCGTATCCTCCATAACCTCCGAAAAATTGGCGCTGTCTGCTGTTTCCACAACCGCATCCGCATGACTTTTTCATCATACCGTGCACTTTATAGTTATTACCCATGCCGGCCATATTCTGATTATTGTTTGCCATTCCGGCCATATTCTGATTATTGTTTGCCATTCCGGCAGTCATGCCTGAGTAATTATTATCGTGCTCTGGAACCATTAAATATACGTTGTTTGCGTCCACGCCTTCAACAATTCCATTATATTCGCCATTGTCATTTGTTTTGACATTCACATATTTCCCTATATGTTGATGACATAAATTGTACATGTTCATATTGTTCATGCTTCGCCCGCCTCCTTTTAATTTTCATCGTATTCAGCGGGCGAATATCATGTTCCAAATTATTTTATTTATCCCTGTTGTTTGTTCTGATTGAACTGATTCGTATTTTTCATAATACGTTCGTTCATATTCAAGAACCTCTTCCACATACCAGTCAGCATGGTTATATTGATAGACAGCATGTCTTTTATCACCTTCTGCCGCTCCATTGGAGGCTAAGAAGTTTGCCGCGGAATGTATCGCGTCCTCTACATTATAAGGGTCAGCACGACCGTCTCCATTGCCATCTACACCATAACCGCCGTGATTCTTGATAAGTTCAGTATCGTGCAGCTCATTCTCAGGTATATCAAGACTTCCTTTTTCCGCACAGCCCGGATAGCTCCACCCGATGAATGTACACGGCATAAACTGCATATGACCGACAGCCCCAGCCGGACTTTCTAAACTGCTCATTGTGGAGAATACAGATTCTACACGGTGCACTGCTGCAAGCAGCTTCCAGGAGATATCATACTCATCGCCTGCTTCTTGATATATTGGAATAAATTCAGCAGGTATTTGTTCATTGGAATAATACTGATCCCTTGTAAAGCTCTCAGGAAGGGAGCTGTGAATTATGATACCCAGAATAACGATAATGGTGACTGTCATGACGAAAACAGAGAGAACAGGATGTTTTCTCTTTCTTTTAGGCATCTCAGCACCTCCTGTTCTTCATCTTATAGAAAAATTAAGAATGCAGCCAGCAACAATTTTTCGACATTTTTTAAAACTTGATTCGGTGTATTTTTCATCGTAAAATAAAGAAAATGAATGAACATTCATTCTGGAGGGATATAAATGCATTATTTTTTAACTGTATTTCAAAAAGATGGGAAATTGAGTCTAAATGCAACTTTTGAATTTGATAATGATGAGGAAGCTATTGCTCATGGAAGACAAAGACTCGAAGAGGAAAATTGCGCAGCGATGACACACCGGCTGACCCGAAGCGGCAAACTGCTGATATTTCAAAGGTAATAGCAAAATCAGATCTTTGATAAGTCGGTTTGAAACAGTAAGGGGTGTACAAGCTGACTCGCAGGGGCTGTATCAAAAGTCTTCTCAAAAAATCTTAGTCCCCACATTGGTGGTTAAAATCATACCAAAACATGTTATGGGGCGTATCATAAATGATACTCGCCCCTTTTGCATGGTAAAAAAAGCAGTGGACAAGTCCTTCGCTTTCCGTGGGCAGCGCTTCAGCTAACCGGGCGAAACCCGCGCCCGGCGGATCTTCAGCCGCTGCTCTTCCCAATGGAGTCTTCGGACTTGTCCCCTGCTATCTTCTATTTAGGATACTATTTTTTCTAAAAAAGGGGCTTTTGCTACAGCTTCATTATTTTTTGGGATGAAGTTAATGGATTATCATCTTTTGATACAGTCCATCTTTAATGATTATAAAGATTCGATTAAATGCGGCCACGTCCAGTGCGTCGCGGGACAGCACGTGTCTTAAGACTCTACAGGCAGTGTTCTTTCTGCCGGGGAGGCTTGAGCCGTGCCCGCGGAAAGCGTAGTGTTTTGACGGAGCATATGTTGAAAACTAAATTGTAACAAACAGGGGCTGTTTCAAAAGGTTAAAATCAGCTTTTGATACAGCCCCTTGACTTGTTTTAGTGTGATTTTAACCCGCGTGGTGGAGACTAAATTTTTTCAAAAGTATTGGATACAGCCTGAAGATCTTACTTTCTGCTTAAACTTCTACTTTCATTTGTTTTCTAAATACTTCTTTTACCATATAAGCGACCCCATCCTGATCGCTGGACCTGGTGATCCAGTCCGCTTCTTCTTTAACAGCGGCGGATGACTGCCCCATAGCTACGCCTATTCCTGCCATTTCCAGAGCGGGAATATCACCGGATCCCGCCCCGATATATATCATTTCTTCATTTTTAACACGCAATTCATTCATTAAATAAGCAAGGGTATTCTCTTTCGTTGCTTCTTCCCGTTTAATTGTAAGATTCGAAGCATGCTGCTCCACTAAAATTCCAGGAAGTCGTGTTAAAATTTCCTGCCGGCATTCGCCCGCGCTTCGTTCATCATCGAATTGACCGAATACTCGGAGAGCTGTCAGCTGTTTCTCATATACAGCCGTACTGATCTGAGAGGTGTATGTTTTAGGCTGAAAAAGACCTTCTGCAATGCTGAACTGCACTTTTCCAAGCTTCTTCCCTGATTGCCTGTGTTTATTTTCCCATTCGTAATTCTCAGACTCAACTTGAATCTTACAAGGGAAACGTTCCATAAACTCAGTTAAGTCATATACAAGTTCAGTCTGCATTCGGGATTCATACAACGGTCTTCCTGACATCGTAGCCAGCATCGCTCCCCCGTGTACGACCATCTCCTGGTTTAATTTTAAACTTTTTGCTACTTTTTTTGCTGATGTGAAACTCCTATTTGTCACAAGAACTGTGTAGACACCCTTGTTCCGGACAAAATCAAGCGCTTCTTTAGTTTCTTTTGAGATCCTATCATTCGACTTGAGCAGCACGCCATCAATACTCATTGCCAGCAATCGATATGTCATGTTGTCATACCCCTCCCTGAAGCTTAGCCTTTGCCATTAGGTTTATGTCAGCCTGACCCACTTTAGAACAGAAAAGCCTGCAGCAGTCGCTGCAGGCTGGATAAGCTTTTACTGGCCTTGCTGATCTTCAGGTACACCATAAAGATCTTCGAGCGGTTCAGTAATGATTTTGTTTAAATCACCAATAACTGTGCTCATTTTTTGTTCTTCTTCCATTAATTTTGAGATAACCTCATGCTGCTGAACCATTTCAAATTGTTTCTGCGCCTGGGTTATTTCATCTTCAGATGGCTGCTGGCCCTGCATCTGTTTTTGCTGAAGCTCCAGCTGAACATTACGGAAATTATCTAACATTCTTTTTGCAACTTCATCCTCTTCTACCTGAGCGTGAAGATTTCTTAAATTCTGGAATTCATCACTGTCTCGAAGAGTACGGGACAGTTCGTGTGCTTTGTCATAAATATTGGCCATTTTTCAGGACCTCCTTTAAACAATCTTCAACGAGCATAACACGAATAAAATACTCATGCATCCATAACCACAAATTAATTAATAAGGCAGCAGCAGCATTACATGAAAATTAAAACGAATATTCCCTGCAGCAGACCAACTGTTCCCCCGAGAAATCCACCGAGGTACGTGATCATTTTGAATTCCCTTGCAGAGATGGAAAGTACCATAACCTCCAGCCTGCCGACGGAAAAAGCATTAACCTGCTGCTTTACTACCTCCTGCAGGTTTAATTCCTCAAAAAATAAATGCAGGCGTTTACCCAGGAAATTTTGGATTAATAATGAAAAAGAAGGAAGCCATTTATTAAGAATTTTGTCTTCATACCGCGGCACCCAATCACGGAGTGGTGTTTCGAGCAGTTTCATAATAGGAATTTCCTTATCTATGACTTCAGCTGCTCTGCCGGATATTTTGTCAGCGTCTACGTATGGAGATACTATACTGAATGGCTGCTCCTGAAGTTTCTCCCATTCCATTTGTATATATTGTCTGATAAACATTTCTGACGCAGGATCTTCGAAAAATTTTACGATCTCAGGCTGCAGCTTTTCTACAATCTTTTCTTCACCGAACATGGAACCTAAAAAATTAAACATCGACCCTTTTCCGTTAAGAAATTTTCTTAATAACACATACAGCTGCTGTCTGCCTGCTTCACTTTGAAAATAAGCAGAGCCTTTTTCCGTTATCATCAGTGACAGCTCAGGTATAAGTTTGTTGACTTTATCTTTGAGCCCTGGCGGAACTGCCTCTTTTAAAGCTGCGTCTTTATTTTCTTTCATATATTTATCAATTTTTTCGTAAATATATTGCTCTGTGCTATCTTTTATCTTAAGCCTGATACTGCCTGTTTGAAAGTATTGATTAATTAACTCTTCAATAGATCTTTCTGATAAAGTCATTCTTTTAATTTCACGTCGTGCCCAAGAAATCATTTTATCCTGAAAGTCCTGCTCTCCAATTTTTTGAGTGATTCCCTCTGGGGTAAGCAGGTGGGTAACCACCATTCTGCCCATTTGATCTGCCAGAGCTGCTCTTCTTTTTGGGATGAGTCCTGGAGTGAAAGGTACTCTCCAGCTTCCCAGATATATTGCTTTATATGGACGGAACAGCATTTTTATTGCTAAAAAATTGGTGATACCACCAATCGCTGCCCCAATTGCCATCATAATGAAAAGTATTAAAAGTGCATTCATACAAAATCCCCTTTTGGCATTCCACATGCTTTTTATAACAATCATTCTTACTTTACCAACTCGACTAATATACGGCAAGAAGAAGCTGTTGAGTGTGCCTTACCTATGCTACGATAGGGATATACTATTTTTCAGGAGGGGCCTAAGTATGATCAGCCATTTTCAATGGGCAGAACGTATAAACAACTTGGTCAGAAAAGAATGGAGCTTTTCTTTTTATTTTAAAGGCACTTATTTCACTGGAATTTATAATATGGATGGTACGATTGATTGGAATGGCTCTGTTCCTGCTGAGCACGAAAAACTGGAAGCGGGGCTTCATGACTTATTTTTATATCACGTATACGAAGATCATCAACCAGAATAGACCCTTCCCATTATCTTCTTCGTATCATAAACGCACCCTGCGTTAAAGCTAATGATACGGGAGGGGAAAGCACATGGATAAAGAACAAAAGGGTCAAACGAAAGAGAAGAACTATTCCATGGACGTGGACCGTATGATTAATGAAGGTCTCGCAGGCGGAACCGTCTCAGACTATTATAATCAGAAACAGATTGAAGAAGCACGGGATCTTGAGGAAGAAGAACCTCCAAACCACTAATGAATGGAATAAGACCCGGTTAGCAATAGCCGGGTCTTAAGTTTTACCCCGTTAAGGATAAATTTCTCTAATGCCCAGTTTAAAAGGCAAAAACCTCAGCATTACTTATTCTCTCATCCTATAAAAAAATTGACTTTTGATATTCAATCACTTTTTCTTTTTAAAATATAAATTAAAGGAGGCTGCCCGGGTGATGACATGCATCACCTTTACAGGCAGCCCCTCCATCCATTTTATTCGATTATTGCTGCTGATACCCGCTCATTTGCTGTTCAGCCATTTGAACGAGACGTTTAGTGATTTCTCCACCTACAGATCCGTTTGCACGGGAAGTAGAATCAGCGTTAAGCTGTACTCCAAATTCTTGAGCGATTTCATACTTCATTTGATCAAGAGCTTGTTGAACTCCTGGTACTACCAATTGGTTTCTAGAAGAATTGTTGTTAGCCATGTATCTCACCTCCTCTTTGTAACTATAGTTTGTATCGAAATTCACAGGGTATCCATTGTTTTGATTAGTAAATAAAGGAAATTATCTCAAAACGAAAAACTGGCTTCCCTTTATTGGAAAACCAGCAGCATTTTTATTGTATTTTTTTACCAATCTTTCTGATTTTCTCTACTGCAGAAGGATTTTCTAAGGAAGATAGGTCACCAGCATCCTTATCTAAAAAAGCTGCTTTAATTGCCCGTCTCATTACCTTTGCATTTCTCGTTTTAGGAAGATCCTCCACAAAATATACTGCCGCAGGCCGTAATGCTTTGCCCAATTTGCTGCCGCAATAGTTGATCAATTCTTTTGCCAGCGCAGCTTCCTCCTGCCATCCGTCATTTAATATTACAAAACAAACTGCCTCTTCCCCTTTTATGTCATGTGGAATGCCGATCGTGCCTGCTTCTCTCACTGCAGCATGATCGACGAGCACCGACTCCATTTCAGCAGGACCAAGACGCTTTCCGGCAATATTTAATATATCATCGGAACGTCCGGTAATCGTCCAGTAACCATCTTTGTTTTTAACAGCCCAGTCTCCGTGAACCCAGACATCCTTCCAACGACTCCAATAGGTTTGTTCATACCTTTCTGAATCTTTCCAAAAACCTTTAGTCATTCCCACCCATGGCTTCGTAATGACCAGCTCCCCTACTTCATCAGTGACAGGCTTTCCATCATTATTGAAAACATCTGCCGCCATGCCCGGAATAGCGGAATTAAAGGTCACCGGCCCGATAGGACGTACAAGTACATTACCTAAAATTCCTCCAGAAATTTCAGTACCTCCAGAATAATTAAATATAGGAGTTCTTTTTCTTCCGACTGTTTTAAACAGCCACTTCCAAGGATCTGGATTCCAGGGCTCACCGGTAGAAGCAATAACACGAAGCTCGCTGAAATTAAATTTATTTACATAGGTGTCTCCATGCTTCATCAACGAGCGGATCAACGTCGGCGAAATGCCCAGGTGGCTTACTTTATGGGCTTCAGTAAGCTTCCAGAGCCTATCCGGTGCAGGAAAATCTGGAGTTCCTTCATACAGCAGCATCGAAGCACCATTGAGAAGTGCGCCATACACAAGAAAAGGTCCCATCATCCATCCCATATCAGTAAACCAGAATAAAGTA
The DNA here is from genome assembly GCF_042139015.1 of Alteribacillus sp. HJP-4. Lineage (NCBI taxonomy): Bacteria > Bacillati > Bacillota > Bacilli > Caryophanales > Bacillaceae > Alteribacillus > Alteribacillus sp. HJP-4. Next base: position 28,935 of record NZ_JBHIKY010000017.1, on the reverse strand, counting down.
TCGTCCTGTTTTACATCCATACCAATGCCAGCGTCAAAAGCAGCTTTAATTGGAAATCCTGAATGAGTATGAACGGCTCCTTTAGGTCTGCCTGTTGTGCCGGAGGTATAAATGAGCATCAGTGGATCAGAGCTGTCCATTTCCTTCATTGGGATTTCGTTTCCCATATGCATCAGCTGTTTCCAATCAATGTCCATAGAATCATTCCAGGTGGTTTTCCTGTCCGTTCTTTTAACAACTACGACATGCTGAATCATTTTCGCAGCCTTCGCTGCTTGATCAGCCTCTTCTTTCATGGTGACCATTTTTCCTCTTCGATAATAACCATCTGCAGTAATTAGTACGGTAGAACCAGATGCATTCATGCGGGCAGCGACAGCCTCAGCTCCGTACCCTGAAAAAGTCGGACAGAAAATTGCACCTAATTTAGAAACAGCCATCATTGCTATTACCGTTTCAGGAAGCATCGGCATATATAATGTTACAACATCTCCGGATTTAACACCTAATGAGGAGAGGCCGGCCGCTGCCTGATCTGTTTTCTTTTGAAGCTCTTTATAAGTAAGCGTTATGTTTTCTTCATTTTCCCCTTCCCATATTACAGCCGGTTTGTCTTTCGTCGATTCCTCGGCAGCCCATTTGTGGACAGCATTATAAACAGCGTTTAATTTTCCTTTTTCATACCAGTCCGGCCACTTCTTCCCTTTGTCAAGGCTGAGGGTTCTTTTATATGGCTCGAACCAAGAAATCTGTAATATTTTTTCTGCTTCTTCCCAAAACCAGGATACGTCTATTGTAGAGGCTTTTAAAAATTTGTCGTAATCTTCATATCCAAGCTGTCTCATCCATTGGTAAAGTCGGGTTGCCTTTACCTGTACATCTGTCGGAAACCACACTGCTTCATCCTTCACATCGAAAAACTCCTTTATACTGGATAGACTGCATGTTTCCTTTTTGCAAAACTGTAATTTTTCGACTGATAGGTTTTCAGCCGATCTATCAGCACTTCTCTCAGCTTACCCGGCTCCACAATGTCATCAATTACCATTTCTGAAGCGAGCCTGTAAATATCAATATTCTCTTTATACTCTTTTCTCTTTTCCGCAATAAACGAGTCGCGTTCTTCTGCAGGCAGTTCACTGATCTTATTGGCATATACTGCATTTACTGCGGCTTCTGGTCCCATTACCGCGATTTGAGCTGATGGTAGTGCTATACAGCAGTCGGGTTCAAATGCAGGGCCTGCCATTGCATACAAACCTGCTCCATACGCTTTTCTGACGATTACAGAAATTTTCGGTACAGTTACATCCGACATGGCTGCTATCATTTTTGCTCCATGTCTGATAATGCCTGCACGCTCTACTTTAGTGCCGATCATAAAGCCGGGGATATCCGCCAAAAAGACGAGAGGAATGTTATAAGCATCACATAGAGTGATAAATCGTGACGCCTTATCCGCGGAATCATGAAACAACACACCACCTTTTACTTTTGGCTGATTAGCAATTATACCGACTGCTTCCCCATTCATGCGTGCAAATCCAATAATGATCTCAGGTGCGAATTCCTTCTTCATTTCAAAAAAGCTGTCAGCATCAATTAAACAATTTAGAAAATCATACATATTAAATGGAGCGTTTTGATTTTCAGGGATAAGTTTTTCAATCTTTATCTCCTGTGAAAATGGAATCTTAGCTGGTACGGAATCGGTTTTTTCAGAGTAATTTTGCGGAAAATATGATAAATAGCCTCGCGCCAGCTGAATTGCCTCAGTCTCGTTTGCTGCTAAAATATCACCGCAGCCTGAGACAGAGCAATGCATTCTTGCGCCCCCCATCTCTTCGAGAGTCACCTTTTCCCCTATAACCATTTCAGCCATTCTTGGTGAACCCAGATACATTGATGCGTTTCCTTCCACCATAATGACAACATCACAAAATGCAGGGATATAAGCTCCTCCTGCAGCAGAGGGACCAAATAATAAACAGACCTGCGGAATTTGACCGGAGAGCTTTACCTGGTTATAGAATATACGGCCTGCTCCCCTTCGGCCCGGAAACATTTCCACTTGATCGGTAATTCTTGCCCCTGCGGAATCTACAAGATAGAGCATTGGGACGGAGAGCTTTGCGGCCGTTTCCTGAATGCGGATAATTTTTTCAACTGTCCGCGCTCCCCATGATCCTGCTTTAACAGTCGAGTCATTTGCCATAAAACAGACTGTTCTCCCATTTATCCTGCCGGTTCCCGTTATAACCCCATCAGCTGGGAGTTCGTCTGCCAGATTATTCGCGTACTTACCGTCTTCAAACACTATTCCATCATCAAATAGTTCAGTTAAGCGATCTCTTACATACAGTTTGCCTTTCTCTAAGTTTTTTTCATGGTATTTCTCTAACCCGCCTTTTTCAATTCGATCAGTTATTTGCTCATATGATTTACCCGTCGCCATGACTTGCTCCTCCTCATGAACTACTCAAGTTCTATCAATTCATCGCCTTCGTTTACAAAATCTCCTTCTTGCTTTAGGATATTTTTTACTCTGCCGCCTTTTTCAGAACCGATCGGAATTTCCATCTTCATTGATTCTAAGATTGCCACTTCCTGTCCCTCTGACACACTGTCTCCCACTGCTACTAAAACCTTCCATAAATTCCCGGCCATCGATGCGTGAATTTTACTCATTGTATGCTCCTCGTTTCCTTAGTTTTTTGAAATTAAATAATTAGTTACAAACCCTGTATCTGCCCTTCCTTCTTGAAATTCATCATGCTCTAAAACGTTAAGGAGCATCGGCAGATTTGTTTTTATTCCATCTATTCTATAATTTGTCAGTGCGTTCTTAAGATGTTCAATACTTGTACTTCTATCGATGCTTGTCACAATGATCTTTGCGAGCATCGGATCATAAAATGGAGTGACAGCGGTCCCTTCTTCTACTCCTATTTCATGCCGGATATGTGCTGCCTGTGGCAGATCAAGTTTAGTGATGGTCCCTGGTGATGGGAAAAATGTCTGTGGATCCTCTGCATATATTCTGGCTTCTAATGCATGATTTTGGAAGGTTACTTCATTCTGACGAAGCGTCAAAGGGCGCCCTTCGGCAATACGTATTTGTTCGCGGACTAAATCAATTCCTGTTATTTCCTCCGTCACCGGGTGCTCTACCTGGAGGCGGGTATTCATTTCTAAGAAATAAAAATTCTGATTTTCGTCCACTAAAAATTCTATCGTCCCGGCATTTTGATATCCTATTTTCTGTACCGCATGTAATGCGGATTGGCACATTTTTTCCCTGGTTTCTCTGCTGATGAATGGAGAAGGACTTTCCTCCAGTACTTTTTGATTTCGACGCTGGACCGAACAATCCCTCTCCCCTAAATGAATAGCATGGCCAAATTGATCCGCTAGTACTTGAATTTCAACGTGGCGGGGTTTATCTATATACTTTTCTAAATACATAGTTCCGTTCCCAAAAAAACTGGCGGCTCGTTTTTGGTTTCCGGCGAACGCTTCACGCAGCTGCACTTCATTGTCCACACGCTGCATTCCAATGCCTCCGCCTCCTGCAGCCGCTTTTAACATGACAGGAAAGCCTATTTGCAAAGCAAACTTTACGGCTGCTTCAACATTTTCTGCAGATTGATTCATTCCTGGAATGATGGGAACACCGGCTTCTTCCATCATTCTTCTGGCCGTAATCTTATTACCCATTTGCAGCATAGTATGAGAGGCCGGGCCGATAAAATGGATTCCTTCTTCTTCACAGCGTTTAGCAAAATCACCGTTCTCTGAAAGAAATCCATAACCAGGGTGAATGGCGTCTGCACCTGAATCCTTCGCAGCCTGAAGTACGGCATTGATACTTCCGTAGCTTTCTTCTACACGTGAGGTGCCAATATAATACGCTTCATCTGCCATTTTTACATGCACTGCTTTATTATCGGCATCTGAATAAACCGCTGCTGAAATCAAATTCATTTCCCGGCAGGTTCGTATAATCCGGCAGGCGATCTCACCTCGATTTGCAATTAATATTCTCCGGAACAATGACCATTCCTCCTTTTTGAGTACCTGCATATAACAAAAAGGTAAATATTTCGTTTATTTAAAAACAACCGAGCTGTCTTGCTATAACGAGCCGCTGGATTTCAGAAGTCCCTTCTCCGATTTCCATCAGTTTTGTATCTCTTAGCATTCTCTCTACTTCATATTCACGCATATACCCATAGCCTCCATGAATCTGCAGGGCTTCATTGCAGACTCTTGTTGCCATCTCTGAAGCGTATAACTTGGCGAACGCAGATTCCTTCGTAAATGGTTTTTCCTGATCTTTCAACCAAGCCGCCTTCCACACCATATTTCTGGCTAATTCGATCTGCATAGCCATATCTGCCAGTTTAAACTGGATCGCTTGAAAACTAGAGATCGTGCGGCCAAACTGCTTCCTCTCTTTTGAATAGGAGAGAGCTTTTTCATAGGCACCATTTGCAATTCCAACGGCCAGGGCAGCAATGGAAATTCTTCCGCCATCCAGCGTGTATAAAAATTGCTTAAACCCTTTATTCGGATCACCGAGCAGGTTTTTTTCTGGTACTCTTACTTCATCTAAAATTAATTCTGACGTATTTGATCCGCGTACCCCCATTTTTTCGTACGGACTTGTAATTTTAAAACCTTCTGCTTTAGTGGGTACAATGAGAGCAGAAATGATATTTTTTCCTTTATCATCCTTTCCGGTCACCGCCGTCACAATCACAGTTCTTGCATATTGAGCATTAGTTATCCAGCATTTTTCTCCACTGATAACATATTCACTATCTACGAGTTCAGCTTTTGTTTTCGTTCCACCTGCATCTGAACCGGCATTGGGTTCCGTTAATCCAAAGGAACCAAGTGCCTGTCCTGAAGCAAGCGGAAGTAAATGATCCAGTTTCTGCTGTTCGGTGCCAAAATAATAAATAGGACTGGCTCCCAGTGAAACTGCCGCTGCATAACTTAAACCTGTGCTTCCACATGCTTTACCTATTTCTTCTACCGCCAGCGCGTAAGAAAGAGTATCTCCGCCGGAGCCGCCATATTCTTCAGGAAATGGTATTCCCAAAAGACCCAGACTACCCATTCGTTTAAAGGTTTCTTCCGGGAAACGTGCGTCACGGTCGATCTCTACAGCTTTTGGTGCAATCTCCTGTTCTGCAAAATCCTTCACCATATTTTTTATCATTTTCTGTTCTTTTGACAATTCAAAATCCATACCTATTCCTCCGTCCTGGGATTCATCAAGGAAGCTGAGCGATCGTTCAGATGACATCCATAAAAAAGAAACAAGCATTGAAAGCGCTTCCATTAATATCTTTATTATAGATATTCTCATACGTAAACGTCAATTCTTTTTTCTGATGAAGACTATCTGTCTTTAAATTTGAGTATCGTTTTCAATTGTGTTTTTATGGGGAATAGAGTATTAAAATAGGGAGGATGAAAAATGAGAGCTGCACTTTTAGGAGCAACCGGCAGAACAGGAAAAGTTATACTTGAACAACTGCTTCAAATGGATATAAGTGTGACTGCCCTGGCAAGAGAACCCGAAAAACTCTCAGAAGTACGAGGCCCAATTACAATTATTCAAGGAAATGCTCTTAATGATACTTGTCTGTCGAAAGCTTCTGACAATGCAGATTTTGTTATCAGCGCGTTAAGTACTGATAAAAGTAATACTTTACAGCGTGTTGTTCCGCTTCTTATAAATACGATGTCTTCAAAGGGGATTAATCGGCTTATAACTATCGGAACAGCCGGCATTCTTTGTGCTAGAAATAACCCTTCTTTTTATCGTTTTCATACTAAGGAGTCTAAACGGAAAAACACCACTGCCGCCAGAGATCATGCCAAAGCATATGAAAAGTTAAGAGCTTCCAATCTTGAATGGACAATTCTTTGTCCTACTTACCTTATAGATGGACCTGAAACCGGGAGGTACCGGACAGAGAAAGATTATCTCCCTATTAATGGAAAAAAGATATCTACCGGAGACACAGCCGCCTGTGCTGTGTCTCTCCTTGAGGAACGCAAATGGAGTAACTGCCGAATCGGAATTTCCTATTAAAGGTATTTCCAACTACTGCTAAGAAAGGAAACATGCTATACTGTAAAAAGGAACTATGAAGCCTATACTGGTCAATCAGCTGAAGAGGGGGTTATTAGCTTTGACCTTTTTTGGAGCCGTACTTGGGATTATAATTGTGATTGCAATTGCCGGGTGGATTATCGGTTACAATGCTCTCATTAAATACTTACATTGGGTGGAAGAAGCATGGGCATATCTTGATAGCTTATTGAAACGCCGCTATGACCATGTCCCGCAATTAGTTGAAATAATGCAGGCCGAAGTTCGGACCGAGCAGCACACACTTGAAAGAGCAATTGAGTTGAGAAGTCAATTAATGTCTTCAAACAACAGCAGAAAACAAAAGCTTCAAATAAATAATGAGCTGTCAAAGGTGCTGAAACAAATAATTTCAGTAAAAAATGAAGTAAAAGAATTAAAGGAAAACCCATCTTTTTTAGAGCTTGAAAGTCAAATTCAAGAAACAGACGAAAAAATAAGTAAAGCTTCAAAAATGTACAATAATACTGTAGCAAAATATAATGCAAAAATCAGTTCCGCCCCCACCAATTTCGTTGCCAACGCTCATAATTTTCATGAACGAGAATCATTGGAGGAAGCTCGGGCAGTCACCTCCGGAATGAAAGCAACCTCTTAAAATGCGCTTCTTTAAATAGAAGCGCATTAATTTTTATTTGAAATATAACCACAGTTATATTTTTAAAGCTGATACAAGAAAATTGATAACATTTCACATACATCAGCGCTCATCAGCTGCAGCCGGCAATGATGCCTCTCTTAAATTCTGCTAAACTAATTGCACAGAGTCAGCAGCAGGCTAATTAAACTGCTTTACATATTATTTTGTTTTATTACGCTGATGCTACTCTGAATACGTACGATACTTTTTTGCGGCCATTCAGAAGCAGGCCGCTCTTTTTTTCGTTCTACCTTTACTGTTTTTCAGGTTCATACATTCCCAGCTTTTCTAATAAGAGACCCGGTTCTTCCTCAGTAATAATTTGTTCAGCTATATGCTCTGCTAAAAACCCTTCGTTAACCATGTGTTCGAAAAGGTCGGACAGCGGCCTGTAGTATTGATTAACATTAAAAAGCCCGCACGTTTTTTTGTGGTGACCAATAGCTCCCCATGTTAAAATTTCGATAAATTCCTCGAGAGTTCCTATTCCTCCGGGCATCGCCACAAAAGCTTCCCCTTTTTCATACATTAACGCTTTCCGCTCATGCATCGTTTTTACAGTAATAAGGTTATTTAGGTGCTGGTGTGCCGCCTCTTTAGACATCAAGCTTTCAGGAATGATTCCAGTCACTTTTCCGCCATTACGCAGAACACTGTCTGCAAGGGTTCCCATCAATCCAGAGCTCGAACCTCCGTAAATAATTTCTATGTCGTGGCGGGCTGCAAGCTGGCCCAATAAAACCGCTTGTTTTTCGTATTCTTCATTAAATCCTTTGCTTGAACCGCAAAATATTGTGAGCGATCTCATAAAAACAGCCCCTCCTCCCCTTTATCTTAGCATTTTATGACTGCACTCTAAAAATAGGTGCAGACTATTGGATATGTTACAATATGCTTGGAAACAGGTAAAACATGCTAATTAATGGGAATACTTCACGTATTTTACGCTGAATCTAAAAATGTATGATTTTAAAAGGAGCTGTGACTATGACTGATTTCGAGCGAAATTTAAAACAGTATTCTGAACTTGCCATAAGAATGGGAGTTAATCTGCAGCGAGGACAGACACTCGTAATATCTGCACCGATTACTTCTGATGAATTCGTTCGGCTGCTTGCCGAAGAAGCATATGGAGCGGGGGCAAAGAATGTACATGTCGACTGGGTAGACGAAAAGCTGACACGTCTCAAATTTGATAAAGCTCCAGATGAAGCTTTTAAGGAATATCCACAATGGCTTGCAAAAGGAAGAGAAGAACTGGCTGAAAGTGGAGCTGCCTTTATCACTGTAAAGTCTACAGATCCGGATCTTTTAAAAGGTGTAAAACCGAGCAGGGTTGCAGATGCCAACAAAGCTGCAGGAGAAGCAATGGATGTTTTCCGATCTTATATTCAATCAGACAAAGTCAGCTGGCTTGTAATTGCTACACCTTCAAAAGGCTGGGCAAAGAAAGTGTTTCCCGATGACACACCGGAAAAAGCCGAAAAAAATCTCTGGAAGGCTATTTTTTCAGCTGTAAGAGCTGATGTAAATGATCCTGTAAAAGAGTGGGAAAAGCTTGACCAAACGCTCCAAAATAAAGCTGCAGCTTTAAATAATAAACGTTATAGTGCACTGCATTACACGGCTCCTGGCACTGACCTTGAAATTAAGCTCCCGGAAGATCATATTTGGGTTGGAGGCGGCGGCCCAAATCAGGACGGTGTGCATTTCATAGCTAATATGCCTACAGAAGAAGTATTTACAGTGCCCCACAAATATGGAGTAAACGGCTATGTAAAAAATACCAAACCTTTGAATTACAGCGGAAATATTATCGATGGATTTACTATCCATTTCAAAGACGGCAAAATTGTTGATTGGACTGCAGAAGAAGGGGAAGAAACGCTCTCGAATTTAATCGAAACCGACGAAGGTTCCCATTATTTAGGTGAAGTGGCATTAGTGCCCCACAGTTCACCAATTTCGCAGACCGGGATTCTTTTTTATAATACCCTGTTCGATGAGAATGCCTCAAACCATCTTGCCATTGGAAGTGCCTATGCATTTTGTGTTAAAAACGGCTCAGACTTGTCTAAAGAAGAAAAAGATAAGCAAGGATTAAATACCAGCATTACTCACGTCGATTTTATGATCGGTTCAGCAGAAATGAATATTGATGGTATCCTAAACACTGGACAAAAAGAAGCTATATTCCGCAGCGGAGAATGGGCGGAGTAATCCACTGCTGCGTCTTTAAAAGAGAGGAGATTATAAGATGGCTTTAAAAAAAGTATTAACCATTGCTGGTTCTGACACGAGCGGCGGAGCTGGTATACAGGCAGATCTGAAAACTTTCCAGGAGCTTGGCGTATATGGAATGACCTCTTTGACAACCATCGTAGCCCAGGACCCTCATAACAATTGGTATCATACTGTATATCCGCAGGATACAGATGTACTCGATGCTCAATTGGAAACTGTGCTTGCTGGAATTGGTACGGACGCCGTAAAAACCGGAATGCTTGGTTCTATTGACACAATTAATTTAGTCGCAAGAAAAGTCGATCAGTATAATATTGAAAAATTAGTAGTAGATCCTGTTATGGTCTGCAAAGGAGCTGACGAAGCATTACATCCTGAAACAGACAAATGTCTGCGTGAAGTCCTTGTTCCTAAAGCTCTGGTTGTAACTCCAAACTTATTTGAGGCTGCGCAGATAGCTGGTCTTTCCTCCATTCGAAACATTGATGAGATGAAAAATGCAGCTGAGATAATTTATGAGCTCGGTCCCTCTTTTGTCATTGTAAAAGGTGGAGGAGAAACTGGAGAGGAGACATCTGTAGATGTTTTTTATGATGGAAAATCATTTGATATGATTGAAGCTGAAAAAATTCACACGAAATACACGCATGGAGCTGGGTGCACTTATTCAGCCGCAATTACTGCCGAACTTGCAAAAGGCAGACCAGTAAGAGAAGCAATTGAAACAGCAAAGCAGTTTATCCAGGCAGCCATTCAAGACTCCTTCCCGCTCAATGAATATATAGGACCTGTAGATCATACTGCGCACAGGCATCAAACAGCGAAATAAAAGGATAAAGCTGAAGGGACAGTCTAAAAAGCTTTCGATGATCAAAAATGATTGTCGGAAGCCTTTTGCTTGATACCTTAAGTGAGAACCCAGCAGTCGCTTCCGCCAGACACTTCCTTGCAGGCTCTTTAGATATGTTTTCATTCAATCGATTTTTTTGATAACTTTGCAAGGATTTCCTGCTGCAAAAACAGCTGCCGGCACATCCTTTGTAACAACACTTCCTGAGCCTATGACTGTATTATCCCCAATTGAAACTCCTGGATTTATAATTGCTCCTCCACCAATCCATACATTATCGCCAATTCTTACCGGCCTGCCATTTTCAAGGCCTCTATTCCGCACTTGCGCCGATAACGGATGAGTGGCTGTATAAATATGTACACCTGGTCCAAGCATGACATTATCACCGAACGAAACTTCACACACATCCAGAAAAACACAGTTGAAATTAGCAAAGAAATTTTTTCCCGTGTGGATATTAAAGCCATAGTCACAGCGGAAATCCGGCTCAATATGAATATCTTCTCCAGTTTTTCCAAAAAGCTGCATCAGAATCTCCGCCTGTTTCTCATACTCGCCGCCCGTGGTATCATTAAATAATTTAGTAAGCTTGCGAGCCTCTTCCCTTCCTGTCACGAGTTCCTTATCCCATGGTTGATACAATTCACCACTCAGCATTTTTTCTTTTTCTGTCATTTCATATTCAACCTTCCTTGAGTAAACTTCATTTATCTTACGACACGGCTTTAAAAGAAACAAGCGGCCTTCTGAAAGACCGCCTGGTGACTACAAAGATTTTCTGTGCATCCTCCTTCCATCAAAGCTGAAGAGGACTTCACTGTCTTCAATTACAGTTTCCACATGCACTGTCCTGCCCCAGAGCTGATGTACATAGGGAAGAGTTTTTTCGAGATATTTTAAATCAAGCTCCTCTTCTTCATAATGATGCTTTAAATATAGCTCCCCTGCTTTTGCATAATCGCCGTCTTCCACTGTCAAATATGGGAAGCCTCCATTTACCCGCGATCTAATGAGCTGGTCTCTGACGTTTTCCCATTCTTTATCTACGATTTTATATTCTCTGCCCTGTTTCTGAAAAAGGTATAAATCCTCTCTTTGCACCAGCTTTTTGGTAACATAATTCCGTATAAATGAAGTATCAGATTCAAGTTCGCGTACTTCATAAAGTTTTTGAATTCCGCTTCCTGGTTTTACACCGAGTTGTAATAGATGTTCATCCGGCTTATCATATCTTCTTTCTATTTCTTCAAAGATTTTTAATCCTAAATAATAAGGATTGATGGATGTAGTAGAAGGCTGGACAACACTGGCATTTAATTTTGCAAATTCAATACTTTCTTCTTCAGTTAAATCAAGCTCACGTAAAATTTTTGCATGCCAGTAGGAAGCCCAGCCTTCATTCATAATTTTCGTTTCTAATTGCGGCCAGAAATAAAGCATTTCTTCCCTCATCATCGTTAAAATATCCCGCTGCCAATCTTCAATCTCTCTGCTGTATTCCTCTAAGAACAATAACAGATCCTTTTCTGATTTTGGCGGGAAACTTTTTTTGCGTTTTTGGGGAAGTTGTTCTTTCTCTCTCTCTTTCTCTTCAAGTGACCATAGATCATCATATAATCCTTTTTTCCTTGAAGGAATCCCCTCTTCTTCATCCATGTTCCACAGCAATTTAGGACGTATCAGACTAGGGTCTATATGCTCCTGAATCGAAAGAACAGCATCCAGAAAATCTTCTACCTCCTGATGACCATATTGCATTTCATAGCGAGAAATCCGTTCTGCCGCCGCTGCCATGCTTTCTACCATATCGTTTCTCGTATTGGAAAAACGGACATTATTCTTAAAAAAGTCACAATGCGCTAAAACGTGAGCTACTATTAATTTATTTTGTATTAAAGAATTACTGTCGAGTAAAAATGCATAGCATGGGTTAGAATTAATGACCAGTTCATAAATTTTACTTAATCCCAAATCATAATGCAGCTTCATTTTGTGAAATTGTTTCCCGAAGGACCAGTGCGAATATCGAGTAGGCATTCCATACGCCCCAAAGGTATAAATAATGTCAGATGGGCAGATTTCATACCTCATAGGATAAAAATCAAGACCGAATCCTTCCGCGATTTCTGTTATTTCTTCTATAGCTTCAAACAACGCTTTTTCTTCCTCAGCTCTCAACGTTCTTCCTCCTTTCTACTTGCTTTCACTATATGAACATAAACGCTGCATTAGACTGTTTCGGTTATTATAGAAAGTGGTTGATTTTTTTCAAAGAGGGAATGACAATGATATACTTAATGGGAACAATTACAAGCTGAAGGTGATGTTATATGGAGCTTGTCCGCTGCAAAAAAAATGTTATAAAAAAATTAGAATTTGATTTTATCGAATCAGATCCTCCTAAAATATTGTTTCGTGAGGGGTACTTTTACCCCGTTTTCAAGGATGCGTATGGGGTTTGGATGACCACAGATGAAGAAGGTATTCCGCATGTCATATCAGAATCAGAGGATAATCCAGAACAGGATCCCTGGTTTGGTGTTCATTTTATAAAAGCTTAACGAAAGGAGACTTGTTACTGATGAAACAGCATATTATTGTTCATGGAACTGTACAGGGAGTTGGGTTCCGTCATTTTGTACAAACGGAGGCAGAAAAACATGGAGTAAACGGATGGGTACGAAATAAATCTGATGGAACAGTCGAAGTGAAAGCAGAATCTGATGAACAAACGATGGGAGGGTTTCTCGATTCAGTAGCTGGAGGCAATAATTTCTCAAAAGTGGATCACCTGGATATCGAAGCGACAGACAGCGTTGAACACAACGGGTATTTTTCCGTGAAATATTAAAAAAGAAAGAGGACATCAGCTCCCTCTTTCTTTTTTTGTTTCCTCAAATAAAGCAATTTGTTTTTCCTCCAGAATAGATAAAGCATGATCAAGTGGAAGACGTGGAAAATTAAACTCTTCGTGCAATATACAGCGGAGAGACTCCCGGTCTGAAACACTTTTCACTAATACTCCTCCGCTTGCATTACGAATCGTAAAGTGACGATTGTTTATTGATAAACCACGTCTCTTTTCGGGCTGCCACAGCTGGCAGCGTAACTTATTCATAAAGGGTGCAGTATCTTTATACGTATTTTTTACCCAGGGATAAAACTCTTTCTCTTCTAGTTCATCGTAAATGGAAAATGTCCATTTTTTATTAATAATCTGATCTCCCCGCACCCTGATATAGCTGTATACCCCTTTTTGCGGGCCAGGTAGAAAAAGCAGCTTCTCCCCCGCAAAGGCAGGGATCATTTTTTTTCTTCCTTCAAAGGAAATAGGATCGAATAAAGGAGCTGTAGTGCCGACGTCCACATACATATTATTATGAGAAGACTCTGGATCTTTTAAGACAATTGCCATATGGTCTTCTCCCGGATGAATATAATATCCTTCAAAACCAAGAGCTTTAAGAAGCTTTAAAAGGTTTGCATTCAGGGCAAAACATGTGCCGCCCGTATGGCGATTATGATGAGAAGCTAAAAACTCTTCCGGACCTGGTATCGATACCGTTCCATTGCGTTGTTCTTTAGAAATCAGTTTACTGATATTCTCAAATGGAAACGTCCGAATATGCGCCCGGATAATTTTTTTCAAGAATGCTCGTGAGGGTTTTTCCTGCAGCAGTGTAAGGGTACGGAGGTAATCTCTGACCCAGTCTTGCATACTCAATCTCCTTTTCTACAACTAAACTTCTGTTATACATTCAACAGCAGATACATGTCTTTTGAAAGTATAACAATAAGACACAGGGAGTTTCCATCCCCCCTGCGTCTTTTCTCCTTACAGCATTTGCTGCACCTGGGCCATAACATCCATTTTTAATTGAAGAAGCTCTTCTTCCGCCTGTTTGAGACTGCCTTCATTCACACCAAAGTAGAATTTTATTTTCGGTTCCGTTCCGGAAGGCCGAATGCAGAACCATGCCCCATCCTCCCGCTTATACTTTAAAACGTTGGAAACAGGAAGTTCAATGGTTTCTGTGCGCCCTGGATCTTTCAGATACGTTCGTTCACAAGTTTTGTAGTCTTCCAGAAGTAATATTTCTCTTCCCCCAATTATTTGAGGAGGAGACAAACGAAAAACCTTTATAATCTCCTCAATTTTTTCTGCCCCTTCTTTTCCTTTCAAGGTAAGAGAATCCAAATCCTCAAGGTAACAACCGTACCTTTGATAAATATCTAATAAGCCGTCATATAGGGTTTTTCCTTGTTCCTTATACCAAAGAGTCATTTCTGCACTTAAAAGTGCTGCCTGGACGGCATCCTTGTCCCTTACGAAATCTCCAATCAAATAACCGTAAGATTCCTCATACCCAAATTGAAATGTATATTCACCTGACTGCTCAAACTTCTTTATTTTTTCTCCGATAAATTTAAATCCGGTTAAAGTGTCCATTACAGTCATTCCATAGTTTTCTGCAATCGTACGGCCAAGCTCAGACGTAACAATGGTTTTCATTACAATGCCGTTCTCAGGAAGAATTCCTTTTTTTTGTTTCTGAGAAAGCAAATATTCCAGCATAAGCGCGCCTGTCTGATTGCCTGTTAATACTTGATAATGGTTGTCCTTGCCGCGGACAGCAAGGCCTACTCTGTCTGCATCAGGGTCTGTTGCAATTAAAACATCTGCACTAGTTTTATCCCCCTCAGCAATCGCGTGTTCAAATGCTGCTTTTTCCTCCGGATTAGGACTCCTAACTGTTGAAAATTCTGGGTCAGGAAGAGCCTGATCTTTCACGATTGTCACATCTGTAAATCCAGAAGTCTCTAAGGCTCTCATTACCGGGATATTTGCTGTGCCGTGAAGCGGGGTAAAGACTACAGATACATTTCCACCTTTAGATTGAGTGAGTTCTGGATTAACTAATATTGTTTGAAGTTCATTATTATAAGCGTTATCTATTTGTTCTCCAATTATTTTTAACAATCGATCTGCTTTCATTTCCGTAATATCGGCAGTTGGTATTTCGAGTTCATTTTCTACGGACTCCACTTTTTCAATAAGTGTTTCCGCCGGCCCTGGCGGAAATTGGCCGCCATCTTCGCCATATACCTTAAATCCGTTATACTCTGGTGGATTGTGGCTTGCCGTAATAACAATGCCCGCGAATCCATTTAAATATCGAACGGCAAAGGAAAGCTCAGGAGTTGGACGTAATTCCTGGAAGACATAAGCCTGAATGCGATGGGCCCCTAATGTTTGAGCAGCCTCCATAGCAAATTCCTGCGAACGGTGCCGGGAATCGTAGGCGATAACAACACCGCGTTCTTTAGCTTCTTCGCCGTGATCCTCTATATATCTAGCGAGCCCTTCTGCCGCCCGCCGGATCGTATATTTGTTCATCCGGTTAGTACCAGGGCCGATCTCTCCTCGCATACCGCCTGTTCCAAATTCTAAGTATTTGTAAAAGCTGTCTTCGAGCTGCTTATCCTGTTCCGTTATTAAGCTGAGCTGGTCTTTTAATTCAGAGTCAAGCTCAAGAAAATCAGACCAGCGTTTCCAATTCTGCCTCCAAGCCATCAGCAATCAACTCCATTTCAATATTTATCACAAGTATAGTAAAAATATGACGAAACTGCACGCAATATTTCCAAAATTCTCTAAAAAGCAGAGCATTTTCGATAATTAAAGTAAACTGCCAAAAACCCGGTGGTCACTGAAAAAGTCCTTTCTAATCTGAAAGAGCTTGTAAAGTTTGTAGTGGATTCTCACGAATCAATTAGCGGTGGATGCTTGCCGCGGGCACGGCCTCAGCTAGGGGCTGTAGCAAAAGCCCCTTTTTATAGAAAAAGTAGTATCCTAAATAGAAGATAGCAGGGGACAAGTCCGAAGACTCCAGTGGGAAGAGCAGCGGCTGAAGATCCGCCGGGCGCGGGTTTCGCCCGGTTAGCTGAAGCGCTGCCCACGGAAAGCGAAGGACTTGTCCACTGCTTATTTTACCATGCAAAAGGGGCGAGTATCATTTATGATACAGCCCCGGATCTTCAGCTCGCGCTGTTCCCGTGACGCACCGGACGTGCCAGTGTCAATGTTGGCCACAGAACGTGGCCGGTTTTAATCGACCTGGCGTCCCCACCGAATGCTCATCGTGGAATCAACATAGGGAAAACGAAAAAGAGATCCACAATCAAGTGGGGATTTTCCAAGAATACATTCTTACATATGATGAACCTTCAAGTAGTACAAAAAAGGAGCCCGATTTCGGACCCCTGTATAAATAATAATTATATTCCAATCCTGGAAAAATCGTTATCCACTTCTTCTACTGGCAGTTTTGCATAATTAACTTCAGTCTGAAGTTCCGTTTTATGTTGATTTGTCTCCTCCTCGGTCCAGCCAAGCTCTGCTTTCATAAACGCTGTTACACCATCCTGCCATTTTCCAACGTCCTCTATCGCAAAATATAATTTACCAGTTCTGCGGTTAAAAAAATCAAGAGGTGTAGCTGACATTTCATATTCTAAGGCGTAAATGAGCTGGGCAGCCAACTTTAATGGCAGTCCTGAATCTTTCGCTTTCTTTATATTTTCCTCCAGCAATTCAAATATTTTCAGTGCATTGGAGCCGTAAAACCGCAGTAAGAATTCTGCTTCTTCTTTTGCAAGTCCAGCTTCCACTCCTTTAAAAGCTTCTTTTTTCACAAACGTTTCAAATCCGGAAGATCCTCCCACGTTTCCCCCGGAGAGAGGAACCTCTGCGGTCGGACATGGAGCATGCAGGTTCATCTGCTTCACAATAAGATTAACTATTTTATCAGCCATCTTCCGGTAACCAGTCAGCTTGCCTCCGGCGATGGATATTAAACCGGAATCCGAAACGAACACTTCATCCTTCCGCGAGATCTCTGAAGCTGATTTTCCTTCTTCATATATAAGCGGGCGCAGGCCTGCCCAGCTGGATTCTACATCTTCCGTGGACAGCTTCAATGATGGAAACATGTTATTTACCATTTTTAGAATATAATCCCGATCCTCGATTGTCATTCTTGGCGAGGCGATCTCAGCATCATAAGTCGTATCTGTCGTTCCAACATACGTTTTCTTATCTCTTGGAATGGCAAAAAGCATTCTTCCATCAGGAGCATCAAAGTAGGTGGCCTGGCGGAGTGGAAAGCGGTGGCGGTCAAAAACTAAATGTGTTCCTTTCGTTAAGTGAAGATGCTTCCCTGTTTTAGACCCGTCTTTATCGCGAAGGTTATCAACCCATGGTCCTGCTGCATTCACAATATTTTCAGCGTAAATGCTATACGTTCTGCCATTCAGCAAATCCTTTACCTGCACGCCTTTGATTCTGCTTCCTACATAAATAAAACTTTCGGCTCTCGTGTAATTTACCGGATTTGCTCCAAGTTCAGCACCCTTTTTTATTGCTTCAAGTGTCAGTCTGGCGTCGTCCGTTCGATATTCGACATAGACCCCGCTGCCGATAAGGTCCTCTGTACGCAGAAGCGGTTCTTTTTCTAACGTTTTACCTTTGGTTAGCATAAAACGCTGTTCTTCTTTTTTTACCTTGGCAAGAGCATCATATATTCGGAGTCCGAAAGATGTTGCCGTTCTGCCAAAGGTTCCTTTTTTAATAATTGGCAGTAGCATCCATTGCGGTTCAGTAACATGAGGGGCATTTTCATAAACGACCGCTCGTTCTTTTCCAACTTCTGCCACAAGTTTAACTTCCAATTGTTTGAGATACCGAAGGCCTCCATGAACGAGTTTCGTGGATCTGCTTGAAGTACCGGCAGCAAAATCCTGCATTTCAATCAGGCCTGTTTTTAGTCCTCTTGCCGCAGCGTCCAATGAAATTCCAGCGCCGGTTATACCTCCGCCAATGACAAGAATATCAAGTTTTTCTTCACTCAGCTGTTCAAGACGAGATGTCCGTGATGCTGTAGATAATGAGTAGTTATTATTCATTTGGTACCTCCTATACAATAAATGCCGGGAAATAAAAAAGACCGCAGTAAACACCGGACTCTCTATCCGGATTACTGCGGTCTCTCCTTACCTCCGACCAAATTAACTTAACATAATTGTACACTTTTCCTGTTTTTATTGCAATCGAACAGGGAAACAAGAAATTAGATATCCCAAAGCTCTTTGCGGGTAGTGGAAATAGCCACTGCTCCTGCTCCTAAAGCAGCTTCCGCCTCTTCTTTCGTTCTAATTAAGCCGCCTGCGACAATAGGAAGCTTAGTTTTTTCCGCCACTTCCCTGATCATTCCAGGAATGACTCCAGGAAGAACTTCAATCACGTCAGGTTTAACGTCATCTATTAGTCGATAGCTCGTCTCAAGTGCTATCGAATCAAGCAGAAATAAACGCTGGACGGCTGTCATCTTATGCTGCCTGGCGGTTTTCAACATTTGTTTTCGGGTAGAAATTAATCCTTCAGGTCTAAGCTGCTGGCATATAAACTGGGCTGCATATTCATTTTGGGCCAGACCCTGAATTAGATCAGCATGAAGCAGAACCTTTTTATTCGCTTTTTTTGCTAAACCTATCATGCTTTTAAGCTGCGCAATGTGACTGTTCAATAAAACAATAAACTCATGGTGCCCTCTTAACAAAGACTCAAATTCTTTTTCAGTACGGGCAGCAGGCAGAACGTTTCCTTCATTAAACACCATTAAATCTTCCTTCCAGGCAATTTATTATGAATTCTGTATTTATTATACAATTTAAATTGTATGACTTCTATTCGCTGTTACATCCTGCTGTCGAAAATTAAATAACAGCGTGAAAAATTTGTAAAATATTTATGAATTTCTTTCAAAAATAGAAGGGTTTCCACTTTTTATATAGAATGGAACAGATAGATTCTTTTGACTAAACACACGTAACCGAAGAGATTTTGATCGTCTCATGATGGAGGATTTAAATGGAAAATATTCCAGTATCAGAAAATGATGTATTTTTATTCCACCAAGGAACGTCTTATTTCAGCTACAAGTTTCTTGGAAGTCACGCTGTAAAGGAAAATGAAAATCAAGGTTTTACTTTTTCAGTCTGGGCGCCGCATGCTTCTTCAGTCGGTGTAGCTGGAGATTTTAACAATTGGAATTCTTCCGGCCACCAGCTTGAACGCATTCCATCTTCAGGTATCTGGAGTGGTGTTATTTACGGGATTTCACCAGGAACACGCTACAAATATGAAATTTTCTCTGAGACTGGAGAGCGTCTTCTCAAGGCCGATCCTTATGCTGTCCAATCAGAGGTCAGGCCAAACACTGCCTCTCTTACTCCTTCCTCTGCTGCTTTTCAATGGACGGACAGCGAGTGGCAGAAACTCCAGGAACGTGTAGACCCTTATGAATCGAAAATGCTTATTTACGAGCTTCATGCAGGTACCTGGCAGAAACACCCGGACGGAACGGATTTATCCTACAGAGAGCTTGCTGACCGTCTCATCCCTTACATTCTCGAATTAGGATATACCCACATTGAACTTCTTCCTCTGGCAGAGCATCCATTTGACGGTTCATGGGGGTATCAGATCACTGGATTTTTCTCTGTTACGAGTAGGTATGGATCACCTGATGATTTCAAATACTTTGTCAATTCTTGCCACGAGAACAATATCGGTGTGATTATGGATTGGGTCCCCGGGCATTTTTGCAAGGATGACCATGGCCTCCGCTTATTTGACGGCAAACCATTATATGAATATGAGGATTCAAGAAAGGCAGAAAAATCGACATGGGGAACATTAACATTTGATTTTGGGAAACCAGAAGTTCAAAGCTTTCTCGTTTCCAATGCCCTGTTCTGGATGGAAGAATATCACATCGACGGTCTCCGGGTTGACGCTGTAGCAAGTATGCTTTACTTGAATTTTGAGAAGCAGGATCACGAGGAACTCATCGTGAATTCATACGGAGGTGAAGAAAATCTAGAGGCGGTTGCCATCCTGAAAAAATTAAACGAAACAGTATTTCGTTATTTTCCAAATGCTTTAATGATGGCGGAAGAAAGCTCAGCCTGGCCGCTCGTCAGCGCTCCTGTACATGCAGGCGGACTTGGATTTAACTTTAAATGGAATATGGGCTGGATGAATGATGTGCTTGAATATATGGAAATGGATCCGTTATACCGAAAGTATAATCACGGACTTCTGACGTTTTCTTTTATGTACGCCTTTTCAGAAAATTACGTTCTGCCTTTTTCACATGATGAAGTCGTCCATGGCAAACGTTCACTTTTACAAAAAATGCCCGGTGATCAATGGAAACAATTTGCACAGCTCCGCCTTCTTTATGGTTACATGGCCGCACACCCAGGAAAGAAACTGTTATTCATGGGGTCGGAGTTTGCCCAGTATGATGAATGGAAAGACAGAGAAGATCTCGACTGGAACATTTTAGATTTTCCTCTCCATCACGCAATGCTTTCCTACGTAAAGGCTCTAAACAGCTTTTATTCACATGAGCCGGCTTTCTTTGAAAAAGACCATGACGGTGACGGATTCTCCTGGATAGACGCTGATAACAACGAGCAGAGTATCATTGCCTTTACACGAAAAGGTAAGAACCCGGCAGATGAAATCGTAATTTTATGTAATTTTACTCCAGAAGTACGCTATGATTTTCGGCTTGGTGTTCCCTTTCCAGGGTCTTACTCGGAGCTGTTCAATTCTGATAAAAGCGAATATGGTGGTTCCGGGCAGATAAATCAATCGATTTTATTTTCAGAACCCGAACCATCGCATAATCAAAATCAATCTATACAATTAAAGGTTCCGCCGTTTGCCATTTCAGTGCTGAAAAAAAGACAGGAACCCGAGGAGGAGGCGCAGAAATGAAAAAAGAATGTGTTGGAATGCTGTTAGCCGGAGGGGAAGGTAAAAGACTCGGACTATTAACAAAGGATATGGCTAAACCTGCAGTATTTTTCGGAGGGAAATACAGAATTATTGATTTTACTCTCAGTAATTGTACGAATTCCGGTATAGACACGGTCGGTGTACTAACTCAATATGCACCGCTTGCCTTAAATGATCACCTGGGCATCGGCAGGCCGTGGGACATGGACAGAAAAGACGGAGGAGTTACAACCCTGCCGCCGTACACAGGGAAAGAAGGGGGAGACTGGTACAAAGGTACAGCGGATGCTATTTACCAAAACGTTCATTTTATAGATCAGTATAATCCTGAATATGTTTTAATTATTTCAGGTGACCACATTTATAAAATGAACTACGGTGCCATGCTCGACTTTCATAAAGAGCAGCAGGCAGACTCTACCATATCTGTCATAGAAGTACCATGGGAAGAAACATCCCGGTTCGGAATAATGAATACAGATGCAGATTATAACATTACTGAATTTCAGGAAAAGCCGGAAAATGCAAAAAACAACCTTGCTTCAATGGGCATTTATATATTTAACTGGAAGGCTTTAAGAGAATATCTGCTTGCAGATGCGAGGAACCCTGCCTCTTCTCATGACTTCGGCAAGGATATCATCCCGGCGATGATCGATAACGGTAAGAAGCTCTCTGCATTTCCTTTCCGGGGCTACTGGAAGGATGTTGGCACAATCGAAAGCTATTGGCAGGCAAATATGGACCTTTTACGCGAGGACCCTGAGCTGCGTCTTGACGACAATAATTGGAGGATTTATACAGTAAACCCCAATTATCCTCCGCATTACATCGGAGCAGAAGCAAATGTTAGACGTTCCTTAATAAATGAAGGATGTCAAATCTTCGGGGAAGTTCACAGTTCTATTTTATTCTTTGGAGTAGAAGTTGGAAAAAATGCGAAACTTACTGATTCTGTCATCATGCCCGAGGTTACCGTCGGTGAGGGTGCTGTCCTTGACAGAGTAATTGTAAAAGCCGGGACAAAAATTCCTAAAGGCTGCTATATTAAGCCTGGCCTTTCAAAAGAATTAATCGTTATAGATAACGACACTCAATTCGAAAAGTTCACGATAGCAAAGCAGACGTGATACTCTGATAAATTCTAAAGAGAAAGGATGAAGCATTCATGGCAACAATGATGGGAGTAGTAAATCTTGATCCAGAGCATGATTTTTTAAACGAACTAACTTACTTTCGGTGCGGCGCAGCCGCTCCTTTTGCAGGAAGATACCGGCTGATTGATTTTGCTCTCTCTAATATGAGCAATGCAAATATTAATGAGATAGCTGTGTTTGCGAGAAATAAATACCGCTCCTTGATGGATCACCTCGGCATTGGCTCAGAATGGGACCTTGACCGTAAAAGAGGCGGCCTCTTTATCCTTCCACCAGACTGGAATGACCCGACAGATGTTTCTAAAGGAGATTTGCAGCACTTTCACAATAATCGTGACTACTTCACACGTGGAGTCGCTCAATATGTAGTAGTCAGCGGCAGTCAATTTATTGGAAATGTTCCTCTGACAGAAGCATTTCGACATCATTTAAGAACTGAAGCAGATGTTACGTTAATTTCATCGACATTTGAAACTCCGGAAGAAGAGCATAAACAATGTATGAAAATCATCAATGATGACAATGGCTGGGTTGAAGCGATTACAAATGAAAAGGCTAACAATAAGGTTTTTACTGGTATATATATTATTGGAAAACGGCTTCTCCTTGACCTCGTAGAAGAATGTATTGCCCATGGTAAAGACAGCTTTTTCCACGATGGAATCAAACGAAACATTGACAGACTTCACATACAAACCTTTGAGTATGAAGGTTATGCGGCCGTAATTAATTCCCTGGAAAGCTATTATAAACAGAACATGAAACTGCTTGAATCTGAAAACTACCGCAGTCTCTTTTTCGATAATCAATTGATTTATACAAAAGTTAAAGATGAACCCCCTGCACGCTATAATGGAAATATCAACGTAAAAAACTCTCTAATAGCAAACGGCTGTGATATTAAAGGAGAAGTCGAAAACAGCATTTTATTCCGCGGCGTAAAAGTCGAGCCGGGTGCAAAAGTGAAAAACTCCATTATCATGCAGCGCTGCCGCATCAAAAACGGAGCAGACCTTGAATATGTTGTACTTGATAAAGATGTGTCCGTTTCACCTGACAAAAAGCTTTTAGGGGCATCTGAACACCCATTTGTCATCGCAAAACGAAAATCCATGTAATGTAGGAGAGGTGCCTCAATCATGCGCGTTTTATTCACTGCTTCTGAATGTACACCATTTATTAAGACCGGAGGGCTCGCAGATGTGGCCGGTTCTCTTCCGCGGGCACTCTCTCAACAGGACAATACAGAAGCTTCAGTTATTCTTCCGTATTATATGGACATTCCAGCTGCTTACAAACAAGCAATGAAAGAGCTGGGAAGTTTTATTGTTCCGGTCGGCTGGCGAAGACAGCAGGCGACGCTTTTAGTTCTTGAACATGAAAGCATTACGTATTATTTTATAAGAAATGACCATTATTTCGGGCGGCACGGGGCATATGGCTATTTTGACGACGGTGAACGCTTTGTTTTCTTCAGCAGGGCAGTCGTTGAAGCTCTCGCATTTCTGCCATTCATTCCAGATATTGTTCACAGCCATGATTGGCAGACCGGCCTGGTGCCTGCATTACTTAAAATTTTACAGCCGCTTCCGGATGTAAAATCAATATTTACTATTCACAATCTCCAGTATCAGGGTGCCATGCCGGGAGAAATGTTTTACGAATTATTAAACCTCGGCCCTGAGCATTTCTATGGTTTTGAGTGGAAAGGCGGCCTTAATTGTTTGAAAGCTGCCATCTATCATGCGGATAAAATTACGACCGTCAGCCCTTCTTATGCTGATGAGGTTAAGACCGCATATTATGGAGAAGGACTTGATCCGCTGCTGCGGGAGCGGAGCCACGATTTCTCCGGAATCGTAAACGGCATTGATGAAGACTCGTTTCACCCTGAGAAAGACGGATATTTAAATGAAACATATCTTCACTCGCCTTCAGCAAAAAAGAAAAACAAAACGAGTCTTCAAAAGGAATTAGGATTGCCTGTAAATCCCGATATTCCGATGATTGTCATTATCTCACGACTGGCTGATCAAAAAGGGTTATCTCTTGTTACGTATTTAATAGATGAAATTATGGCGGAAGGTTTCCAAATGGCAGTACTCGGTACGGGGGACCAGGAGCTTGAACATGCACTTGGTATGTCTTCTACTCATTTTACCGAACAGCTTGCCGTCCGGTTTTATTTTGATGAAGGTTTAGCAAGAAGAATGTATGCTGGAGCTGACTTCTTTCTTATGCCTTCCCGTTTTGAACCGTGCGGACTCGGTCAATTGATTGCATTAAGGTATGAAACAGCTCCAATCGTTAGGGAAACCGGTGGATTACGGGATACAGTCTTTCCCTTTAATGAACACACTGGAGAAGGAAATGGATTCAGCTTTACAAACTTTAACGCTCACGACATGCTGAACTCTATTCGCTACGCTAAAAGAATTTATGAGCAGCCAGAGCATCTGCAGGCATTATACCGTAACATCTATGCATCTTCTGTAGGCTGGGATCAATCAGCTGAAAAATATCTTTCCTTATATGCTGGGCTATTGCGTTGACTTTCCTAAATTTCCTGGGGCACGCCGGGGCAGGAGTGGATGAATGATGAAAAAAGCAGAAATGAAAGAAGCAATTCGAAACGCTTTAAGCAGTGTATTGGGAAAAACGGAAAAAGAAGCAACTGAAAATGATATTTATATTGCCTTAAGCACAATAATTATGGATAAGGTTAATAAGGATTGGTTTCATACCCATGAAACGTATAAGCAGGATAAAAATAAACAAGTATATTATTTCTCGATGGAGTTTCTACTTGGACGTTTGATGGAGTCAAATCTGCTGAATTTAGAAATGCTTACAAGCACGAATGAAGCTCTTAATTCTCTTGGGTTTTCTCCGGAAAATGTTTATGCCTGTGAACATGATGCGGGACTGGGAAACGGCGGACTTGGACGGCTGGCAGCGTGTTTCCTTGACTCTCTCGCTTCCCTGCAGATGCCGGGCCACGGCTGCGGCATCCGCTACAAATACGGGTTATTTGAACAGCGTTTTATCAATGGAAATCAAGTTGAGCTGCCTGATTATTGGCTTAAGGAAGATTATGTCTGGGAAACAAGGCGCTCTGACCTTTCTATACCTGTTCAATTTGGTGGAGAAATCGAAATGAAAGAAAGTAAAGGGAGGCTTTTATTTTCGTTAAAAGGAGCAGAAACTGTTACAGCCATACCATATGATGTTCCTGTCACTGGATATAACAATAAAACGGTGAATACGCTGCGTCTATGGAGTGCAGAGCCTTCTACCGCTAACGAAGATGAGTGGGATGAAACAGCTCATCATTATCAGGATTACCTTGCCTATAAACGTTCAGTAGAGCAGATATCTGAGTTTTTATATCCCGACGACTCTCACTTTGAAGGAAAGCGGCTCCGTCTCAAACAGCAATATTTTCTAGTTTCAGCCGGCTTACAAAGCATCATACGTTCGTTTAAAAAGCATCAGAACTTATCTTTATCCAGATTTTCTGAAAAGGTATCCATACAAATAAATGACACTCATCCAAGCTTAGTAGTTCCTGAATTAATGCGAATTCTGATGGATGAAGAAGGTTTCGGCTGGGAGGAAGCCTGGAGTATCACTACGTCAACTGTGGCTTATACAAATCATACAACACTGATTGAAGCACTTGAAACCTGGCCTTCTGACCTGCTTGCTTCACTGCTGCCGAGAATCTTTATGATTATTGATGAGGTCAATGAACGTTTTTGTCAGGGGCTCTGGTTTGATCATAAGGATATGAGACATTTGATTCCAGAACTTGCCGTCATCAGCCATGGCCAGGTGAAAATGGCTCACCTTGCTATCGTTGGCAGCCACAGCGTAAACGGGGTCGCAAAGATTCATACTGAAATTCTAAAAAAGAAAGAGATGAAGCACTTTTATCATTTGTACCCTGAAAAGTTTAATAATAAGACAAACGGAATTACACACAGGCGCTGGCTCATTCAAGCTAACCCCGAGTTATCAGATATCATCTCCTCTGCTATTGGAGACCAATGGAAGGAACGGCCAAAGGATTTAATAAAATTACTCCGTTTTGCCGGTGACTCCTCATTCCAGCAGAAAGCTGCCGAGGTAAAGAATTATAATAAGCAGGTTCTTGCTGCCCATATAAAAGAGAATACTGGTATTATCGTTGATGACAGATCTATTTTTGATGTCCAGATTAAGCGTCTGCACGGGTACAAGAGACAGCTATTAAACATTTTTCATGTTATTTATCTGTATAACACCTTAAAGGAAAACCCTCATCTCGATATTACTCCGAGAACGTTCATTTTCGGTGCGAAGGCAGCGCCCGGATATCATTTTGCTAAACAGGTCATTCGTCTGATATTAGCAGCGGCTGATTTAATCAATCATGATCCACAGGTCAAGGACAAATTAAAAGTAGTTTTCATGGAAAATTATAATGTCAGTCTGGCCGAAAAAATCATTCCTGCGACAGACGTGAGTGAACAAATCTCTACAGCAAGTAAAGAAGCTTCCGGTACCGGAAATATGAAACTGATGATGAACGGTGCCTTGACTATTGGAACACTGGATGGAGCAAATGTTGAGATCCATGATATGGTTGGAAAGGATAATATCTTTATTTTTGGACTCACGGCTGAAGAAGTGCTGGATTATTATCAGCTTGGAGGGTACTCTGCTCAGGACTTATATAATACCGATGAGCGCCTTCAGGCCATATTACACCAGCTCCGGGACGGTTTTTTTGGAAGAGATCTAGACTTTAAAGATATTTATTATAACCTGCTTTCACACAATGACGAATATTTTGTGCTTAAGGATTTCGATCAATACGAGGAAACACAGGAAAGAATCGAGCAGGTGTACCGAAACAAAAAGAAATGGATGGAAATGAGCATTACCAACATTGCTCATTCTGGTAAATTTTCAAGCGACCGAACCATAAAGGAATATGCTTCGGAAATATGGCGTCTACCACAAAAAGGAGTCGTTCCTCATTAATGAGGAACGACTTTTGTACTGCCCAGGGAGTGAAAAATAAGTAACATTCTTCAACGAATCCCTTCCTGATTATTATAGGTCTCTATTACGGTCTCTTCTTCCCCAGAGCGAGACCACAAGCGGACCCGAAATATTATGCCACACGGAAAATATAGCACTTGGAAGTGCAGCCAGCGGAGTAAAATGCACCGTCGCTAACTGAGAGCCTAAAGCTGAATTCTGCATACCGACCTCAATAGAAATTGCCCGGCGTTTCGTTTCGTCCAAACCTGCTGCTTTTGCTGCGGCATATCCAAGCAGCAGACCAAAGCCATTATGTAGAATAACAGCTGCGAAAACGAGCAGTCCGGTTGACGCGATATTTTCTTTATTTACGCCGACGACACCAGCAACGATAGCGATAATCGCAGTCATAGACACGAGAGGCAGAATTTTTACGCTTCTTGCCACTACTCCTGGACTCCACTTGTTTACCAGGATCCCTAACGCAATCGGGATAATGATTACTTGAAAAATAGATATAAACATGGAAAGCGGATCCACAGGAAGCCATTCGTCAGCCAGCAAAAGCAAAACAACCGGCGTTAACAACGGAGCAAGCATCGTCGATACAGAAGTCATCGCCACAGACACTGGTACATCCCCTTTTGCCAAATAAACCATTACATTCGAGGCTGTGCCTCCAGGGCATGCGCCAACAAGTACTAATCCGGCGGCTATTTCCGGAGGAAGCTGCAGTAAAACTGCAATAAGAAATGCTGCGAGCGGCATAATAACGAATTGTGCAGCAACACCAGCAAATACTGGAAGCGGCTTTTGAACCACCACTTTAAAATCAGAAATCTTTAAGGTTAAACCCATACCAAACATAATTATGCCAAGTAAAATAATAATATAATCCGTAATTCCCGAAAAAAATTCTGGCAGAATATAGGCAATCAAAGAAATTATAATAACAAAAACTGCAAAATACTTATTTACAAAAAGATTTAATCGATTCATTTTATCCCCGCCCTTTTTAAACTCTATTCATTTTGTCATTTTATCTCTCTTCCTTTAATCAATCAACCCTTTAAATGAGCAAAGTTTTATTTTAAAACTCTATAGTCTAATGACTTGACGATTCTTATTAATTATACGTTATGATAAAAGGAGATTATGGGAGGTGATAACTTGCAGGAGCCATTTGAAAAAGCTACGTTCGCTGGAGGATGCTTCTGGTGTATGGTGAAGCCTTTCGATGAAATGGAAGGAATACATCAGGTGATTTCCGGATATACAGGGGGAGATCTCCAAAACCCTTCATATGAACAGGTGAAAACTGGTACAACCGGCCACTTTGAAGCAGTGCAGATACTATTTGATCCAAGGGTATTTCCTTATAAAAAATTATTAGAGATTTATTGGCCGCAGATCGATCCTACTGATGGCAACGGACAGTTTCAAGACCGCGGGCCACAGTATCGTACTGCAATATTCTATCATAACGAGAAGCAAAAAGAGCTTGCGGTGCAGTCACGTGAGGAAATTGAGGAAAGCGGCCGCTTTCAAAATGAAATTGTTACAAAAATCATGCCAGCAGAGCATTTTTATCCAGCGGAAAAACATCACCAAAATTTTTATAAAACTCACAAAAAGCAGTACGAACAAGATCGAGAACGTTCAGGACGTGATGAGTTTATCGCAGGCCATTGGGGATATTAATACGAAAAGGGGCTGTATCATAAATGATTCTCGCCCCTTTTGCATGGTAAAAAAAGCAGTGGACAAGTCCTTCGCTTTCCGTGGGCAGCGCTTCAGCTAACCGGGCGAAACCCGCGCCCGGCGGATCTTCAGCCGCTGCTCTTCGAGGCTGCTGAAAAACCTGCATTTTATCTCCAACAAAAACGGAAGTTCAAAAAAGGACCCTTTTATTCCTCTATTGGAATAAAAGGGTCCTAAAATTTCAGATGTTTTGGGGTGTCTTGTTACTTT
>NZ_JBHIKY010000016.1:0-83587 GCF_042139015.1 Alteribacillus sp. HJP-4 | reverse complement strand
CCCTTCATGCCCTCCCAATCACAAACTAGCATACTCATGTAAGTTTACATGATCGGGGAGGGATAGTTATTAAAAAGTGTTCAATTCTATCGAGCAGAATGTGTTAACTCTAGATTAGCAGTTACAACGCATATCTGAAGTTAGGAATTCGTTCTTTTTTGGCCAATAGAGTAGACCCTAATGAAATGAAAAAGGCTGAACGGCAAAAGCCGTCCAGTCCATAAGTAATTATCTTATTAAGCAATCGCGCCCGATTGTGGAAGAAGTTTGTTTTTATATTGCCAATGCTCCTAGTTCACTAAGGCTATTTATAACAACAACATCTTGATGTAACGTTTTGTTTTTACGATTTATCCAAATCCCTTTCATTCCAGCCTTTTTACTCCCTAATGCGTCTGTATCTAACCGATCCCCTACATAGTAACAATCTTTAACTTGTCTATTTGCACGAGCACAGGCTTCCTCAAAGATAGTCTTGTCTGGCTTTGCTGCACCTATTTCACTAGAAGTAATAACACAATTGAAGTATTCCTCTATGCCCATATGTTGCAGTTTCTCTATCTGTTGCTCATATTCACCATTACTAATCACACCTAATGTATAACCTCTTTGCTTTAGCTGATTTAAAGCATCTATGACGTCTTCATAAGCTTTCCAGTTTTTCTGATAAAAGGACGAATACATTTCAAACTTCTCATCAGCTTCTTGATCACTTAAATCAATTTCAGCCATCTCAAAAAGATTAATCATCCGTAATCTCTTTTGTTCCTGGAATGCTAACTCATTAGCTAGAAATTTATCAAAATATTCTCTAGATAAATGTTTCCATAGCTCAATCGATTGATATTCAGTAAAAGAAAAAAAAAGATGTGTGAGCACGGAAAAAATCTAGAATTCCCTCCCGTTCTGCATAATCATAGTCAAGCAAGGTACCGTCTATATCAAAGAAAATCATTTTTTCCTCCAATTTTGAAGCATAAAAATTGTTTTTATTTTGATGATACTAAAAAACGATAACCACCTTCATAAAAATCCTGTTCTAAGTAATGACCATATTTCTTTTCCCACTGTCCAATTTTCAAATCAAATTCTAATTTTTCTAAGATTGGGCTTAAAAGTTCTGTTGGTGCATTTGCTAAGGGAGACACTCCAGCTCGAAAGGTAGATTGTAAATATAACTCCGGTTTTCTCCATGCTGAAACAAAGAATTGATCTTCAATATCAAAAGGTATAAGAAAAGGTACTATCTCAACTTTGTTACTTAAAACCTTGCTCAAAGTATACGAGACCTCATTTAGTGGCTTATAAACTTTATATGCTTTTTCAAATATGGGCGAAAAGTAATCAACTAACCAACAATCTCTGTCGCACAAACGTGGGTCTGCAACGAATATGACTAACTTTCCATTTTCTTTTAATATTCGTTTCATCTCACAAAAAGATTTTTCTAAATCCTGAAAATGGTGAGTTGCTAGAATACATACCACAGCATCTGCCACAACATCACCAAGGGGAATATCTTCTGCCACTCCACTTACCCATGTTATATCTGGATGTGCAGTTGTTTGATCTGTCATTACTTTTGAGGGCTCTACGGCCAAAACATTAAAACCGTTCTCAGCAAGTTCAAAACTATAATTCCCTGTACCTGCTCCAACTTCTACGACAGTTGCAGGGGGATCAAGGTCTAATTTTTCCAATATAGTTTTTACTATTCTCTTATCTGGTCTTCTTGTTTGGTTATACGTTTTTCCAATCAAATCATATTTGCTCTCTTCTCTTCTCAACTAATCTCAACCTTCCTTTTCCCGCTCAAAAAATTCACTACCTAAATAATAAATTTCTATAAAAAGTTGGCTATTCCTTCTTATGCTAAACTGCTATTTCGTACTACCAATGATATCTCAAGACTTTATTATGTGGTGTGCTTCCTCGGTTCCAAATCAATGCCTTTGGTAATCAGTTCCTACTGCTAAGCCTGTAGTGAACTTTCACCTCCGAGTCTTTATTGTGCAAAATATCGTTTAAAATAGGTGCAAAACAACTCCAAAAGTGACACAAGGTTTAAAAAATGTATCAATTGGGTGAAGTCAAATGAGACAAAACTTATAGAATTTCATCCATATAGTGACCTGATTGTCTCCATCTTCTCCGCAACGGCTGAATTTGAAAGGAAAATGATTAAAGAACGCTAGCGTGAAGGGATTGAAATTGACAAAAAGAAAGGTACTTATAAAGGTGGGAAGAAAAAATATCACGCAGGAGCCAGGGGAAGGATAAAATCATTTACCATGAAGTCATTCGTTTGCTTAATCAAAAAGAATCCGTGATGAACATTCATCGAAAGACTGGTCTTTCTCGTAATACGATTTACTCTATTAAGGATGAGCTTAAGAAGGATATTTAATTTGGATTCTTGTGAATGGGGTTGTTCCGTAAACGGGCAGCAATGTGGAAGACTCAGTTTCGAGATGTTTTTATAGTTGGCGTTGTATCTTTACGTTACTTTATCTATTATCAATTTAACCATATAATGGATATATACTAGTCAATTGATAATGGTAAAAGGGGGAGGTTGAAATCGAACTACATGATGAAATTTGGAAATGGTCAATTACACTTCCAGATTGGCAAAATGATTTACTGAGAAGGTTATATGAAAATAGGGACCTGAGTGAAGAGGAAGTAAACCAGGTTGTATCTAATATTTTGGCGAGTGTAGGGGAACATCCCAGCACTTCTACCATTAAGAAGCTATTAAAGGATCATATACCTGATCGAACCAGAAATACTTAATATTGCTGCAAACTGGGAAGAGTATATAAGTTTACCTGCTGAGAAAGACGCTTATATGTATGAAGAACAGCAAATGAACAATCATATGTCGAAAATATGTGAGGTATTTGGGGCTGAGAAAGGGTTTATTTATACTCTTCACAAGCCTATAAGAGACATAGTTTATTCAGAATGAGCATGTTCTATATTTTTGGTTTATCTAGCTAAATTAAGGATTTTTAAAAGAAATGTCTCGCTTTCAAGTATTGTTGTTCTTTACGAACCGAAAAAAGACTGGGTGTATTTAATTGAAGCAGTGACTTCCCATGGACCCATTTCTCCTAAACGGAAATTTGAATTAGAGATAATGTTGGAGCGTAGTAAAGCTGGGATAATCTTTGTTACGGCATTTCCTAATATGTCGATTTTCAAACAGTATGCTGATGATATAGCTTCTTTAGACTTTCATTTAAAGAAGATAATTCTTCTGTAGAAAGTTCTACTTTTACAACACCCATATTCTCTTTTAACTGATCGATTTTCTGGCTCCTAGAATAGGAGCAATCCAAGGTCTTTAAGGACCGTTCAGCCCATAAGGCATAAGTTAGGAGTATTTTTTCCGCACACCAACAGCCCATCTTTTATGGATGGGCTGTTCTGTGTCAAAACTACATCTCAAGTTGAAGGTTGAAGTGAGATACACTTTTCAATATTAGTATAGTAGAAAATTGTATAGTTAGGAATAGTTCTTATTTATATCATTGTTTGGAATATATATACAGGTGGTAATTACGTGCTCTTGAGAAAGTCTCACTTATTGTATATTCTATAGTAGAAGGGAAATTTTTCCTTGAAGGGGAAGTATTTATATTTTTTAATGATTTTGCAATGAGGAGGGCAAATGCCTCATGTCCTATGAGAAGAATGAATTGATCGTGAGAACACTCACGAAGCAAGATTGGTTTTATATCTTTTTTAAAGAGGTTAGATGAAGAAAGTAAGTTTATGATATATGACGAGAAAAAAGAGGCGAGAAGAGAGCTACCTAAAAAAGCGAGTACCTCCCCTAATCTCGAAAGAATAAGCGACGAAACCATTCAAAGAGATTGGAGGGAAACTCCCTATGTCTACGTATTTTCGACAAGAGAGCCTATTTGACCTGCAAGAATTATACGATTTAGAACCTACCCAACGTTTTGCCTCTGTATTTTCTTCGGTTTCTATTGCTCCATTGCTTGGTGTGATGGGAAAAAAGACGTCATTTGGCCGTCCGGTAGAATGTAATTATCCAGCAATGATTTATTCCTTGATGGCTCGAATGATGGAGAACATTGTAACGATGAAGGATCTAATCAAACGTCTCCAAACCGATTTGCGTTTTAAGAGAGACTGCGGATTTTTCATCTCTGAACCTGTTCCTTCGGAAGCATCTTATTCCCGAATGATCACAAAGATCAGTGAATCGGGGGTCGTTGAAACCATAAATCAGGATATTGTTACTACAGCTATAACGGAAGGTGCGATTACCAACGATACCAACGTAGCCATTGACGCCACCCATATTGAAGCAAGGGATCAGGCTCCAAAAAAGAAAACGGAAAAGCGTAATCAACAGCCAAAGAAGCGTGGGCGTAAGCCCAAAGCTGAACGAAACCAATGGTTAAAAGAAAAAAGAGAGAAAGAGGAATCGCTTCCTCTTTATGAGAAAAGAATAGAAGCTCAGCTGGATGTTCCTTATGACACCCTTCATAAGGAAATGCCTCTCACTCCGCGTTGGGGTGTGAAGAAAAACAGCGAGAGTCAAAATGTATGGTGGTTTGGATACAAAGTTCATTTAGCTGTAGACACCAACAGTCAAATGATTCTTCATTCTATGATGTCTTCCGGAAATTTAAATGATGGAAAAGCAGCTATTCCTTTACTTAAAGGGATAAACCATCTTTTCCCCAGACATAAGTGGTCTTATGCCATGATGGATGCGGGCTATGATTATGAACCTGTTTATAAACAAATCCATGCAATGAACAGATATTCTCTCATCGCATACAACAAACGAAGGGAACCAGAACCCGTAGGGTTTGATCGACATTTTGCCCCTACTTGTGTGAGGGAACATTCTTATCGTTACGACAGTTTTGATCCGAAATACAAAACGGTAAAGTATACCAGACCAAAAGAATGTAAGGATTGTCCTCTAGCACATGATTCGCTATGTCAAAAAGTCTTTAAGATGAAAATCGAAACCCATTTACGTCGGTATTCTTCCCCCGCACGGGGATCAAAAGCTTGGGAAACCCTTTACAAACAGCGTTCTTCTGTAGAACGTGTCAATGGATACCTGAAAGAACACTTTCCATTAGATAATATTCGGCATCGTACAGGTCAAAAAGCAAAAGCCCACGTTGATATGGTGACTTTGATTTACAACAGCATGAAATTAGCAAATTTTCGTTTGAAAACCAAACAAGCACAAACCGCAGCTTAAAAAATACAAAAACAGAAATTCTGGAACTTTTGACTTTTTTAAAAGAGTGACTTATGAAATTGATTCAATTTATAATAAATTTTGATAAAAATAACCTCTTAGGATAAAATGTCTCTAATTGTAGCTTTAAAATAATGTCGCGACGTTTGTAAAAAGATGCGAAGTTTTACCCCTTTGGATTTTGCGTTGTCCAAAGGGATTTTTATGGTTACAATAAAATTAAGTATTATTCCATTAACGGGCCATATTGTGGAATAGGGACGGCATGCGCTTTCTTGGAAAAGTATGCAAAAAGGCTTAGGCTACATTTCAGAAGTAGCCTAAGCCTTTTTGTTTTGATTTTATATAAACATTTCAAACAATAAATCAGTTCAACTAGAACCGGCTCCCAGAGGCTGCTCCCTTCGGTGATATACGTTCAATTTCTGCCAACTCTTCATTTGTAAGGGAAATTTGAGTGGCCTCGAGGTTTTCTTTGACTCGTTCCAAACGTTTGGTTCCTGGAATTGGGACGATTTGATCTCCCTGTGCCAACAGCCATGCCAATGCAAGCTGGGCAGTCGTACACCCTTTTTGCATAGCCATTTTTTCAATGCGGGAGGCTAATTCTACATTTTTAGTGAAATTTCCACCTTGAAAACGGGAATAATGCTCCTGTGGGTAATCTTCTGATAAATCCTCCAATTTTTTAATCTGACCTGTCAAGAATCCCCTCCCTAGTGGACTGTATGGGACGAGACCAATCCCTAGTTCTTTGAGAAGCGGCAAAACTTCATCTTCCACGTCTCTACTCCATAAAGAATATTCGGTCTCCACTGCGGTTATCGGGTGTACCGCATGTGAGCGTCGAATGATTTCAGCTGGAGTCTCAGAAAGACCAACATAACGAATTTTGCCTTGTTTGACTAGGTCATCCAAAGCACCCATAGTCTCCTCAATAGGAATATTCGGATCGTAGCGATGCTGATAGTACAAGTCAATGTAATCGACTCCGAGACTATACAGGCTGGCGTCAACCGACTTTTTAACATAAGCCGGATCTCCCTTATAACCTTGATTATGAGTGATCCCAAATTTTGTTGCGATCACAGCTTCATCACGCCTGCCCTTTAATGCCTTGCCCAACAGCTTTTCATTATCTCCAAACCTTGCCTGAAGATAACCATCATTTCCGTAAAGGTCTGCGGTGTCAAACAAAGTGACACCATCATCCAAAGCTCCTCGAATTGTATCAACAGAAGATTGGTTGTCGGGCATGGTCATGGTACCATGTCCGATAGCGGAAACTTCCAGCCCTTCGTTCCCTAGCTTTCGTTTTGGAACGTCTTGATTATTAATCATTAGAATGTCCTCCTTTGATTCGTGATATGCTTTTATCTTAACGAATAAACTTGGCTATAACCACTGCATGTTTATACTATTAATGTTATTAACAGGATTTAAAAATTGCCCATATTAAAACACCTGTATCAACCAGTTAAGTTGGCCAAATCATTTTACCTTAAGCAAAATGAAAGCTATACTGGTAATGCAAGGAAAGGAATGAATCAAGTATTATGCAAAAAAGTGTACATTCTAAGGTGTTTGGCCAATTTTTAAAGTCCAGGCGAGAACGGGTTCAGCCTGAAGAAGCCGGTATTCACATGACCTCGGGAAGACGAAGAACTCCGGGTCTGCGCCGGGAAGAGGTTGCTTATCTTAGCCACGTTAGTGTGACGTATTATACATGGTTAGAACAGGGAAAAGACATTCAACCTTCACGGGAGGTTTTAATGAATATTGGCCAGGCATTACAGCTTAGTCCTGACGAGAAAGAACATCTTTTCAATTTAGCGTATAATGAAGCATTATCATTGCCGAATGAAGAACAATATAATGATTCATTACAAGCCACAATCGACGATTTACCATTTCCATCCTTCATTACAGATCAGCGTTCCAAGGTTATCTTTTGGAATCGAGGGGCCGAAACAATGCTTATTCCGTTTTCTTCTTGTGCTTCCGAAGAACGCTATTTACTACAACTCCTATTTTTGGAGGGAAGTATTCGGGATCGTATTCAAAATTGGGACGAGTTTTCAACCTATGCGGTTGCAGTCTTTCGGGGCATTTATGACCGCTTTCCGGAGGACCCCATTCTTAATCAACTCCTTGTAAATCTAAAACAGCAAAGCAAGTTGTTTCAAAATCTATGGGAACAGCATCACATTGAGCAGAAGAAGGTTAGTTTCATTTCGATAAATGATGAGCAAGGCCAAACCAATCATTTCCGCATTCATTCCGCTACCCACGTGGATGGAAACAAAGATCTTTTTTGGTGTATGTATGTTCCGGTCACTTAAAGTACTGTCCACAGCAAATTTTAACGTGTGGTTAAATTCACCCTTTATCTTCCTCAAACGGGGGCGATTGTTGTATAAGCTTTTACTACATTACATGAATACCCGATACTCCTTCAATTGGTAATACATAATGAAGAAACTCGAGTAATTAACAATATGTTCCTTTGGTGCAGAAATGGGGCAGGATTTCATTATTATTGCCCCATTTCTATTTGGTTACATCAGATTTAATCCCCAAAGACGTTAATTTGCTGTTATTACAACCATCCTCATAAAGTTTAATCATATGCACTTCAACAGCCTTCTAAGCTGTAGGGCGTTTTGGGGCCGATTTGAGATGTTACTTTCGACTGGATTTTCTTTATTAATACTGATATCTTATTTAATCTCATACTAATATCGTAAAGTTGGAAAGCCGAGTATATAGGGGTTTTTACATCTTATTTTTAATTATTTAGTTAATACAGTGAATGGGCGGCATGATGTATAACTTCCGTTACTGTTAATACCTCGCCACTCATTGCCCAAATAATAAAAACTCCGTAAGAGTCATATTTACACTCTTGCGGAGTTTTTAATTATCCTCTGTTATTAGAATATATTAACTAAGCTATAATCATAAAGCACGAAACGGTATTTATACTTATGTTCTCCATCGATTATTGTAGGTAGTCTTATACTGACTTCACGAAAACTGCCAGTTTTTATTAACATCTTTAAGCGATGGGGAATACGGAGTATTTTAATGACTAACTGGTTATCAATCCTAACTTTTCTACATATTCATTTACAATCACTGCGGATTTAGTGTGTATGTTTTTCTGTGTAATATTTCTATTTAAGTAGATTGTGTTAACTTTTCTTCTCCCAAAATGAATGTTTCCCGCAACCCCCTATGTATAGGTAGTTTTTGTTCCAGGTCATTCCAGACAGCAATAGAAGCCCCTTTCTCTCTTGTAATAGGAATGTAGTACTTTTGCTTTCAAATCGGAATTATTCTTTATTAAGAACGTTAATTGATTTTAGAATAATATCAAAACAGAGAAATAGATATCTCATTCACAAAAATGTGATTTCATGATAGTATTAAATCGGAATAATTACGATTTATTGTTTATTATTACATGGAAAGGAGAAAAGGAGGTTTCATTTCTTTGATAAAACCTCTCATTTTAAAATTATGGATGTATATATCAAACATTTTTTTGAAAAACATGTTAAAAGTGAGATGCGTTACTGTTTTATGGTAAACGAGACAATGCACTTAATAGACAGTGCCTTTATTATTCAAGAGATATTGGACTCCTCTCCAGAGGAACAGGAAGATATCAAAGAGATACTTGAAGACATGGATAAAACCGAAGAAAGTATCCATCATTTTTTGAAGCACCTTGCCACCATATATGTAATGGGAAACAGCAAAATGTAAAGATTGCTTGCTGCAATCGTTAATTTCGAAAGGGAGAGCTGTTTTATGTCTGTTTCGAAGCATCGTCAAGAAGCTCCAGATACATTAAATTGTATGGTAATTACTGTGTCTGATACACGCACCAAAGAAAATGATAAAAGTGGAAAAATCGTGAGCACTGCTTTGAAATCTGCTGGCTACTCTATTACGAGGTATCACTTGGTAAAAGATGAATATGAAGAAATCCAACATCTGATTAGAGAGGGAGGTAATGATGAAGTCATAGATGCAATCATTATAAATGGAGGAACAGGTATAGCCGTTCGGGATACAACTTTTGAAGCTGTACGTGATTTGTTAGAAAAAGAAATGCCGGGCTTTGGTGAATTGTTTCGATATTTAAGTTATGTAGAAGATATAGGTTCGGCATCTATCTTGAGTCGCGCGGCAGCAGGTGTTTATCATCACAAAGCTGTATTTTCTGTTCCTGGATCTTCTGGAGCTGTAAGTTTAGCTATGGAGCGGATAATAGTACCAGAATTAGCTCACGTTGTTCGTGAAATTCGAAAAGATCTTTAAAATAAAGATCATAATTTTTAGTATATAAATTTACAAATCATAATCATTACGATATACTTCTTATTGTCAAATCGTAATGATTACGAAATAAAAAAGTGCATTTGTTTTAAAAGTTATCCAATTTACTGTTTTTTCAAGAGGAGAAGATATTATGAGAAAAATACCTGTTACTGTTTTAAGTGGGTATCTTGGGGCTGGAAAGACCACCGTGTTAAATCATATCTTGAGCAACCGAGAAGGTCTTAACGTTGCCGTGATTGTAAACGATATGAGTGAGATTAATGTCGATGCTGATTTAATCGCTAACAGCGGGTTCAGTCGAACAAAAGAAAAAATGGTAGAAATGACTAACGGATGCATTTGTTGTACGCTGCGGGAGGATTTATTGATAGAAGTTGAACGCTTAGCTAAACAAGGAAATATTGATTATATATTGATTGAATCTTCCGGAGTGAGTGAACCTATTCCTGTCGCTCAAACATTTAGTTATGTAGATGAGGAATTTAATATAGATCTCACTCAATATTGTGAATTGGATACAATGGCAACAGTCGTGGATGCTGAGCGCTTTTGGAAAGATTTTTCCTCCGGCGAAACCTTATTTGATCGAAAACAACAAGTGGAAGATGAGGATGAACGCGAAGTAGTGGATTTACTCATTGACCAGGTAGAATTTTGCGATGTACTGATCCTTAACAAAATCGATAAAGTGCCGCAAAAAGAAAGAGAAAATTTAAAAGCTTTCTTAAAAAAGCTTCAACCAGATGCTCAGTTGGTTGAAACAAATTACGGTAAAGTCCCACTCCAGCAAGTGTTAGGAACCGGGCTCTTTCTCTATGAAAAAGCAAGTGAATCCGCAGGCTGGTTAAAAGAATTACAAACAGAGGGACACACTCCTGAAACAGAAGAATACGGTATCAACTCGTTTGTTTATCGAAGAAGAACCCCCTTTGATACCGAACGATTAAAAAAATGGTTTGCTAAATACCCAAAGGAAATTGCTCGAGCCAAGGGAATCGCATGGCTATCGACTCATAACACCATGGCTTTTATGTTATCTCAAGCCGGTTCTTCCATTACGCTGGAAGCCATCACTTATTGGGTTGCTTCTCTGCCAGCCGCAGAAAAAATGGAAATGACCAGAAACGATCCAGACTTGCAGAAAGAATTAAAATCTTATGAGCATGGGGATAGAAAAACAGAACTTGTTTTTATTGGTTTCAGCCTTAATAAGGAAGAGCTGGAGAAGTCACTTGATCGCTGTCTTCTTCAACCGGAAGAGTTGAATTTTTGGAATAAAAACAACAAAAGTAATTCATTAACAGGATCCGAGTGATTTAATAATTGACTGGAGGAATATTAATGGCTAAAAAAGCAAAAGTGGTCAAAGAGAAAAAACGACAAGAAATAGTTAATAAATATGCGACGATTCGAAAGGAATTAAAAGAAAAAGGAGATTACGAGGCTTTGAGAAAATTGCCGAGGGACTCTTCTCCTACGCGTTTACACAACCGTTGTGAGATTTCAGGCAGGCCAAGAGGGTACATGCGAAAGTTTGAAATGTCACGTATCACTTTCAGGGAGTTGGCACATAAAGGTCAATTACCAGGAGTGAAAAAATCAAGCTGGTAAATAATTGTCATCGTTTCACCAACTGAAACGATTTGAGGATAATTATATTGTTTAGGGTTATTTTGGCAGAGATTGCACACTAATTGACAAGGAGAGAGCATTTGCATTCTGCTCTCTCCTTAAATATTCATTCTGACGAACGTTAAATAGCTTTGAAGTATAGTATTACAAAAATTAGTGAGATCAAATTTTTTATTGGAGGATGATCATGAAACGGCATAAGAAGCTTATTATAGTAGGAGCAGGAGCCGCTGGAACAGGCATTGGCATATTATTAGAAAAATTAAACTTCCATGACTATATCATTTTGGAAAGAGATGAAATTGGCGCTTCGTTTCGCCAATGGCCAAAAGAAATGAGATTTATCACTCCTTCTTTTACAGGGCAGGGTTTTGGAGCTCTTGATTTAAATGCGTTAACTCCTGGAACTTCTCCAGCATATACGTTCCGAAAAGAACATTTAAGCGGGGACGAGTATGCTGATTTTTTAGCCCTGCTGGTAGACCATTTTAAGATAAATGTTCAAACAGAAACAGCGGTAGAGACAGTAACAAAAGAAAATGGCCAATTTAAGCTGGAAACACCAACAGATACTTGGACTTCGGAAGCGGTAGTATGGGCAACTGGAGAATTTCAATTTGCAAATACAGGAAGAATCCACGGAGATGAACATGGAGTGCACGTAGGAGAAATTACTTCTTATGATGAATTAGAAAAAGGAAAATATGTAGTGATCGGTGGAGGAGAAAGCGGTATGGACGCAGCATACCATTTGGCTCTTGCTGGAAATGAAGTCACCGTTGTGTTGGACAGTTCTGCGAAAGATGTGGAAGCAGATCCAAGCAAGACACTTTCTCCATATACGTTTGAACGGATGCAAAAAGCTGTTTTAACCGGGAGGGTTACCTTTAAAGAACAGCGGCTTGCAGAACGAATTAAAGAGGAGAGATCTGGATATACCGTAAAGCTTGATAACGGGGAACATATTGAAACTTCTTTTCCTCCTATTCTGGCAACTGGATTTCATTCCGGTGCCACCCAGATTAAATCTCTGTTCGAATGGCAGCCGAATGGGAAGCCTTATGTTACAGAAGAAGCAGATGAATCAACGATTACAGAAGGGCTTTATTTGACCGGTCCAAGTGTCCAACATGAATCGGCTGTATTCTGTTTTATCTATAAATTTCGCGCTCGTTTTGCAGTGGTGGTGAATCATTTATTTAACAAATGGGGCATGGAAATGGATGAAGGGGTCTTTGAAGATTATATGACCAACCAAATGGTGGTTGAAGATGTCACGTGCTGCGAGGTCAGTTGTGAGTGTTAGTGAAGCATCACAACAGGATATTGAACCTCGAGTTTTAATGGTTGGCCTTGAATCCGTTGGGAAAACAAGTGCTTTTGCTTTATTAACCAATGGTTCTCCAGGGAAGGAAACGAATGTAAAAGGTTCTACCATTTTTGTCAAAGAAGAGAGATATGCCTCCCAGGTATTTGTGGATACACCGGGAATCCGATTGAAAGATACTATTACTTTCCAAGCAGTGCAACAGGAGATAAAGCGTGCCAC
Source organism: Alteribacillus sp. HJP-4 (assembly GCF_042139015.1). Taxonomy (NCBI): domain Bacteria; kingdom Bacillati; phylum Bacillota; class Bacilli; order Caryophanales; family Bacillaceae; genus Alteribacillus; species Alteribacillus sp. HJP-4. The sequence goes on along the minus strand of NZ_JBHIKY010000016.1, from coordinate 70,796 downwards.
CCATGTTTTATTTGTGGTCCGTGGCACTCATTTTACTACTGAATTACGTGAATTGCTTCCCCTTGTACCGAATAGAGAAAAGAAAATGGGAGTATTAGTCACGTTCAAAGATAAGATGGAAGAATCCTTTTTACAAAGTCTGCAGAAAAAAACGGAAAAAAATGATTGGCCTCTTGTTTTTGTGGATGCAAGAAACCGAGCTTCTAAAAACCAGAATAAAGTTCTCGAGTCCCTTCGATACAGCAAAGAGGGAGAAAAAGATGCCTGGGACAAATTATTGCGAATAGAGCATCCTATTGTGGAGCCAAAAACCTATATTTGGAGAAATCAATTCCTGGCTCCCTTTTTTTCTGTACTTCTCTCTATTCTTTTATTTGCCTTGCCGGTGATGATTGCTTATTTCTTCTCGGGCTGGGCAGAAGGGCATGTGGAAAATTGGGTCATTGCACCAGTTGAATCTCTTGCGAGGTCATTACCTGGGTGGCTGGAAGCTATCATAGCAAGTGATTATGGTATCTTAACTCTTGGAATGTATTCGTTCGTGTGGGCTTTTCCTGTTGTTGTATTTATTGCGATTGCGAATGCGTTAACGGATGACAGCGGTTTAAAAGATCGAATTGTTGATTCGCTGGATCCTGCAATGAAGAGAATAGGATTAAACGGGCAGGATCTTGTTCCTTATTTAACTGGTTTTGGCTGTAATGTTGTAGCAGTGCATCAAACAAGGGGATGCAGTGTAAGCACAAGAACTCAGTGTGTGTCCCTAATCTCATTTGGCTCTGCCTGCAGCTATCAAATCGGTGCGACAATTTCGGTATTCTCCGTCGCCGGCATGCCATGGATGTTTCTTCCATATTTACTGGTGCTTACTTTCGTCGGAGCTATTCATAATCGTGTCTGGTACCCTGTGATAGAGTCAAAATGGGCAAATTATTTTGCAAACAGGCAGTCATTTCTGCAATGGCCAACCTTTTCTGGAGTGAAGTACCGTGTAATTTCTGTATTGAAACAATTTATTATGCAGGCGATGCCTATTTTTTTACTCATTTGTGTTATTGCATCGCTTCTGGATTATGTCCATGTCTTATCCCTGTTTACTTCTTTGGTGGCTCCAGTTTTACAGTTGTTTGGTCTTCCGGGGGAGGCGGGAAGCGGGCTTGTTTTTTCGATGATTCGAAAAGACGGTATTCTCTTATTTAACGAAGGAAATGGAGCTTTATTAACAGAGCTCTCCACAGCTACGGTTTTCCTTCTTGTTTATTTGGCTTCTACACTATCAGCCTGCCTTGTCACGATATGGGCGATTGCTAAAGAGCTTAAAAAGAAAGCGGCTGTCCATATTTTTGTGAAACAAATGGTTACATCCATTATTTCCGCTGCTTTGCTGCTGCTCATCATACGGTTTTTCGGATGGTGACTGATTGGCAAGTACTTTATACTTGCAATAAACGGGAAGGAAAATGGGATAATCATCTACTTTGATTCCCCCCATCCCGTTCATCTCACAACCTAGATTCTTTGCGAAAGGAGCGGCCTGCTGCGGATAGAATGAAACGAAACCTATTTCTCTATGGATTTATTTTCCAGTTGTAAATTGAATTTTCTTTAATTTACCGTTTTCTCCATGTAATCGAAAAATCTCATCTTCTACGACTTGAATTTTCTTTTTTGTTAGTATCTCTTTTTCCTCAGCTGAAAGAATTTCTGATCAAATCAGTACTCCAATTCGAGATCATTTTAATGCCGTGGAATGAATGTTCATGTTCAGAAATAACAACGAGTGGCTGATCTTTAAGTTCCCACCCATCACAAAATGGACAAAGGAATAAACTTTTCCCATAAAAATCATGAATTTTTTTATATCTGAAATACATTAATCATTTTCTTTGGAAAAGGAAAGTGTGGCAACCGCATCATGCAAATGGATGGATTCCTCATTCCTGCATTCCACTTGAAAGGAACGGATGAAGTCCATTTCGTATAAATCGGCCGAAATTAATCGGCACAAATCTTCTACAAAACGTGGATTCTCATAAGCTTGTTCGGTCACCATTTTCTCGTCTGGTCGTTTAAGAATCGGATGTATACAAGCACTGGCATTCGTTTCAGCAGCTTCTAACAGTTCTTTTTTCCAATCAAGTTCAACATCTTCATATAAGTCGGCTTTTATAGTGACAATGCCTCGTTGGTTATGTGCCGAGTATTCGCTGATTTCTTTGGAGCACGGGCATAAGGTAGTAACCGCCGCAGTAATTCCAATGGAAGAACTATGTTTATTTGCTTTCTCCTGATAAGTTGATTTCATCCACATATCTGCATACATCAAGCCGCTAATTCCTGCGGAAGGACCTTTCCGCTCAAAAAACCAAGGAAAGCTTACTTCTACCTCTGCACGCTCCTGTTCCATTCTTTTAGACAGTTCTCTGCTGAACTGAGTAAATGAAGAAAGGTCCAATATCCAGTTTTTTTCATGATATTCCTGTAAAAGCTCTGTCAATCTGCTCATATTTATTCCTTTGGATGTTTGGACGAGGCTGGTTGTTAATTTGAACTGAGCAATCGTTGTTTGACGGACGGGGTCCAGTTCCGATACAACATGGACTGGATGGCGAACGTTGCTGATACCAACTTTTTCTATCGGAAATATAAAGTCATTTGGTTGATTTTGTAAGTCGCGCATGTTTTCTTTTTCTGTTGGTTTATCTCCTTTGATAGGAGGGACGGAACCAAACCATTTGTGTCTTTCTTCTTTGTTGGGCAATAATTTTTTCGAGTGTGGGGCCATGATTTGTCTCCTTTTTCTAGTTTCATCGATTATTCATAACATTTTCATGTATTATATCGTAATAATTACGATTTGAAAAGATAATCAGCTTCCATAGTTGTTTGACCGAAAGAAATATATGAATTACAATTGATGTTAAATAGTAATTGTTACGATTTATGAATAGAAATATTTCAAAGAAGTGAAGGGGAGAATTTTTTATGCTTCAGGACTTATATCGTAACTTAGTGATATCCCATGACAAATATCGAAAAAATAACGGTATGTTGGATGGTGAGAATGTCCAGAAAGTCCATTATAAAAATCCTACATGTGGTGATGTTATTACATTGTATCTTCGTATCGAAAATGAAATAGTTCAAGATGTCTCTTTTGAAGGTGAAGGATGCAGCATTAGCATGGCTTCCTCCTCCATGATGACTGAACTAATTAAAAATAGAGATGTTGAGACGATTTCTACTTATCGAGATTCATTTGAACAACTTATTCGTCATGGAGAAAAGCCTGTCGATAATATAGATCTTGGAGATGCATTAGCGTTAGAAGGAGTACACAAATTAAGGGCGCGTCATAATTGTGCGTTAATGGCTTGGCAAGCGTTAGATAAGATTTTGGATGATGGGGAGGCGTATAGAAAACGAAAAGAAGTAGTAAAAAGTATTTGACAGGATTTCTAGGAGCAGGGAAAACGACTTTACTAAATCATCTTCTTACTTCTGACCATGGAGAAAGAATAGCGGTTATCGTAAATGAGTTTGGTGAAGTGGGCATTGATAACCAATTAGTAGTTGGAGCAGAAGAAGAAATTTTTGAAATGAACAATGGTCTGCACGGTACGCGGGAATTTAATCCGTGTGTTATCGGACCTTATAGAAGCAAAGTATGGGTCCAAGGATAAAAAAGTAGATTTTGACCGTGTAGTCATAGAAACTACGGGATTAGCAGAACCAGCGCCGGTAATCCAATCATTTTTTGTAGATGAAGAAATCTCCATGTTTTATCAAGTGGATTCAGTGATTACATTAGTCGATGCGAAACATGCTAATCGACCGAATTCTTTTTTCTAATGCTTGTACTTCTTCACTGCTTACATTGTCGATTTTGTTCAACAGTATTATGTCCGCAAAAGCAATCTGTTCCTGAGCTTCATGAGCTTGAGCCAATTGTTGAAAAACAGAAAACGCGCAGCTTGATCTTGAACATTTTTTATCTGTCGATGCATTTGATTTAAATAAAAAATTAGAAATCGATCCAGATTTTTTGACAGACGATCCTCATGATCACACACACGATGATCATGTGACATCGTGTGTATTAAGAGCAAATCATCCCTTGAATCTAGAGAAATTTGAAAAATTAATGAACCATTGGATAGGAGATTACGGAACGTACATGTATCGGTATAAAGGTATATTGAACATACAAGGAACAGATAGAAAAGTGATTTTTCAAGGTATCCATAGAATGTTTGCTTCCACTGTAGATAGCAAGTGGCAGGACAATGAACGAAGAATCAGTGAAATAGTTGTTATTGGAAAAGATGTGCCTCAAAAAAAGTTTGAGGCACAGTTTGCGGAATGTGTGGAAGAAAAGATATCTAATTAGTAAGAAGAGCAGGGGAGAGATTCCATGAATATAACTGCTGCTTTAGATATTTTAAAAGAAAAAGGATATAAATTCACAGGGAAGCGAGAAAAAATTCTGGAAATATTTTCTGAAGATAATCGTTATCTTTCGGCTAAACATCTTCATCAATTTATGATGAAGGATTATCCTGGTTTAAGCATAGATACGATATACAGGAACATAAAAGTGTTTGAAAAATTGAATATATTAGAATCCACTGAATTAAAAGCAGAAAAACATTATCGCTATAAATGTTCGGAAGAGCATTATCATCATATTATTTGTACCGATTGTGGAACAGTGAAAGAAATAGACATGTGTCCAATGGAAGTAGTCTCTCCTACAGCTGCCGGATTTACTATTACACATCATAAATTTGAGTTATATGGATATTGTGATGAATGCAAGCCATAAATCTACCCTGAATCCCAGAATAAATCTATTTCTCAGATCGTAACAATTACGATAAAATAATAAATGAATAAATCGAATGGAAGTATTAAAGAAGGAGATTTCATATGAAGAAATCATTGCTAATTTCAGCTAGTTTGTCAATAGTGTTGTTGATGGCAGCCTGCGCGGAAGATCGGGAAAATGAAGAAGGAGATGTTTCCAATGAAAAGGAGGAGCCGTTGCAGGTATATACAACCTTGTTTGCCTGGGAATCCCTTGCTTCTGAAATCGGGGGAGAATATGCAGAGGTAGAAAATATTGTACCTCCAGGTACGGATGCTCATAATTATGAACCGACTCCACAGACAGTAATTGATGTGGCGGAAGGAGATGCGTTTATTTATAATGGGGCCGGAATGGACGCATTTGCAGAAGCGATTCAAGAAACATCGGAAGCAGAAGGAGTGCAGTCCATTGAACTAACCGAAGGAATGACACTGCAAGGCTATGTCCAAGAGCACGGCGGCCCCGACGAAGAGGAACACGATAATGATAACGAGGAAGGAGATAATGATAACCATGTAAAAAATATTAATCATGATGCTCCCAACGAGGTGGAAATTCAGGGAATAGCTGAACATTACCATACGGGAGACAATATAATTTTAACAGCTGAACTGGATGAAGATGTGAATTATGACAATTGGCAGTGGTATACACGCGATTATGAAGATGGTAAATGGGAAATAGTTCCTCATATAGAAGATAATAAATTTGAAGGTGAAGCAGAAGTAAATGGTCAGGAAATCAAAGCAGTTTTGATGGATGATAATCAGGAAGCGTATCTCCAATCTTCTCCACAGGAAATTGTTATTGATGATCACGGGGGAGAAGACCCTCATGTATGGCTCGATCCATTACTTGCACTTCAGGGTGCGGAAAAACTGACAGAAGAATTCTCGACTTTGAGGCCAGAACACGAAGAAGAATTTGAAGCAAATTTTGAAGAAGTGAAAGAAAAGCTGGAAGAATTAGATAGTCGCTTTACTGCTCTTTCGGAAGAAGCGGATAAACATGAATTTTTAGTTTCACACTCCGGATATGGTTATTGGAACCATAGATATGGAATTGAACAGATAGGTATTACTGGTATTTCTCCCAGTGACGAGCCTTCCCAGCGCCAGCTTCTGAATATTATTGAGTTAACGGAAGAAAACAATTTAAATAAAATTATGTTCGAGCAAAACATTTCCACAAAAGTAGCAGAAACGGTTAAGAATGAAACAGGGGCAGAAGCATTAACTATTCACAATTTAGAATCGGTAACGAAAGATGATAGTGACGAGGATTATTTTTCTTTAATGGAGGAAAACCTTGAGAATTTGGAAGTCGCCCTGAAGGAGGAATGACGCTATAAAAAAAAAGAAGAATTATTAGGAAAAGTCGCCTTCAAAATAATTTTGAAGGCGACTTTTCACTTTAACAGAGGCAATAATGAAATGGGATAAAAGAAGAATTATGTTTTTCCAATCATATAACTTTGGAAATAGCCTTGATTATTTACTACCTTAGTAGTATTTTTTTTATAAATAAATGTATCTACAAATGGAGTGAAAAGTCATTAAAAGTGAAGTTGTAAGCGCTTTAAAAGATCTTGGTTTAACAGAATATGAAGCAAAAATATACGTTTCACTATTGCGTAATAATCCATCAAACGGGAATGCAATCGCAAATTTATCGGGAGTGCCCAGCCCGAAGGTTTATGAATCATTACGTAAAATGAGAGATCGTGGGCTCGTATTTACTGTTTCTGGAGGAAATAAGAAAAATCAAATTCGTTATACCCCTCTTCCTTATGAGGATTTATTAAAGACTAAGAAAGATTCCTTTATGAATAACTTTCAATATTTAAACCAATTATTACCTGAAATTTCATCTCAGAAAGACACGGGTCAGTCAGAGTTTCTTGTTGTCCAAGGATATATGTCATCGATAGAAACTATACGTTCCGCTATTTCAGAAAGTCAAAGTGAAATAATATTAAGCTGCTGGAGGAAGGAATTTAATGAAGTAAATGATTTACTTATAAAAGCCCACAATCGTGAGGCTACCATTGTAACTTTAACTTTTGATGAAGATGAACTTGATGTACCGTGGGCCGGATTTACTCACATAAACGAAGAAAAAGCACTTGAACTTCACAGAGGAGAATTTTCAATTGTTATTGATAATAAAAAGGCAATATTTTTCGATACCGAAAACTACCCTCCTCACTTAGTGGTATCAAGTCATCCAGTGATGATTTCTACAACTCGAAATTATATAAGGCACGATATATACGTCAATCGAATCCTGAACGATTTTAATGAAGTAATGACAGAATATTACGGTCATGACTTAAAAGACCTTATTAGCGATTTTTAAGTGAAATATGTAGAGAAGCTAAATTACTATAATCTTTTGAAAGTGGAGGAGATAAATATGGAAAAATTAATTATCACAGTGGCTCCCACTGGAGCACAGACCACGCGAAAACATACTCCCTACGTTCCATTAACACCAAAAGAAATCGCAGAATCTATTTATGAATCATGGAAAGCTGGAGCAGCGATTGGTCATGTGCATGTGAAAGATTTAATGGGTGAAAATACAATGGATCTGAAAGTGTATCAGGAAGTAATTGATCGCGTACAAGAGAAATGTGATATCATATTAAATTTAACTACGGCCGGTGGATTGGAAACGTCAGAAGAAGAGCGTCTTAAAGTATGTGATTTAAACCCGGAAATGGCCACATTTGATGCCGGATCAATGAACTTTGGTTCGAGTGTATTTCATAATCCCCCAGGTTTTTTAGAAGAACTCGCTTCCCGAACTCAACTGCGCAGAATAAAACCAGAAATCGAAGTTTTTGATGTAGGTATGATTCATAATGCTTTACGCATAGCCAAAAAAGGATTGTTGGATGAGCCTTTCCATTTTCAGTTTGTTTTAGGAGTGGCAGGCGGGATGCCTGCAACACCAAGAAATTTAATGTATATGGTGGATAGTATTCCGAAAGATTCTACCTGGTCAGCAATTGGTGCAAGTAAAGATCAATTAGCAATTAATACGATGAGTATTTTACTAGGCGGCCATGTAAGAGTGGGGATGGAGGATAGTGTATATTTTCGAAAAGGTGAATTAGCAACAACCAATGCCCAGTTTGTGACACGTATTGTTGAATTGGCAAGAACGTTAGGGAGAGAAATTGCTACTCCTGATGAGGCTCGAGAAATGTTAAAGCTGCAAACAAATACCAAGAATACGATAGGAGAAAGATCATGAAAATTGCAATTCTAGGGGCCGGATCTTTGGGGATAATTATTGGTTCATTAATAAAGAAAGATGGGTATAACGTTGATTTAATAGATATTAATCAGGAAAATATAGATGCATTAAATCAAAACGGAGCGAAACTTACCGGTTTTTTAAATACGACGATTCCTGTCACAGCTAAACATCCTAACGATTTAAATGACGTTTATGATATTATCTTTTTGCTTACAAAGCAAGTTTTCACTCAAGATTCTTTAACTTCCATTTCTTCATAAGGAAAGCATAATTTGTACACTTCAAAACGGCGTGCCAGAAGAAAATGTAGCTTCTATTGTAGGAAAAAACAGAACCGTTGGCGGAGCTGTAGGCTTTGGAGCCACCTGGGCTGGGCCAGGTGTTTCTGAATTAACAACAGAATTTCATATTATGAAGAAATATGCCTTTGACGTAGGGGAACTAAATGGAGAAGTTACAGAACGGATAAAAAATATAAAAAAAATCTTAGATGCTGTCGGTAATTGTGAAATCACATCAAACATACAGGGGGTAAGATGGTCAAAATTACTAATGAACGCTACATTTAGCGGCATGTCTGCCGCTCTCGGTTGTAGTTTTGGAGATGTGTTGAGTAATAAAGTTGCTATGAAAAGTGTAGCTAATATTGCAGATGAGACGATCAAAGTCGCTCATTCCCATCACCTTCAATTAGAAATTATGCAGGGGAAGGATTTCGAATCTTTAGAGTTAAAAAATCAGGAAGATATTTCTAACAAAATTGAATTTTACAGTGAAGTCTGGGGGCCGCACTCAAATTTAAAAGCAAGTATGTTACAGGACTTAGAAAAGGGGAGAAAGACTGAAGTTAACTATATCAATGGACATATTGTAAAAAAAGGAAAGCAAACGAATGTGAGAACACCTTTTAATGAATTGGTTTGTCAACTGGTCCAAGAAGCAGAAAAAATGAAAAAGTCACCTGATTTTAAAGAAAATATCGTTAAATTTCAAGCGTTTATAAACAATAATGTAAGCGCATACAAATAAAACTCACTATTAATATTTTAAAGGCGGTGTAAATCATGGTTATTGCGTTGTTACTCTGGTTAGTTATTATTATTTTTTCAATGGTATTTGGTACATATTTGTGTTATCGGATTGAAAAACACGGGGTTAAACGTTGGGGGGCGACAGGAAGATTATTTAAATACGAGCAAAAAGGAGAGGATTAATTGACATGATATATTTAATAGTTTTTGGCTTTTATGTTGCCTTTATTATATGGACCTCAATAAGAAGTTTACGACAAGCTGAATCAATGTCTGACTTTACCACAGGCGGCCACCGTATGGGGCTCATGTTAGGTATTGGAACTACAACAGCTACCTGGGTCAGCGTTGCTTCAGTAATGGGGGTGCCGGGTTATCTGTATAGTAATGGGGTCTCAGCTATCATTGGCTGGGTGGCGGGGTGGTTTTTGGCTACATCTCTCATTCCAATAGTAGCATACAAGATTAGAAGGCCGGCAACTCCAGCGCGTACTTTTCCTGAATACATTCATCTAAGATTTGAACCCTTTAGAAAGGTCAGTCATTTAAGGACGATTGTTGGAGCCATCATGTTTATTGGATATTTTTTATTTGTTCATTTACAGGTGGTTGGCTTTGGGATTGTATTCTCTACGATTACAGGAATAGATTATAAATATGCCATATTCGCATTTTTAATATTCTTGATTTTCACAAGTATCGGAGGGTTTTGGTCGGTTGCAGCAACAGATACGTTAAATACAACACTAATCCTTGTAGGTATTATTTTAGGGGGAGGGACGGTGCTTGCTGCCACAGGCGGTTGGGATAATATAGTAAACAATATTTCCGCTACTACCAGTCCAACGAATATCGGAGGAGATGAAATCCCAGAAGGATCAATGATTTCTCCAGTTGGAACATTTGGATTAGGCGCCTTATTTGCGATATTTATGTCTAACGCCGTTGGTTCCATCGTTTCCCCACACTGGGTTACAAGAATGCTGGCCCCAAAAAATATCAAAGTGGCTGTCATGCAGATTATGGGATCAGTAATCGTATTAACTGCAATCTTTATACCGTTAATCATCATGGGACTTGGTGCAAAGACATTGATACCCAGCCTTCCTGCAGATCAGTCCACAGACTATATTATCCCGGTAATTATACAGGAGTACACCCCGCCTTTAGTTGGAGCATTGACCCTGGTAGCATTATGCGCAGCAGCGGTCTCTTCTGCAAATTCGATGCTATTACATTGTGCGACTTCCGTATACTACGACGTTTACTTAAATGTATTTTCACAAAAAAAACTTAGTGAAAAGAAATTTAATATGAATCTAAGAGTAGGTATGTTTATAATCGCTGTAATTGCAGTAATTAGCGCTATCACGCCACCTTGGTTCTTAGCAATGGGATACACTTATGTTTATGGAGGGTTTGGTGCAGTATTTTTTGCAGTAGTTATCTTAGGGCTTTATTGGAAACGCATGAATAGAGCTGGAGCATATGTATCGATGCTTGTTGGATTTTTTTCTTATATTGCAGCTCATATTGCAGGGGCAACCAACCCAATCTTAATAGCATTAGCCGCTTCTTTAATTGGAGTATTACTAACAGTATTCTTTACCAAGAAATCACCTGTCGAAGCATATGAGTCCTATTTTGAAGCGGAGGTCAGCAAATCTACAAAGCTTACAATCGATAATGTGCAAAACAAAAGTGACACAGTCGTAATTAATGATGAAGATAAAAAAATGCATGAATTCAATACCGAATTAATTGATTTTAATTAAAAGTTTGAAAAGCATTACCAGGTGCAAGAGTCCTGCTGATCCAGTGGCCCTGACGAGATCTCCCGCAGAACGACTGGAAATTGTCGCTTATGGGAGATCACGCGGGCTGCAAGAGGAAAAGTCTGCAAATTTATAATTGAAAAAGAGAGGGGGGATAGTCGATGAATACCAGATCAGCACAGCTGAGTATGAAAAAATAAATAAGTTAACATAATATATATTATAAGAAGTTAAATTCGAAAATATTAAATAGTCTCAAATACTAAGTAAACTTAAGATAATGAGACAAAAATGATTTTTAACCTCGAAATTTAATAAAATCCCAAGTGTATTCTTCACTTGGGCATCGAGTGCTGTGTATATATTTAAACCATATTCGCCGTAAAATAAATCACCCACACTAATAGCGAAATAGCAATTACCCCTTCTCCGAATACGGATCCTGTCGTAGTTGTAAGTGGAAATCTAACGTTTATTCTTACAGGAAACAATAAACGCACGCCTCTGACAGTAAGCATATCAAGTAATATATGGCTTGCTGCTCCTAACGTTAATCCCAGTTGAACAGCACTGCCGGCATTTCCCTGCCATAATCCGGTCGTTAAATAGATCAATAATAAAAACAATAAACTATGTGTAAATGTTCGGTGGCCTAAAATCGTTCTAATCAGCGTGGATATTATACGTAATCTTCTTCCGAGCCACGATGTCGGCTGGCATATGTCCGGCAGCAAACCTCCGCCCAGTACGGATGCAGAAAAAAACGCTCCATTCGGGCTCCAAAGTGCAAAATCCGGTGGTGAAACAGCAAACAATGCTGTGCCTGCAGCCGCTGCACCTATTAAATGTGTTCCTGCATTCATAAGGTCCACCCTTCTCTTCCGTTATTAGTTTACATAATATATGTATGGTTAACTTCCAGCAATTATATAAAGTTTTCTTCATAGGTACACCCGGAGCCTTCACCGCTCCGGGCATTTTGTTAAAGGTCACTGGCCTTCTTGGTTACCATTCACTTTTGATTTCTGATTTTCTTTTTTAAAGTTTACCGTTTTCCAGATGTCAATAACTGCACCATTCTCTTTCGTGTCAACTACAAATGATCCATTGCTGTATCGATCATTCTCGCGTAATGCCCTGGTTGGTTCACTTATCTGGTTGTGCTTGTCAGTATACATCTCAATCGTTGTTTCCTCAGTTCCTGAAAGTTTTACCAATCCGATTATACGGTGAGGATTAGATTTTAATTGCCGCAGTATTTGCAGCCCCCTCTTTGCCCTGCTGCTCACATCTACTTCTTTAAGCGGCATTTTTTTAACTGCTCCGCGCTGTGTAGCGATAAGAACGTTTGTTTTCTCCTCCGGAGAATATACAATACCGTTTACTAATGAATCGCCGTCCTTTAAATTAATTCCTTTTACACCGGCGGCACGCTGTCCAATTGGAGCTGCTTCTTCTTCTGAAAAACGCAGTCCGTACCCCATTTCTGTAGCAAGAAAAATTTCTTGATTTCCATCAGTAACTTCTACGTTTCTTAGTTCATCCTGTTCTTTTATCTTCACAGCCATCATTGCTCTCGAATATCTCTGAGCTTTGTATTCAGAGAGTGCCGTTTTTTTCACCATGCCGTTTTTAGTGAAAAATATTAGGTATTTATTTTCTGTAAATTCACGTACGGGTATCGCTTTAATTAAACTGTCATCTGCCTCAAGCTGCACAATATTTCCGATATGCTGACCGTTATCTTTCCAGCGGATATCCGCCATTTGATGCACCGGCATGTAAAGATACTGTCCTTTTTTTGTAAAAAGCAGGAGTGTATCCGTAGTATTCATCTCCTGAAAGAACAATAAATTATCGGTTTCTTTCATCCCCGGCGGCTCGGTATTCGACGCAGTATAAGAGCGGGTGCTTGTCCGTTTCACATAGCCTTCTTTTGTTGCTGTGACAATGACATCTTCCGCAGGAATCATTACTTCCATATTAATTTTCAATTCTTCAATTTTATCTTCAATAACAGTGCGTCGTTCGTCATTGTAAGTTTTTTTAATACGTTTTAATTCGGCCTTTATTACTTGAATAAGCTTCTTTTCGCTGCCAAGAATTTCCTTAAGGCGTTCAATTTCTTTTTTTAGTTCATCTGCTTCTTTTTCCAGCGTTGTGATATCCGTGTTTGTTAAACGATACAGCTGTAAATTAACGATCGCTTCTGCCTGCTCATCGGTGAAGCCGAAGGACGAAATTAAGTTATCCTTTGCATCTTTTTTGTCTTTTGAAGCACGGATTTCAGCAATAACTTCATCTAGAATGGAAATCGCTTTGATTAGTCCTTCTACGATATGTTGTCTTGTTTCAGCTTTATTCAAATTATATCGAGTGCGGTTAAGGACTACTTCTTTTTGGTGGTTGATATAGGCATCTAACATCTGCTTAATTCCAAGCAGCTGGGGGGTCTTATTATGAATAGCCACCATATTGAAATTATATGACACCTGCAGATCCGTCGTTTTATATAAGTAATTGATGATGCTGTCAGGGTCAGCTTCTTTTTTCAGCTCTACTACAATTCGAAGGCCTGTACGGTCAGTATCATCACGAACCTCTGCAATTCCTTCTACTTTTTTATCAAAACGAATTTCATCCATTTTTTTGACGAGATTCGATTTTACGATATCATAAGGAATTTCAGTTATAACGATTTGTTTCTTTCCGCCGCGGATCGTTTCAATTTCTGTTTTGGCACGAACAATGATTTTTCCTTTGCCGCTTTCATAAGCTTTTTTTATACCGTCGGTTCCTTGAATAATTCCTCCCGTTGGGAAATCAGGGCCTTTTATGACAGTCATTAATTGATCGACCGTGCAGTCAGGCTTATCAATCTGCATCATGACAGACTCTATAACTTCTCCAAGATGATGAGGAGGAATATCAGTGGCATACCCGGATGATATGCCGGTAGATCCGTTGACTAAGAGATTTGGATACATTGCCGGCAGGACGACCGGCTCTTCTATCGTATCGTCAAAATTTAAAATATGCTCTACGGTGTTTTTTTCTATATCTTTCAATAATTCTGCAGCAATTGGTGATAATCTAGTTTCGGTATAACGCATGGCGGCTGGCGGGTCTCCATCGATGGAGCCATTGTTTCCGTGCATCTCCACCAGCAGATTGCGTACTTTCCATTGCTGACTCATTCGGACCATCGCTTCATATACAGATGAATCACCATGGGGATGGTAGTTGCCGATAACGTTACCGACAGTTTTTGCTGCCTTTCGATACGGCTTGTCAGAAGTATTACCGTCCTGCAGCATTGCATATAATATCCGGCGCTGTACGGGCTTTAAGCCATCTCTCGCATCCGGGAGGGCTCTTTCCTGAATGATATATTTGCTGTAACGGCCGAATCTGTCGCCGAGTACTTCTTCTAATGGTAAATCAAGATATTTCTCTGCTTCTGCCACTATTGGCCCTCCTCGGTATGAAGGTTTTCGTTGTCGAGGATGTTAGATTCTTCCTCAAGTCCGAACGCAACGTGAGATTCAATCCATTTTCTGCGAGGCTCCACTTTATCGCCCATCAAGGTAGTCACGCGTTTATCCGCTCTCGCTAAATCATCCACAGTAACACGGATAAGGGTGCGTGTCTCCGGGTTCATCGTCGTTTCCCAGAGCTGGGTCGCATCCATTTCCCCCAGACCTTTATAACGCTGGATTGAATATCCCCTCCCAACTTTTTTTATAGCATCCTTTTGGCCATCCTCATCCCAGGCGTATTCAACTTTTTGCTTTGCCCCGGTTCCTTTGCTTACCTTATATAATGGCGGCAGTGCAATATAAATCTTGCCTGCTTCTACAAGAGGCCGCATATAGCGGTAAAAAAAGGTAAGCAGCAGTACCTGAATATGAGCGCCGTCTGTATCAGCATCTGTCATGATGACGACCTTATCGTAGTTACGGTCAGCAATCGTGAAATCAGCACCGACGCCTGCTCCCAGTGCATAAATAATTGTACGGATCTCTTCGTTTTTCATGATATCATCGAGCTTTGCTTTTTCCGTATTTATCACTTTTCCACGCAGCGGCAGTACCGCCTGAAACTTACGGTCTCTCCCTTGTTTCGCCGACCCTCCGGCAGAATCGCCTTCTACAAGATAAAGCTCGTTTCGCTCCGGGTTTTTCGATTGTGCGGGAGTCAGCTTTCCGCTTAAAAGAGCGTCTTTTTTACGGTTCTTCTTTCCACTTCTTGCTTCCTCGCGTGCTTTGCGGGCTGCTTCTCGTGCCTGCGAAGCTTTAATTGCTTTTTTGATAAGCATTGAGCTGATGGTCGGGTTTTCTTCAAAGAAATAGGTCAGTTTATCGGAGACGACCTGATCGACTGCAGAGCGGGCTTCTGTGGTGCCGAGTTTACCTTTAGTCTGCCCCTCAAATTGTAGGAGATCCTCTGGTATCCGGATGGAGATAACGCCTGTAAATCCTTCACGGATATCAGAGCCGTCCAGGTTTTTCTCTTTATCCTTGAGAAGACTCATTTTCCTTGCGTACTCATTCACTGCCCTGGTAAGCGCTGTTTTTGCACCTGATTCGTGTGTTCCTCCATCTTTCGTTCGAACGTTGTTAACAAAGGAGAGGACGTTTTCTGTATAGGCATCATTAAATTGAAACGCAATCTCTACTTCGATGTCGTTGTTTTTACCTTCGAAATACACGACTGGGTGCAGCACTTCTTTATCTTCATTCAAGTACTCGACAAATGCTTTAATTCCGGTATCATACGCATAAACTTCTTCAATCTTATCTGTTGAACGTTCATCTCTAAGCCGGATGGCTACCCCATTTAATAAAAAGGCAGCTTCTTTCAGCCGTTCCGACAATATATCAAATTGGTACGACGTAGTGCTGAATATTTCCGGATCTGGTTTGAAATGAATCGTTGTGCCGGTGCGTTTTGTCTTTCCCTGCTGTTTTAAGTCCGTAATAGGTTTGCCCCCATTAGCAAACTCCTGGGTATATACACTGCCGTCCCGGTGGATGGTCACTGTCAGCCATTCGGAAAGTGCATTAACAACAGAAGCACCGACCCCGTGCAGGCCTCCACTGGTAGAATAACCTCCCTGCCCGAACTTGCCTCCGGCGTGAAGAACAGTGAAAATTACTTCAGCTGTTGATTTTCCAGTTCGGTGCGTTCCGGTTGGAATACCCCTGCCTTGATCGGAAACGGTCACACTGTGATCCTTGTGAAGAATAACGTCAATCGTATTTCCAAACCCTGCCAAGGCCTCATCTACAGCATTATCTAATATTTCGAATACCAGGTGATGGAGGCCGCGGGAATCCGTGCTTCCAATATACATCCCCGGTCGTTTGCGAACAGCGTCAAGACCTTCCAGCACCTGGATGGCATCATCATTGTAATCAAAGGCTTGTTTCTGCGACAATGGCTCTTGCTCCTTTCTGAAACTCAACCAAACATAATCTATACTATAACATAACATATTGGAACGTATGTTTCATATTGATAAGTAAGGTTCAATATACTCCTCATTTTACCTGCTTCTTTCAAAAAGCCAAGAAATTTTTATACTAAACCAAGTTATTCTTTATGAAAAAGGAGCGCTCATTTTTAGGAGCGCTCCAGCTTTTTCTATTATTTTATCCTTTGATATTCAACTTTAATACATTTATCCATAATTACTGTCATTCCTGCCCCATTTGCTGTCTCATAGGCTTTCTCATTTGAGAGACCAAGCTGAGCCCAGAAAACTTCGCAGTCCAATCCGGCTGCTTCCTCTGCGACTTCTGGTAAATGCTCACTGCGTCGAAATACATTAATGATATCCACCGGTCCTTCGATTTCTGTCAATGATGCATATGCTGGCTGGCCCAGCGCTTCTTTGATTGTCGGGTTCACCGGCAGAATTTCATAGCCTGCTTCCTGCATAACCTTGCTCACCTGATAGGAAGTGCGCTCTGGATTATTAGAAAGCCCAACCACCGCAATTCGTCTGCTTCTGTTCAAAATATCTTTAATTTCTTCCTGGCTTGGATTTTTAATAGTAGTCATGTGTGTGCCTCCTTTATCATTCGAGAAATCCGTTTTCTGTCAAATAGTCCTCTGCAACTTCGGAAGGGTCTGCATCTTTATAGTCTACCATATAGTTCATGTCCTGCATCTCTTCATCAGAAATTTCGCCGCCAAGTTGATTGAGGATATCTTCAATCTCTGGATACTCCTCTAAGGTCTCCTCTTTCAGAAGAGGAGCGCCTTGATATGGCGGGAAGAAATCCTGATCATCCTCTAATAATGTTAAGTCAAACTCTACAATATCTGCATCTGTTGCGTATGCATCAATCACATCGACATCTCCAGTCTGCACTGCTCTCGTGCGCAGCCCGGGCTCCATTGTTTCTACTGTATCAAATGTAAAATCATAGACATCACTCATTCCTTTATAGCCGTCGCTCCGGTCGGCAAATTCAAATGTGAAGCCGGCAACCAGATTATCGGCTTCAGATGCTGCATCTGAAATTGTCTGCACTTCTAATTCTTCAGCCAGGTCCTCATTCATTGCCAGTGCATACGTGTTATTAAATTGCATCGGCTCAAGAAGTGCCATATTGTGCTCCTCGCTCATACCTGCTCTGGTTTCTTCATAGACATCTGCTTCACTGCTTCCTGGTTCCGCTTCTTGATTCAACAGCTCTACAAGCGCTGTGCCCGTGAACTCGAGATACATATCGACTTCATCAGAGCGAAGGGCATTAAAGGCGACATCAGTGCTTCCCATCCCCGAGTCAACCGCAACACTAATATCTGTTTCCTCTTCAATCAGATGTTTATACATGTTTGCAATAATTTCCGGTTCTGCGCCAACTTTTCCTCCTACGACCAGCTCTGTCTGCTGGCTTGCAGTTACAAGCGGAGTAAATACAATGGCAAGAGAAATACCGAGCACTACCATAATCGGCGTAATGGATTTTCCCTGCGATTGTTTTTCCATCATTCGTAAAATAAAATCAAAAAAGAGAGCAAGCAGTGCAGCAGGTATCGCCCCGAGAAGAATGTAAGCATTATTAGCCCGGTCAATTCCTGTCATGATAAAATCACCGAGTCCCCCCGCGCTGATCAGTGCAGCAAGAGTAGCTGTTCCGACAATAAGTACCATCGAAGTGCGGACACCAGCCATGATGACAGGCATAGCCATTGGAAGTTCAATTTTCTGCAGACGCTGCATGGAGGACATGCCCATTCCTGTTGCAGCTTCAATCAACGAAGGATCCACACCTTTAATACCGGTATATGTATTGCGAAGAACAGGCAGCAAAGCGTATGCCGTAAGGGCAACCACTGCAGGAACAGTACCGATTTGATTTAATAATAAAATCATAAATCCAAGAAGGGCCAGGCTGGGTATAGTTTGCAGCACGGCTGCTACACCAATGACCGGTTCTGCTATTTTTTGTTTGCGTGATAGCATAATACCGAGCGGAACAGCAATTAACACAGCACAAAGCAAAGACAGCACTGACATGTAGATATGCTCCCACATTAAATTCCAAAATTGATCCTGGCGCTCAATAAACATGCTCGCTACTTCTGAAAAAATGCTCATTTAGATACGCTCCTTTTCTTTAGCAGCCTGGTCTTTCTGCATAAAAAGAACGATATCTTTATAGCTGAGCACCCCGATGACTTTTTCGTCATCTACAATCTTTAGAGCCTGTTTTTCTGTTTGATCAAAATAAGGAACTGCATCTCTCAGAGGAAGATTCGAATGCACAGTCACACCTTCCGCTATGTCTCTTTCTTCAGCCCGGTCATCGGATAGAATATCTTTGACAGGAACATCCCATGCGCTCCGCCGATCCCCGATAAAGTCTTTGACAAAGTCGTTTTCCGGAGAAGTGGTAATTTCCTGAGGCGTGCCGATCTGAACTACTTCTCCTTCTTTCATAATACAAATGCGGTCACCAAGAGCAAGAGCCTCATCTATATCGTGAGTGACAAACACAATCGTTTTTTTGATATCTGTCTGAAGCCTGCGGATATCTTTTTGAAGCTGTTCCCGGCTGAGTGGATCGAGGGCACTGAATGGTTCATCCATAATAACCACGTCAGGATCTGCCGCAAGGGCACGGATTACTCCGATGCGCTGCTGCTGGCCTCCTGAAAGCTCGGAAGGCACCCTCGTTTTGTAAACTTCCGGTTCGAGTCCAACCATATGGAGAAGTTCGTTTACTCGCTGCTTTATTTTGTCCCTGCTCCATTTTTGGAGCTCCGGCACTACGGCAATATTTTCTTCAATATTCATAGTTGGAAAAAGTGCGATCTGCTGTAGAACATATCCTGTCTTCCAGCGGAGCTCCTGCACATTCCAATCCTTTAAATACTTACCTTCTCGGGAAATATTACCTCCTGTCGGCTCTTCAAGCCGGTTTATCATTTTTAAAGTGGTCGTTTTTCCACAACCGCTAGGACCGATAAGAACAAATAGTTCCCCTTTTTCGATGGTAAAATCGATATTGTTTACAGCTAGTGTTCCATCCTTGAATTTCTTTGAGACTTGTTGGAATGAGATCATAGCGTTATCCTTTCATAGGTCTTAATTCTATCATTTACCCGAAACTAGTACTTTCAAACGAGACAAAGCAAAAAACCTGCCACAATTCTTGTGACAGGCAGCGTGTAATTTATTTAAATGACGACACCTCCATCGACGCTAAGGACCGTTCCGGTAATAAAACGGGCTTCATCGGACGCGAGAAACGCATAGGCATCAGCTATATCCTCTGGGCGTCCAAGGTCCTGGAGGACTGATTTTTCTTTCATCGTCTGCAGCACTTTTTCCGGCATTTTCTCTGTCATTGGGCTTAAAATAAACCCGGGGGCCACTGAATTAACTCGAATCTGATAGCGTCCCAGCTCTTTTGCCCACGATTTAGTCATTCCATTGAGGCCGGCTTTTGTGGCGGCGTAGTTTGTCTGCCCAAAGTTACCGTACATGCCAACAACAGAGGAAGCATTTAAGATCACCCCGCGGTTTTTTTGTTTCATGTGAGGAGCGAGAGCTTTCGTCATCAAAAAAACACCCTTCAAATTTACATTTATTACTTGATCCCACTGCTCTTCTTCCATTTTTAAAAGCTGGGCATCCGAAGTAATGCCGGCATTATTAACGAGAATATGAATGTCTTCGAAATGAGAAATCGCTTTAGAAACGATGGCCTCAGTATCTTGTTTACTAGTGACATCCCCCTGCAGCGCCAACACCTCCCCACCCTTTTCTTGTAAAATTGAGGCGGTTTTCAATACATCTTCGAGATGAAGGTCAACTAACACTACTTTTGCCCCTTCACGGACAAATTTATCTGCGGCTGCCGCACCGATTCCACGGGCAGCGCCAGTAATAATAGCGGTTTTATGTTGTAATCTCATTATTGGATTTCCTCCTGAATAATATAGCTTTTTAAATTAGGCCGATCATGGCAAGCAAGATCGCGACTCCGACAGAAAGCACCGGAATACCAACAGCAACCACGAATATATCCTTATAACAGTCTTTGTGGGTCATACCAGTGATTGCAAGCAGCGTCAGGACAGCTCCATTATGTGGCAGCGCGTCAAGCCCCCCGGATGATAACGAAGCAACTCGGTGAAATGCTTCCGGATCTACTCCAGTTTCCATAGCTATTTCATAATATCTTGATCCAAGTGCTTCAAGCGCGATTCCCATGCCCCCTGAGGCAGATCCGGTTGCACCTGCTAAAATATTAACTGCGATTGCTTCTGATATGAGCGGACTGCCTTTTACCCCCATTAATATTTCTGTTAATCGTTCAAAACCTGGTACTGCCTGAACTACGGTGCCGAAGCCTACGGCAGCACTTGTATTAATAATCGCTGTAACTGACCCGGCAGCACCACCGTTGATAGCTTGAACAAACTTCTTCACCTTATAGGCATTCAACAGCATAATTAAAACAATTCCGGATAATAACGCAACGATAATATCCCAGCCCAGTAAATTTAATGTAAGCAGAACAGTAAGCAGCGGCAGGAGAGACAAGAGAAATGGCGGGGTGCTTTCCTCCTCGCCAAACACTTTTTTATCCTTTGGCTCTGTATATTGTTCTCCAGCCTGCTGCAGCTTTCCTTCTCTCCATCGTAAATAAAAGTATCCTCCAAATGACATCACAGACCCGGCAGCGATCCCCATGATAGGAGCAGCTGTTGCAGATGTTTCAAAATAATCAATCGGAATGAGATTTTGAATCTGCGGGGTGCCGGGAATGGCTGTCATCGTAAACGTAAACGCACCTAGTGCGACGGTCGGCGGAATAAGGCGCCTGGAAATATTTGCTTCGCGGAAAAGTGTCAACGCGAGTGGATAGACGGCAAAAACAACGACAAAAAGACTCACACCGCCATAGGTTAGTACAGCTGCTGACACAAGTACTCCGAGGATCGCCCGTTTTGTACCGATGAGCTTAGTGAGCGCCACCGCAACTGAACGTGCCATCCCGGTGTCCTCCATTAATTTTCCAAATACAGCTCCCAGCATAAAAACTGGAAACCATTGCTGGGCAAATCCCACAAAACCACTCATGTACGTATCCTTATAGGCATCGAGCAGGTCAAGGCCGCCGGTGAGGGCAACGACACCTGCTGCAATCGGCGCCACCCAAATAATCGACCAGCCAAGATAAGCAAGTACCATCAAAACAATTAAACCCAATAGTATTCCGAACATATAGTTTTCCCCCTTATCTCTGTTTCAGTACGTATTAATTTGCTGTGACGGGTTTTCCTTTTTGGAAGGTAAGGTTCATTTTTTCTTCATGAAAAATGGATGCATTCATTTTTCGCACATTATCGACCACGACTGGCTGAAAATCCATCTGCGCGAAGATATCCCGCTCTATCTCAATGCCCGGAGCGTATTCAATCAATTCCAGACCGGAGCGTCCGAGTTTGAATACTGCCCGTTCTGTGACATAGTAAACTTCCTGACCGGTTTCATTGGCGTATTCTCCACTGAAGGTAATATGTTCTACCTCCCTGAGAAATTTTTTGATGCGGCCTTCTTTAACAATTTCGAGGCGGCCGCCGGCTACACGAAGCTCCAGTCCTCCTGCGGTAAATGTTCCGCAGAATACGACTTTCTTGGCATTCTGGGAAATGTTAATAAATCCGCCGGCTCCAGCAATTTTAGGACCGAATTTACTAACGTTAACATTTCCCGCTGCATCGGACTGAGCAAGACCCAGAAAAGCGACATCAAGTCCACCGCCATCATAAAAATCAAATTGATAAGGCTGATCAATGATGATGTCCGGATTGGTGGCTGCTCCAAAGCTTAACCCGCCAGCCGGCACCCCGCCTATCGGTCCGGATTCAACCGTCAGCCGCATTTCTTTTCCAATTCCTTCTTCATTGGCAACCATGGCTACTCCTTCCGGCATACCGATCCCAAGATTTGTGATCGCCGCAGGCACAAGTTCCATTGCTGAGCGTCTCGCAATTACTTTTCGCTCATCGAGAGGAAGTGTTCCAAGCGATGCGGTGGAGGATTTGATCTCACCGCTGTAGGCAGGATTATAATGTTCACCAAAAGTCTGCATGTGATTTTCTGGCGCTGATTCAACAATCGCATCCACATAAATGCCGGGAATTTTAGCCATTCGTGGATCAATGCTTCCATTCTCTACTACTTTTTCGACCTGCAGTATGACTATGCCCCCGGAATTTCTAACTGCCTGGGCAATTGATAAAATTTCCAGAGTGCCTGCTTCCTTCTGCATGGAAGCGTTTCCGTTTTCATCGGCAAAAGTTGCGCGTAACAGGGCAGTGTGAATTGGAAAAGTTTTATATAAAAGATAATATTTTCCGTGTATGGTGGTTAATTCAACATGTTCTTCTGTCGTGCATTGATTGAGTCTGCCTCCATCATTTCGTGGATCTACAAAGGTTTTAAGTCCAACGTGAGTTAATGTGCCGGGTTTTCCTGCCGCGATATCACGGAATAAATGAGTAATCACGCCCTGTGGCAGGTTATAAGCTTCAATTTTGTTTTCGATGGCGAGCTTTTGAAGCTTAGGTGCCAGGCCCCAGTGTCCGCCGATTACTTTTTTTACAAGACCCTCGTGGCCGAGATGGTTTAATCCTTTTCGTTTTCCATCCCCCTGACCGGCAGCGTAGACGATGGTAACATTGGCCGGATGCTGCTCTTCTTGAAACCTCTCCTCTACTGCTTTGGTTAATTCTTCTGCGTGCCCATTTCCAACGAAACCGCCCGTTGCAATGGTGGCCCCGTCCGGAATGAGCTGTACTGCCTCTCGTGCAGTCATCACTTTTGACATAGCTCTTGCCTTCCTTTCTTGAAATCGCTTACTTATCGACACTGTATGGTTAAAGTTGCAAGATTCATGCCAAAAAAAGCCCCCCTGCTGCCGCGGAAACGGCGGGGACAGAGGGGGTATCCTTATGATGCACAGAACTAAGTGTAAACTTTTACGGACAATATAAAAGCGTTTACATTATAAATGTTAACTTTTCAGTACAGTCTGTTCAGTGTATTGTTCAAATATTGAACAATACTGTTCATTGAGAAGGCAGTTCATTGCAGCTTGTATTTATTAATTTTTTCATATAAAGATGTTCTGCTGATTCCAAGCCAGCCGGCGGCCTGACTTTTATTACCGTCAGCTTTTTTTAAACTGGTGCTGATGGCTTCTTTTTCCGCTGCTTCCACTGTTGCTGAAAGGGGTAGAATCTGCTCCTCTGACAATTGTCCAGTAATTCTGGTAGATAAATGTCGTTCTTCTATAAAAGAATGCGGGTCCGCCATATTAATGGAGCGTTCAAGAACATTTTCCAGCTCACGGATGTTTCCCGGCCAGTCATAATCAGAAAGCAGACGTAACGCCTGGTCCGAAATGCCGCGGATGTGTTTTCCAAGCAGCTGGGAAATCCGTTTAATGATTAACTTGGAGAGCAGCACGATATCTTCTTTTCTCTCTTTTAAAGAAGGTATATGGATAGGCATAACATGAAGGCGATAATAAAGGTCCATCCGGAAGTCTCCGCGTTGTACCATGTCTTCAAGGTTTCGGTTTGTCGCTGCTATAATGCGGACATCGATGGCTGTTGATTGGTGGGAACCAACCTTTTCTACTTCCTTTTCCTGCAAAACACGCAAAAATTTAACCTGCATATGCAGTGGAAGTTCCCCTACCTCATCGAGAAAAATCGTACCTCCTTCCGCAGCTTCAAATTTTCCTTTCTTACCGCCTTTTCTCGCCCCCGTAAAAGAACCCTCTACATAGCCGAACAGTTCCGATTCAAGGAGCTCTGCCGGAATTGCGGCACAGTTGATTTTTACAAAATTACCGGGAGCTCTTGCGCTGGCATTATGAATAGCATGTGCAAATAATTCTTTTCCGGTGCCGCTTTCCCCAAGCAGGAGAACATTTGAGCTGGTCTGAGCTGCTTTTTCCGCTGTTTGTTTCGTACAGCGGATAATATTACTATCGCCGGCGATGTTTGAAAATTGATATTTGGCCTGATTTTGTTCTTGAAACTCTCCTTTATATTGCTTCAGTTCTTTTTCCATACGGTGAATTCTTTTATATAACGAATTAAAGCCTCCGACATTCTTAAACAGCACTTTGCCGACCGCCCCGGTGCATTCACCATTTTTTATGATTGGAATGCGGCTTGCGATCATGTAGTCTCCTTTAATGCGCTGAAGGTCTGCAATTTCTGCTTTGCCACTTTTCGCGACGATGTGCATGCGCGTGTTCTCTACGACCTCCGTGCAGTGCCTGCCAAGTACGTCTTCGGCATCCACCTCTAAAAATTCTGCGTATTCTTGACTGAGCATAGTGACAAACCCATCCTGGTCCACCATAATAATCCCGTCATACAAATACTCATAAATGGTTTCCAGCGTTTCTGCCCTGCCTCCTGTTTTTTCCCAGAATGAAGAGGTATTGTCTTCTAAAAGTGCATAGAGAACGGCTTTTCTGTGAGAGAAAGTAACTATTTTTTTTCGAACCTTAAACGTGCGGTCAGGAGTGGAAAACGTCATGTTTTTTTCTTGATTATCCACCATGTTTTGAAGAATATCAGCTTCTCTTTTCGTAAAAATCTTGCTTTCCGAAGACTTATCGCCTTTCTGAAACGAAGCGGCGGCCCGCTCATTTAAGAACAAGATCTCTCCGTTTTCATCTGTGATGATCACCGGCTCATGGACGGCGTGAAGTAGATACGCCGCCTTTATGTCTTCTTTTCGCAGCGGCTTCAAAAACAGAGTGACCGATTGTTCCGGAGATTCTCCTGCAATAATCATTTCAAAAATATCATTTTTATGTACGATTCCAAGTGCTTGATCATCTTTTGTAATAACAACGGCTTCCTCTGCATAATTTTCCTTTAATATTCTGGCGGCTTCCTGAATCGAAGTATTAACAGGAATAGTCAGTTCTGATTTTTTCATAAGATCCACCTCATATTGATAAATACAGCCTGCTCCAACTATTAAAGCAGGCTGTGCCCGTTATCGCTCAACAATGAGAGCAGTTCCCTGTCCGCCGCCGATACAAAGTGTCGCAAGTCCGCGGGAGGCTTCCCTGCGTTTCATTTCATGGAGAAGCGTGACGAGAACTCTTGCTCCAGAAGCGCCGATCGGGTGGCCGAGCGCAATAGCCCCGCCATTTACATTCACTTTATCAGATTCTAACTCTAAATCTTTGACGACCGCGAGTGACTGGGCTGCAAATGCTTCATTTGCTTCAATCAGATCGATATCAGAAATAGATAACCTCGCTCGTTCAAGTGCCTGCTTTGATGCCGGAACAGGTCCGTATCCCATTATTTTGGGGTCCAGTGCAGCATTCCCGTAAGAACGAATCGCAGCAAGCGGTTCGACTCCCAATTTTTCGGCTTTTTCCCGGGACATCACCACAACCATAGCACTGCCGTCATTTATACCGGAGGCGTTACCGGCAGTGACCGTTCCATTCTTTTTAAAGGCAGGTTTTAATTTCCCCAGCTTCTCGGATGTTAACCCCGTTTTTGGAAATTCGTCCGTATCTATCAACAAAGGCTCTTCTTTTCGCTGTGGAACCTCCACCGGCACAATTTCCTCTTTAAATCTACCTGCGGATATAGCTGCCTGTGCCCTTTGCTGGCTTTGCAGGGCAAAGGCATCCTGTTCTTCCCTTGAAAAGTTCCATTGCTCGGCGATGTTCTCTGCGGTAATGCCCATATGAATGTTGTGGAAAGAATCCATTAAACCATCACTCATCATCGTATCAATGATGCTGCCATCACCCATTCTCTGGCCCCAGCGGGCTTTCGGCAGGACATAAGGCGCATTGCTCATTGATTCTGTTCCGCCTGCTAAAATCACATCAGCATCACCAAGTGCAATAAATTGTGCTGCCATGCTGATGGTTCGCAGTCCGGAACCACATAATTTATTGACTGTCATCGCGGGAGTCGACTCCGGAAGACCGCTGTAAATAGCTATTTGCCTTGCCACATTTTGACCTGACCCAGCAGACAGTATATTACCGACAATAACATCTTCAATATCCGATGGAGAAATTCCGGCTCGTTCGACCGCCGCTTTCGCCGCGGTGACTCCGAGATCTACCGCTGATTTTCCAGAAAGTGTTCCTCCAAAGCTTCCAATTGGTGTCCTGACGGCACTTACAATTACTGCTTCTCTCATAATTATTAGCTCCTCCTTTACATAAATAAGAGGGAAGATCATCTCCCTCCCCTCTCATATTTAATGCAATTATTGTGCCAGAATAGATTAAAAGCTGTACAATGAACGGTATTTGTCTGTTAAGTATTGAATGAGCGGTTCCGGGTTCGTGCCTTCTCCGGCGGCGTCCTGAATGATTTCAACCGGCTGCTTCTTCCGCCCATGCTGATGAACTTTATTGGTAAGCCATTCTCTTATTGGTGAAAGTTCTCCTGAGCCGCAGAGCTCATCAAAATTCGGAAGGTCTTTATTCATCGCTTGTTTTAACTGGGCTGCGTATATATATCCGAGTGCATAAGAAGGAAAGTATCCAAAGGCGCCAAACGACCAGTGCACATCCTGAAGCACCCCTTTTCCATTATGCGGCGGCACGATACCTAAATACTCGTCCATTTTTTCATTCCATAGACTGGGAAGGTCTGCTACATTCACTTCTCCGCTGATGAGATCTTTTTCAATCTCATATCTTAAAATAATATGAAGGGCATACGTCATTTCGTCAGCTTCAATACGGATTAAAGATGGTTTTGCTTCGTTAATGGCTTTATAAAAAGCATCAAGCGGAACATCGTTAAATTGGCCAGGTGCATATGATTTTAACAGCTCATAATTTTTCTCCCAGAAATGGTAGTTCCGGCCGACAAAATTTTCCCAAAAGAGGGATTGAGATTCATGAATACCCATGGAAGCCCCATCACAAAGAGCCGTTCCAATTAATTTGGCAGAGAGGTTTTGTTCGTACAGAGCATGGCCGCCTTCGTGGATGGTTCCGAATACCGCGGTGCGAAAATCAGATTCGTCGTATTTAGTCGTGACCCTGACATCATTCGGGTTTAATCCTATGGCAAATGGATGAACGGTTTTATCTAATCTTCCGGCGTCAAAGTCATATGTCATTTGGTTTAAAATATCCAGACTGAAACTGCGTTGTTTCTCTGCAGGAAAGTGCTCAAAGAGAAAGTCTGTAGCAGGTTGATGGGAAGACTGGGTGACTCCTTTCACTAATGGAGCCAAGCCCTGGCGGAGACGGCTGAAAACGTCGTCGAGTGTCGCGACATCCATTCCAGGTTCGTAGTCTTCAAGCAGCGCATCGTATGGATGCTTTTCATATCCCCAGTAATCAGCGAAGCGCCGGCTGAAATCGACAATTTTTTCTAAGTATGGCTGAAATGTCTCAAAATCTGCATTTTCTTTGGCGTCCTCCCAGACTGATTCGGTTTTTGACGTTAAAATACTGTATTCTTTAAATTCGTTTTCCGGGATTTTTTTAAAACGGTCGTATTCTTTTTTCATTTCTCTTGCAGAGAGACGACTGATCTCTGATATCTTTTTTTCGGCCCCATTTTCCAAAATAGTATCAAGATATTCGCCTGTTTCAGGGGAGGTTCTTAATTTAAATAGCTCGGTTGAAAGGGTACCAATCGCTTCTGACCGCTGATCCACTCCTTTTCTTGGTGCTCCGGTGCGTGCGTCCCACTGCATGAGACCCAAAGCCTGTTCATATGAGGAAATTTTTTTCATGTGCTCCTGAAAGGCAGCTTCTGTTTGTTCAATGGATTTACTCAATACATTCGCTCCTTTAGTACTTTCATTATTTATTTCGACTTCAGAAATACATTCTTCACGAATGTCTAAATTCCTGCTGCTAGATCTATTTTAGCATATTTTTTTCTTCTCTTTTCCAGCAGTGCTATACTAAAAGAAGAAGATTGCTGGCAGGGAAAGGAGAGTTTCATGCAGCTAACTTTAACCAAGGAAGCAGCGGCATTATATAAAGAGGAAATGTCACTTGCAGATGGAGCTTATGTTCGATTGTTTGTCCGTATCGGAGGAGTCGGCTCCGGCGGTTTTTCAATAGGAGTAGGCAAAGAAAAACCTGAAGCGGAGGCATATACACTTCAGGTGGAGGGAATTTTATTTTTTGTAAATCCGCAGGATCAATGGTATCTTGACGGAATGACGATATCGTATGATCCTTCCATTGATTATTTACATTTTGAAAATCCTAATTTTCATGATGTGATCAATCCGGAATAGCATTAACGCGAGTGATTTAATTGATACAGCCACGCTTTCTGCAGGCACTGTTTCGCTTCCTCAATTGCTTCAGCTGCTGGAAAGCTGTCCTTTTCATGTTTAGTGGAAATGACGGCTTTTTCTGCATTTTCAATAGCTTTTTCTACTTTTTTCAATAAGTAGCATTCGTTATCAGTAAACATATCGTTCCTCCTTGAATAGGCTCCTTTACCATTCTATCCAAAGGAATGAACGATTATGCTGATTATTTACGACGGGGCGGTCTCGGCCCGAAAAATTGGTAGTAATCAGTTTTTATGTTGCCGTTATAGAGCTTTCGTTTTTTCGAAGCTTTTTTTCCATATAACTTCTCGAAATCTTGGTGAGAAGTAATAACATAAACAGACCAGGTAGGTAAATGTTCGGTAAAAGACTGCCCCATGCTTTTATACAACGCTTCTACTTCTTTTTTATCATACAAGCGCTCGCCGTATGGGGGGTTTGTGACCAGGCAGCCATATTCCCCTTTCGAATAAAAATCAGCAACCTGCATCTGTTTAAAGGAAACCACATCGAAAAGACCTGCCTCCATGGCATTTTCTTCAGCTAATTTCACATTATTGTGATCAATGTCTGAGCCCTGGATATCGAGAAGCTGCTCATAATCCGCACTTGCTTCAGCTTCTTCTCTTGCTTCATCCCAAATATTCTGGGGCATCCACGGCCACGCTTCTGCAGCAAATTTCCGGTTAAAACCAGGGGCGATATTTTGTCCGATTAACGCAGCTTCAATCGGGATGGTACCAGAACCGCATAATGGATCTGCAAATGGTTTGTCCGGTTTCCAATTGGTCAGCATAATCATCGCAGCAGCGAGCGTTTCCTTTAAAGGAGCCCGACTGTGAAGCGGACGATATCCGCGTTTATGGAGACCCTCTCCACTGGTGTCAATCGTGAGGGTGGCTATATCTTTATGAAGAGCCACTTCAATTTTATAGAGAGCGCCGTTTTCTTTGAACCAGTCCGTATGGTATGTTTTTTTTAATTTTTCCACGACAGCTTTTTTTACAATGGCCTGACAATCTGAAATGCTGAACAACGTAGATTTTACGGACCTTCCCGTAACGGGAAATTCCGCATTTTCCGGCAAAAATTCCTCCCATGGGGCTGCTTTTGTTTTCTCAAATAATTCATCAAAGCTGAATGCATTAAATTCAGCTACTTTAATTTTGACCCGGTCTGCCGTACGAAGCCACAAGTTTGTGCGGGCGATGGCAGAATAAGGTCCGGTAAACTCCACTTTTCCATTCTCTGTTTTTACATTATCATAGCCAAGTGCACGCACTTCTTTTGCAACTAGTGCTTCAAGCCCCATCGTGGCCGTTGCAATCAAAGTCACTTCATTTTTCATAAGGAATTCTCCTTTGCTTCATTATGTATTTAACAGAAGCTGGTTATGGTTTATATTTCACTAAAGATTAAGAAAGATTCATTATTCCTCTGGATTAGAAAGATTAGATAAATGAAAAAACCCCTGGAACAGGGGTTGGGATCAGAGGCCGAAAATATCTTGGTAAGCCATGTTCTGTCCCTTTGTGCTGCTGCGGTTATTCACCTCGCACGCCGGGGGCAGTCATCTATCTGAGAAGAAAATTAGGTTTCCTTCTCCCTTTCGTTCCGTTGAATTCCTTCCGAAAGGCGCCCCTACCAAAGTTTGGGTTTCTCGCTCGAGGGGTTTACCTCGTTCCACTCCATCCGTTTCCGGGAGGACTTCGTCACTGTGGCACTTTCAGGGTATTTAAGCCGTATTCAAAGCGAACTTAGGCTTTTTCCCCGCCGTCAGTCTTATAAAAGACTGCCCAGGCTTATTGTTTTGCCTGGCACGAACACTACAGCCGTTTCAGGCTGTGCGAGCATGGACTTTCCTCTGCGTGAATACGCAGCGACTGCCTCGATATTTTCAGCGTCATTTTTTTGTGACAAATGCTATTATATCTTTTTGTGTTTGGTTTGGCAAGCTGATTATTCTCCCACACTTTCCAGTGTTACCCATTTTCTATTTGGCTGCTTCGCAGTACGGCTTGTTTGGACAGTTTGTCTGCAGCTTTATTCTGGCTGGAAGGAATCCATTTGACAAACCACAGTTCATGAGAATCAAGAATCGTTATACAGTCTTGCAAAAGAAGCTTAAATTGATTATTTTTGGTATGCCGCTTTTCCACAGCTTCATCTACCAGCTTAGAATCCGTATTGATGGATACCAAGGGAACTTCTTTAGATTCGCACCATTGCAGCGCATGCAGCAGAGCAGAAAATTCTGCTTCATGGTTGGTGCACTGCCCCAGTGGAATTATTAAACTCTCCACAGGCCCGTTCGCATCCTTTATGAAAATACCTGCTCCTCCAGGACCTGGATTACCAGCGCTTGCGCCATCAATAAAGATTTTTAACAAGAAAAAACCTCCTGCACGCTGCTACTCGTAAAGCTTTTTACCAAATACTTCTTTCTCAAGATTCGACAACCTCTTTAAAATGTCATAATTTGTACCGCCGGCAGCAGGTGCAGACGGTACGGAAGGAGCCGAGTCCCTTGCCATTCTTGTATCCCCGGCTGATGCTGCCGGCCCTTGTTTTTTCATACGTTCGATTTCATTCTCAAGATCGCCGACTCGTTCTTCAAAAGCTTCATAATCCTGGATAATCACATCCAGATACTGGTCAACTTCATCTTTATTGTAGCCTTTCACACTGCTTTTAAAATCTTTATCAAGAATTTCTTTTGCGCTTAACCGGATAGATTGCATATTATGTTTCACCTCAACTGTCATTCTGTAATAAATGCAAGTAGTTGTCTATATTTTTTCAGAACTTAGCGAAAAAGTCAATTTGTTAAAGACATCACTCGTCACTTTGCCCCCAAAACTCTTTCTCTTTTTCTTCTCTCGCCGTCTCTTCCAAGTCTTCCGGGGTAATAAAAAAAATGGGATAGTCTGCTTGTTCGCCACGACGCTGCGCAGAGTGCAGATAATACTTCGGAGTACCTTCCTGCTCTTCTGTGTACAATAGAAGGAGTCCGTCGGTTTTCAAAATGATGAAATCATTTTTCGCACGCAGCTGGCCGGGATTGTCATATTCCTGTTTGGATATGGAATCTACGAAATCCGCATGGGATAAAATAAATTCGTAATCCTGCTTTGCTTGCTCCGGCCAAATTTTTTGCTGATTTAAAAATGGGGTAAGTACCGCAAGCTTTAACTCCGGGTAGGTGGTTTTTAGAGATAAAACCACGTCTGCGGTCCATAGCTCAACTCCCGGCTGGCCGGAAATGACAATCCACTCGATTCCTTCCTCAACAAAAGCGATTATGCGTTTTTCGAGTGCCTTTTTTATATAATCAATTTCTTTTGCATCCGGTTGGAAAATTCCCAATTCAGCAGGCTTATAGCCGCTTACGGCAAGTACTTTCATCGGGGTTCCTCCTTTAAGTATAAGAAACCGGGCAGATCAATCGCCCGGTTCATGGCTAAAATAGGCGAGGGCGCCTCGGTCTTGGTCCCTGGCCAGGGCCGCAATTAAAATGCTGATTGTATACTTCATTTACCGTAGATTCCGTCTGCGGGTATGAATGATAATGTTTATACAAATGCTTATTCACATTTGTAGTGTGGACAGGATGAACTTCTGGTACAATATATTCGTTACATTGATAATTTTTCTTTTCAGTGACAGGATGATTAACGGCAGGCATCATATGCGTTTTCTTGCCGTTATTATTGTTCATAGCCTGGGTGCCCATGACATTATTCTTGTTGTTCTTACCATGCATACCCATGACATTATTGCTGTTATTATTATTGTTGTTCATGCCGTGCATACCCATGACATTATTCTTGTTGTTCTTACCATGCATACCCATAACATTATTGCTGTTATTATTATTGTTGTTCATGCCGTGCATACCCATGACATTATTGCTGTTGTTATTGTTATTCATGCCGTGCATACCCATGACATTATTGCTGTTATTATTATTGTTGTTCATGCCGTGCATACCCATGACATTATTGCCGTTGTTATTATTGTTGTTCATGCCGTGCATACCCATGACATTATTGCTGTTATTATTATTGTTGTTCATGCCATACATACCCATCATGTTGCCGCCATTATTATTCATCCCATTGTTATTATTTGGTCTTCTTTTTCCGAACAAAACAGTTCCCCTCCTTTTCTGTACTATACAGCCTATGACGCGGAGGAGATACATGTACTAGGGAAATCATCTATTTTCACGGATGAATGTTTCGACAATATCAATCAATGCCCGCCAGCATCAGACAATCCAAATTTGTCAGAATATTGATAAAAGTGTTGAAATTAATGATTTTCTGCGCTTGCCCGGGAAATAATTGCCGGTTATTTCTGCATTTATTTCCCTTGTGATTTGCTGCGGAGTCGTTCTTCTCTTATTAAAATTTCCCGAAGGCTGCGTTTGTCCTGTTCTCCACTGTAAATCTCAAGCTTTTGTTCACGGGCCTTCACGGTATAATTTAAGGCCAGGTCAATATCTTGTTGTTTATGCTCGGCAAATTTAGCAAGCTCCACCGCCGCTTCAATCTGCAGCGGTCCTTTTAATTCCATCACTTTTTGAAAATACATGTTTGCTTTTTCATGCCGTTTTTGCTTCTTAAGCAATTTCCCAAGTGAAAAAGCACAAGAAGCGTACCAGGTTTCTTCTGAATTTATTGATGCCAGAGCTTTCTCATAACACCAGGCAGCTTTCTCAGGCTCTCCACTCGCTTCGTACCAGCGTCCGATTTCAAATTTCTCCTGATCCGGAGTCCTGCGGTTCAAGACCCGCTTTGATAAATCAATATACAGTGTAATCAGTGACAGGACATCCCATTCGTTATGCTTTAGAACACCTTCTATCAGCTCTGGATGTTTTTCCTCTAAAAAATCGAAATAAAGCATGGGGGCAAGATACCCCGGGGTATCGTCAGTCCTTTCAAATCCTAGTATTTCTTTTTCTACCACGGAAAGCCGGCATGATTCCAGCTGATGCTTAAACAGCCTTCTCGCTGCATGCAGTAAATCAAAGTGTCCGAATGCAGGAAGCTTAGGAACTTCGTTTCGTACAAACGTATGCCTGGTTTTCAGCTGTGGCCAGTCAAACGATTTTCCATTATAAGTGACAAGATGGCGCTCCGGAGGCATATCTTTTAAAAAGTGATAATAAAAAGCAACCTCTGCTTCGGGGCCAGGCAGAAAGAACTGCCGCACGAGCACTTCTTTTTCAGTCAGGCGCGCGCCGCCGAGTATAAAGATCATGTTGCCGGCACCGCTGTTTAATCCGGTCGTTTCTGTATCGAAAAATAACAAATCTTCAGGTTTTCTATGCTCCGGATGGAGTGGATGGTAGGCGGTTTCTTTTTCCCACTGTTCAAACACATCAAGCAGTTCGGAAAATCGATAATTACCATGCTGATGATCAAATTCATAAGTAACGTCACGCTTCCACGTCACATTTCCGTCGAAGAAAAGCGGAGAAGCAGAGAGGTCTTTCCATTTCTTTTCAAAAGGAAGTTCTGCGGCTTTTTGCATTTCCGCCCCCGTGTTTGGAGGTTTATATACTCTTTCTTTCTGATCAGCAGCCGAGCTGAGGTGTTGCTTCATTCGATTCAGTTTATTTTTCATCTTCACGTTTTCTGGTCACCTCCATCAGTTGAATCAGTCGGAGGGTCAGCCATTTCGCTTCTTCTTCCAGGTTAAGATCCGAGCCGACACATGATGGGCAGCCGCCTGCACATGGGCACGCTGCAATGAGCTGCCTCGTCCGCTTCAAAAGCTCAGGCAAGGAACGGTAAACCGCTTCAGATAAGCCGACTCCTCCGGGATAGCGGTCATATAAAAAAATAGTCGGCTGTTCAGAATGAGTTGCTTTCATTTGCGGGACGACATGAAGATCGCCGGGGGCGCACATCACATGCACTGGCGCCACATGCCGAAGAACATTTGCCAGACCTATTAAAGCCTGTTCAAGATCGTCCTTTCCTAACTCATAGATAATTATTTCTGAAAAGCTGATCCAGCATGCGTTTGAATGCAGTTCCTCTTCCGGCAGATGAATCGGACCGGATCCGATGTTTTCGAATGTAGTCAGTTTAATTTTCTTAAATATGGTTGCTTTTGCATTGACCATAACATCTCCGAAAGCCCATTCCACTGCGTTATGAAATTGTTTTTTATCCTCTTCAAGCACTTTTAAATCGACGGCAAGATTCGCATCGGTGTAATATTCCACCTGAACTTCTTCCACATATGCCTTTTTTTCCTCCCAATCAAGGTCCTTCACCTGGTATTGAACGCCTTGATGCAGATATACCGCTTCGTCATGAAGAAGAGTCATAGCACTGAATCGGTCCATTTCTCCTATGACCGTGGAATGAGAAGGTATGGTTTGGTCTATAATAACGACATTTTCCTGCGAAGCAGAGCGCAGACTTATCCCGTGGGCGGGAAAAGTGTCATTCATCCAATACCACTTGGAGCCGCGGTGATGAAGCACCTGTTCTTCTGTTAAATACTCTAATATATCCTCCAGATTTACGCCGTCAAACGTTTCGCCTTCCCTAAACGGTAATTCAAATGCTGCACATTTTACATGGTCTACGAGGATGACGAGATTATCTGGATGAATGCGTGCGGATTCCGGGCTTTTATCAAAAAAATATTCGGGGTGCTGAACCATATATTGATCCAGAGGTGCAGAGCTTGCCACCATTAATATTAATGATTCATCCTGGCGGCGGCCCGCCCGTCCTGCCTGCTGCCAGGCACTTGCCACCGAGCCGGGATAGCCGGTCATAATGCAGACCTGCAGCTGGCCTATATCGACTCCGAGCTCAAGAGCATTCGTACTGATGACACCAAGAATATCGCCCTTCCGGAGGCCCTGCTCGATTTCTCTTCGCTGTTTTGGAAGATACCCCCCGCGATATCCACGAATCGATTTTGCGCCAAGTTCTTTTTTTACCAGCTCCTGGAGATGACTAAGTATGACCTCGACTCTGACCCTGCTCTTTGCGAATACTATTGTCTGAACTTTCTCTTTGAGAAAAGCTGCCGCGATTTTGTTTACCTCGGAAGTGGCTCCTTTTCGCACATTTAAAGATTCATTTACAAGAGGCGGGTTATAAAACACAAAATGCTTTCGTCCACTGGGGGACCCATTATTATTAATCAGTTGAAAGGTCTCACCGGTCAATGTTTCTGCCAGTTCCTGCGGGTTGGCTATTGTTGCGGATGTGCTGATAAAAACAGGACTGCTCCCATAATAGGCGGCAATCCGCTTCAGTCTACGGATAACATTTGCTACATGGCTCCCGAATACACCGCGGTAAGTGTGAAGTTCATCGACAATAATGTACTTTAAATTCTCAAAAAGAGAGATCCATTTCGTATGATGCGGCAGAATGGCTGAATGGAGCATATCAGGGTTTGTAATGACGATGTGGCCTGCCCTGCGGACAGCCTGTCTAATATTTGGCGATGTATCTCCATCGTACGTATAGCTTTTTATATTAACTCCGATTTCATCTATCAACTCATTTAATTCACTTTTCTGATCTTGAGCGAGTGCTTTGGTCGGAAACAGATAAAGGGCACGGCTTTCTTTATTATCGAGGATGGACTGCAGCACCGGCAGGTTGTAGCATAACGTTTTGCCAGAAGCTGTCGGCGTGACAGCTACGGTGTGCTGCTGTTGATTATAGCTGCGTTCAAAAGTGGCAGCCTGATGAGAATACAAGGATTTTATTCCCCGCTTGTTCAAGGCATGAATAAGCCTTTTATTAACTGCTTCCGGAAACGCTGCAAAAGAAGCAGGTTTTTCTTCGATTGTGTGCCAATGTTCTATGTTATCTCTTAACTCCGGTTCTGTTTTCATCCACTGAATCAGTTCCGGAAGGGTTTTTTTTCGCATCCAAATCACCTCAATTCCTTCTATTATAGCGAATATATGTTTGATTTTCTAATATTTTTAATTACCCTTTCTAACACTCAGAGACATAATCAGCTTTTCATCAAAAAAAATACCCTTCTCAGGGTATGGTCACTGTGTAATGAGAACTATTCCGTTTCCCCTGCGGTCATTAATTTCTCTTTCCCTTCAGGTTCGAAAGAGCCCACCCTTTCACGGTAGAGAGAAAACAATTCTTCATCATTTAAACGAAGCAGCAGGGAGCGGGGGATCCCGCAGAAAGATTCTAATTCTCTGATGACGGTCGTGCGATCCATGCTTTTCATGAATCTGCCTCCTGTATAACAGAGTGAGTTGCTTGTCTCCTATTATATAGAATATGAACAGTGCTTTCAAAACATTCTGATTTTTATTTTAATAATAAAGAAAACACCGACAAACCAAGGCCGGTGTTTAGATATATTCTTTAAGGAAGTTTCATCTAATGAAAAGTGTAATAACCTGGGGTTCATTCAAATCTATCTTTATCGAGCTGTGTGATACTCATTGATCATCTGCAGTACGGATTTATCTTCCTTTGTTGGTGTAAATCTGCGTTCATTTGTTTTTGTTTGTGTCTTTTTCATGGTAACCCCTCCCATTTTGTTATATGTTAAATAGTATTATAAACTGTTGTTATAATACAGTCAAGAGATAAAAATAAAAAACCACTCTCTTTTTTGAGAGAGCGGTTCCTTATTCAAATAATAATTTATCGAGTTCCTGAACGAGCTCAAGAATTTCAGGCTTACTAACCTGAGCATCAGCACCGACTTTGCTCCCTTTGTGGTATAAATCTTCCGAAATGAGTGAAGAAAATATAACGACAGGAAGGTGTTTTAATACAGGATCCTCTTTTATCCTCACTGTTAAGTGGTGTCCGTCCATTTTTGGCATTTCGATGTCTGTGATAAGCAGGTCAATAATTTCTTCCTCTGCAGCCTTAGATTGCAGAGCCTGCCACGCTTCCTTACCATCTTCAAAAATATGCAAAGATGTGTAACCTGCTTCACATAGTGTGTCTTCGAGCAGTTTACGCAAAACCGGAGAATCCTCCGCGATATATATAGATTTTATGGAACGGTCTTTGGAGGGAAGCTGCGTAAGCGCTTGTTTATCTATACCAGCCTGCGGCGCAATATCCATCACAATCTTTTCGTAATCTAATAAAAGAGCCATTCTCTGTTCAAGTTTAACGATACCAATTGTGTGGGCCTGATGTCCTCTCGACAGTTCTCCTGGTTTCTCAATCTGCTCCCAGGAAATGCGGTGAATTCTAGATACTGAATGAACATGAAAGGCGACCTTCATTTTATTTAATTCCCCGATAATAAACTTATCCTGTCCTGTTTGTTCAGGGGCCTGGTATTCCAGCACCTCAGCCAAGTCAATTACGGGGATAACTTCCTTACGAAGACGTATAATTCCTTTCATATGAGAATGCCGGTTCGGTGTTTCAGTTATTTCTACGGGCTGAATTATTTCTCGAACTTTTAAAACATTAATACCAAATGTCCCTGTTCCTACCATAAACATAACAATTTCCAGTTCATTCGTACCACTATCGAGCAAAATATCAGTTTGATTTGTAACAGACATCATCCATCCTCCATCGTATAATTTCTTGATTGTAGTGCTTTTTAGTTATGTACCGTGTTGTTGACGGAATATTCCCTTCATATTTATTATATCGGAGAATTAGTGAAGTTTTTTAATAAAGAAAAACCAGGTCCGCAATGGACCTGGCAGCTCTTGATTATTATAAGTTGACAGTGACGTCTCCTTCTTCGCGGAGCTCTTCAACAAGCTTCTGAACTTCCTCGCCTTCCTTTTGTGTGGCAAGCTGTTCTTCAAGCTGTGGTTTCATTTCTTCAAATGACGGTACTTCTGCTTCCTCGCCATCTTCACCTTCACCGCCGCCCATTTGTTCCTGCTGGGCAGTCATTTGATCATAGGCTTCTTCTAGCTCTTCATCGGATACTTCGATTTCACCGGCTTCTTCTTCTACCAGCTGATCAACCTTTACTTGAGTTTCAATATCTGACTGAAGATCCTCTTCTGTATAACCCTGCTCTTCAAGAGCAGTTTTAAATTCTTCATCAGATCCGAATTGCTCCTTTAAGGAATCCATTTCCGCATCTACATCTTCTTGAGAAACTTCAAAATCACGGCTGTCGGCTTCTTGAATAAGAAGCTCCTGACCGATCATCTGTTCTACAGTCTGCTCCTGCAGCTGTTTTTCCATTTCTTTATCTTCTTGCGGGTTCATTCCCTGCATTGCATACGTTTGCATTGCTGTTGTGTATTGTGCTTCAAAATCTTCTTTTTGAAGTTCTTCTCCGTTTACATCAGCTACGACATCAGGAATATCAGAGAAATCGGGCTCAGGCATTTCTTCCTGTGCCTGCTCCGGGTTTTCTTCCGGCGCTTCTTCGCCGCCTTCGCTTTCGCCTTCACTGCTATTTCCAGCAGGCTCTTCTTCCTGCGAATTATTATTTTCTCCAGCAGACTCATCGGAATCCACATCACCGCATGCAGCTATTACAGATACAGAAACGGCAAGGGATACACTTAATAACCATTTTTTACTCAACGTCATACTCCTTTCCAAATCCATGCTGTCGGTTATTGTAACATATCCGAAGGGAGTATATACACTTAAGCATAGAGAATAAAAATTCGTTTGACTTCAGGCTTATACAATTTTACATTTTTTTTTGGTACAAGTCTTGTCATACCAAGGATGAGCAAATATTCATAATAAAACTGAGAATGATTATGTAAAATTCTATGACTTTCGTTGAATAATTCTAAAAGTAGAAATCACCATATAAACTTACAGAAAAAGCACTCCAGCTAAATATGTCTGGAATGCTTTTTTCATTAACAGCAGTCACTGCCGGGACCATTCATGACAAGACCAGGCTGGCCGTCAATGTTTGATTTTACATCAAGGGTCACACCAGAGACATGCTCTGCAATCTGCTCTTCAATAGCAACATCTAATCCATTGATTTCTCTTCTGACATCAGTGCTTTCTGGCTCATCCAGAGCCAGCCCGAATTTTGGCCCGCCTCAGCCCATGCCAGAGAAAACTACGCGAATGGTAGACATACTTTGTTCTTTCATTACATCTTCAATAAATTGCTTCGCGCGATCTGTGATTTGCAAGTACCTTCACCTCTTTCCCTATTTATTGTAAAGGATCTGTAAGGAATTGAAAATTAGTTTGCTTCAAATTTATTTAGATTTTTCTTGTCAAGAAAGCGGCGGAAATTTCCGTATGCGATTCCTTTTACTATGTCTTTAGAAAAATGACGAAGGAGGTGATCGACCAGGATGGGATAATCTTCTGGACCCTGAATGGAAGTGACTGTATGGTCTATACCGTCAAAATCCGATCCTATCCCAATAATGCGTTCAGCGCCAATGCTGCAGGCATGATCAATCTGGCGTGTGAATTCTAAAAGAGCGGCCTCGCTGCTGCCATTGATAAATAAAGGATAAAAGGTCAATCCAATAAACCCATCTTTTTCCTTGACAGCTTGAATCTGGGCATCTGTCAGGTTGCGCGGATGGTTATAGATACTTTTAATATTTGTGTGGCTTACAAGAAATCGATCTGCGTGTTCCAACGCTTCCCAAAACCCCTTTTCATTTAAATGTGCCCCGTCTACGATAATGTTATTACTGTTCTGCCAGGCAATAAATCTTTTTCCGGCTGCTTTTATTCCTAAATGAGAAGGCTGAGAACTCCCATAGGCCAGTGCATTTTCCTCATTCCATGTCAGTGAGGCCATCGAAACGCCCGATTCCAACAGCTTTTGCTGCAAAGATTGATCTTCTCCAGGTAAAGAGGCCCCCTCTAAGGCAAGAATAGCTTCCGTGGAAGCTGGTAACGCCGGTTTAATTTGCGAATGAAACAGCTCCATCTGCCGCTTCAGTTCGTGACGCTGTTTTTTTATTGGCCAGTGTGGAGGTACATATAAGGCAAAAACCTGAGTTTTTACATTTCCGTTCTTTAAAGAATTTTTGTTCACAGTGACGCGGCTGGACGTAAATGGTACTGACTGCTGCGTCATTTTCCATAGGGCGTCACAATGAGCATCCGCAATATACAATAATATCACCACTTTTTTTCTATAAAGATTACTTGATATATTCATATGTATAAAGTAAGAAAGCCGTCCCTGTCCTCTTGTGGACAAGAACGGCTGTATTATTTTTCAGAAGTAATACGAGCTTTTATGCCTAATGCAATCGTCTCATTTTTGTTTTTCAGCGTCCAGCCTAATGACGGATGATGATCGAGCACAGGATCTGGCATGACTAATCTCAACGTACCGTTATCCGTTTGAACGTGTGGAGTATTCGTATTCGCTGATTCATCCAGAATCAGTTCGTATTTAACATTCCCTTGTCAACCACCAGTAAACCGGGAAGTGAGTACTGTTCCAGCATAACTGCGGTTTTCTATTCGAAGTTTTTCAGCTGCACGCTCTGTTATAGTAATTTCAATCATGGGTTCCTCCTGAAAGGAGCCATCTGCATATTAATGTGTGGCAAATCGCAGCGGCAGGGGCCGATGTAATAATTTCACATTTTGTGGGAGTTCCCCAGTCTTTTGAGCATCCTGTAAATGTCGATACATCTTTTTCCCGTCTACGGCATTTGCAGAATGGATTGTTATTTTCTCTGGAAACACGTTTTGTTTCAACAGATAAATAACAACTTCAAACCCATTCTTTTCTTTACTTCCCAAGTCATGATCTAAGGAAAGATGGGAAACAGGTTGTCCATCTTTCATGAGTAAAATGCATTCCTCAGCCGTTTTCGCAAGAATGTGATTATCTGGACAAGGTCTCACATCGTCAAGAAAAATATTTAGTCGTTCCATCATATCCATCCTTTAGCACTTCATTCGCGGTAAGGAACTGTTGATGTTTGTGCCTCATAAGCTATTATAACACAGTAAACTATTATTCACCAAATTCTGGAGGGATTAATTTAAGCAGCCTATCTTTCGACTTTTCATAGTTATCTACATTTAATTCTGTACCTGTTTGAGAATAGTATTCGAGGTGAAATTCAGCTCTTTCGATATGACCGGTCCGAAGCTGCTGCCATTCGCTTTGAAACCTCTGCAGGTATTCAGTGAGCAGAATTTTTTCATACTTTTGTAGATATTCACCGGCATATGGCCGCAATTTCTCCTCGAGCAGTTCCTTCCACTGACGGCTGAAATTTTCGATAAAAAACTTATGGGAGTCTCCTGCCTGCTCTGGGACTGATATATTCATGCTTTTAACGGTTGTTTCTTCAATTACTCCGATTCCTGAAAAGTCCATAAAAGGCTGCTCGATATAGACGGCGTGCATATATGCGGGTAAGCCTTGGAGAAGTTCTCTCTGCATATATTTCCAATGCTTTTCTATAAAATTCTCAATCCGAATTTGAGCTGTTCTCAGCTCCTGTGCAAGCTCACGAAAGACAAATCTAATAAGCTCGTTAGTCTGTCTTTCTAACTGTTTTTGAAAAGACTGGGACAGATTGAACTGCACCGGGCTGAAAAGTCGATTATATTCATCGAAATAACGATAAAAAACACGCTGTTTTATATAAAATAAGAGCTCTCTCCACTCTTCAGCTATTAAATGTTTATCGGTCGATATAGAATAATTGTTAAGTACTTGATAAACAAACAGGTGGTGCTGATACCTCTCATTAATTTGTGCCTGCCTCTCTGCTGCATCTAAGGACTGCTGATCAATTAATTGTTCTATTACCTGTACCGCTTGTTTTATTTCTCCTGAGCCATCGGCTGTCATTGTCTGTTGGGACAGATGGTCCACAAACGAATCTATGCACCTAATAAGCCCATCCATACCGGAAATACGGAGATTTTGTACATCCAAGTTTTGTTTAGCTGTTAAAGCTTGTTTTCCTGATATGGGATGGACTTTACGTTCTGAGAGCCCGAGCCTGGAGAGCTCTGTCGATACATAAGTAAGAACGCTTTGTACTTCCTCCCCATTTTCAGCAAGATCTGCTGCATTTACCAGAAAAAATATTTTATCGTACGTAAAGAACTGGTTCACTCTGCCTACATGTCGGAGAAACTCCTCGTCAGCTCTTCCAAATGCATGATTATAATAGCTTACAAAGAAAATTGCATCCGCACGCTTGACTTCTTGATGTGCCACGTAGCTGTGGCGGCGGTAAACGGATCCAATTCCTGGAGTATCGATTAATTGACAGCCTTTTTTTGTGAAATCGCATGAAAAATATATAGTGATATGACGTATCAGAGCCGACCGGCGTCTGTCTTTTGAAAGAGTAAGATAATCGGTGTGAGAAAGCAAATCCTGCTCTGCTAATATACTATCGTATTGAAGTCCTGCCTCGTACAGTTCCTGAACGATAGAAAATTCTTCTTCTGTTAATAATGAAAATGGGTTTTTCAGCTCCTTTCTCTCATCTTTGGAGCTCTTATTTTCTTTCTGCTTTTCTTGTTCGAGAAACAGCTGATACTCGTAAAGTAATGTTTCCCAACCACGTAACGAATCAATAAACAACGAGGCGGTTTGAAGATTATCATTTATATCCTCGATTAACTCAGAGCGGCTTTTATAGGTTACATTTACCGTGCCGTGTGGACGATCCTTCTTGGGATATACAATATAATGAACGGCGGCAGTCGTAGGAGCAGCAGAGACAGGAAGTACTTCTTCTCCGAGCAGTGCATTGGCGATGGTTGATTTACCCGCGCTAAATGCTCCAAAAAGGGATACACGGTACCGCTTTCTGCGGATTCTCGCAGCCCGCTGAGTAAGAGCTTCCTTAAGTACCAGAAGTTCTGGATAGGATTCTATTTCTCTGGCCGCATTATCAAATATATCTGCATATTTTGCGGAGGGCAGTGTCGATTTATCCTCAGAAGAGCTTTGATAATAGGCTGATAGATCGATTTCAGCCTTTTTACCAGATCGTTTCTGAGGAACAAAAATTGGCGGTTGAAGCGCCGGTAAACCGCTTTTCTCCGCTTGTACCGCAGATTTATCCAAAGTCTGCAGAAATGTTTCCGTGAAATTTTTTAATTCGTGGGATTGCTTCCACCAGCAGCGAGCTTTCTTCAATATCGTTTCTAATTCTTTTATTTGTCCCTGTATTTGCTCGGTTTGATATGCTTTTTCCAACTCTGCCGCTTTTTTTAACCCTGGCAGCAATTGAGAAACGTCTTCTTTGTACATTCTTTTTATCTCTTCTGTCAGAAATCGGCTGTACAGCAGCACGTATTCCTGAGAATATTGGGCGCCTCTTCGTTCTGCCCGGTGCAGATTTGATTTTTCTAGATTATGCTCAATGGAGAATATTTTTAGTGCCATAGAGCGGCTGTAAACACCAAAGCGTTCGCAAATGCTGCGCAGCGTTTGTTTCACATGAATTTCTACATAAGCTTTCATATTTTCATTTAGACTTTCAAGAAGACGTTCTTCCCGCAGCTCTTTTTCAGCTGCTGTTTTCTTTTTTGAAAACAGCCCTTTTATCCGAAAAAACTGCTGTCGTGATTGTAGATAGTCCTTGGCAAAATTTCTCGTATGATAAGGAGTCAGCTTTGCGTTTGTAAATATTTTATCAAACTCCCAGCGTATTTCTCTTTCTAACAGTTCTGGCAGGTGCTCAATCTGTTCCTGTCGTTCATACAAATGCCGGACTTTATTTTCAATATCTTCTAATCGTTGATAGCTTTG
Source organism: Alteribacillus sp. HJP-4 (assembly GCF_042139015.1). Taxonomy (NCBI): domain Bacteria; kingdom Bacillati; phylum Bacillota; class Bacilli; order Caryophanales; family Bacillaceae; genus Alteribacillus; species Alteribacillus sp. HJP-4. The sequence goes on along the minus strand of NZ_JBHIKY010000016.1, from coordinate 26,288 downwards.
TAACGTGTGTTGCAGCTTGGAATCAGGCATTATCTGCTGTTCTCTTCGGTGTACCGACCGTGTAAATAGTTTGTATAAAGAACGCGCACAGGTTTTGTTGATCTCTTGTTCTGCTTGTAAAGGAACTCGAAGAAGATCAGCGCAGAAGTCCTGCCAGCTGTTTTCAAAAAGGTCAGGCTGAATCCCAGATAGAAAATAAATGTTATCTACTTCAATATGATGATTGAAGAGTGCCGCCTTTATAGAGTCTTGAAAATCGGATAAAGTCATTTCAGCCTCGTTATGTTTATCCATTTGATTGATAACAAGCGCGGGCACATGGAACTGTTCATTAAGCATTTTAAGAAAATCTATGTTTTCCTTTGATTCAGCCTGCTGGTAATCTGTGACGAAAAAAATTTTGTCCGCTTCCTGCAGGCGGGATTCTGCAGCTTCGCGGTGATGGTAATTTGATGAATCCATCCCCGGTGTATCGAGCAGCTTGAGCCCACTTGGGATATGCGGTATCGGCCGCTTCCAATAAATTTCTTCAATCTCCCTGCCATCAGTGAACCAGCTTTCCTTCAAGTCAGTTTCTGCAACGGCATTCCATGTCTCTGTCCCATAATTTTTCAACAATACTTCTTCCGCTCCATTTTCGATATGAACAATGGCAGCACTGGTTGGGATTGGATGGGCGGGAAGAAATGTCTCACCGATAACGCGGTTCAGCAAGGTTGATTTTCCAGCCGAAAACTGGCCGCAGACAGCTGCTGTGCGGACCTGTCTTTCCCATTTATGCTCAAGCCGCAGGATAGCCTTGCGATCGTCAGTATTCATGTAATCATAAGACAACAAGTATGCAGCTGCTTTTTTCAGTTCAGGGACTGGAAGATATTTATCACCGAAAAACTGTTGTCGTTTGTCCTTTTTCCAGAATGCTTTGGAAGCAGACGGGACCATCAATAGTAAGAGCTCCTTTCTGAATTATACTGCTGTATTCTTTCGGACCCTTAACGTGTAGAAAATAAGCAGTGCAGCGCCGGCAGCACTGAAAAGCGCCAGCGTTTGATACAGCCCTGCTCCGCTGAAATTCTCCATGAGCCACCCGCCGGCGAGTGCACCAGTAATTCCTGAGATTCCAAAAAACGTCGTAATAAACAGAAGATGCCCAGTGGCTTGCAGCTCTTCTGGAATTATGCGGCTTATATAGTTTAAAGATGAAAAATACATCAGGCCGAAAGTTATACCGTGCAGGATCTGAATCCAAATGATATGTACAGGATCATCAAGCGTTGACATGATGAGCCAGCGGCCGCTGTAAAGAAACCCTGCGATAATAATAAAAATCAAGGGGGGGTACCTCCGGAACCATAAAGCAGACAGGGCAAATACGGCTGCTTCTGAAACGACTCCGACAAACCATGCCTGGCCGATCATTGACTCGCCGCCTCCAAGTTCAACTACAAATAATCCGAGAAAACTATCGTTCGCCCGGTGCCCTATTGAGATTAAAAAAACTAAGCCTAAGAAATAAACAATTTCCGGCCGTTTACCTAAAGAAAGTGCGTGAACGATCGTTACAGGTTTTTTTGCCGGGGCAGTGTCACTTAATAACAATACGAGTATCAGTGCGGCGGTGCCACAAAGAAAAAAAGGAAGATAAATGATCCCCGGGCTCCATTTTTCAAGTATCCAGCCGGTGATGAGAGACGTAACGGCAAATCCGAGAGAGCCCCACATTCGAATTGATCCAAAGTTTACATGGTGCTGAAATGCCGTCTTTTGTGTAAGACTATCTCCGAGAGCGGTACAGGGGGCCAGAAACAGAAACAGGCAAAATAAAAAAAACATCATCGCCGGGTAGGACGTGACTTGAAAAAAAATAAGCGCAGCGACCAGCGTGCTTATTACACAAATAATTAAAACTCGCTTGATTGTTTTCCATTTATCACTCATATACCCCCAAAAAGGCTGAGCGAAAACGGATGCAAGCGGCCCCATCGCCATGAGGATTCCTATCTGAGATTGAGTTAACCCCTGGAATTGAAAATAAATCGGCATATATCCACTCATAATGGTTATTAAAGAATAAGCAAAAAATAAGTAAAACATTAGTGGAAGAATTCCTTTTTTTGTGTGCATGTTTCTCCTCCGCTATCTGCTGAAAAAAAAGCCGGATCTGACAGGAGCATCTGCCAGACCAAATGATCATCCAGTAGTATTAGATTAAAAAGTCTTTCTCGTAGAGATACGAGTATGGAATATCGATAAATACGTATAAATCCTCCTGTAGTGGATAGGAATACGTACGGATCATCTCCTCGCGGTGAATATCTGCATATAAATCTGATAAAATTCCATCTTTTTCATAATTCATCCGAACAATGTTCTCCAGGAAATATGGACGCCAGCTCCAGTTGCGGTTTCTTTCTTCCGCATGATATTCCCAGGCATTATCAATCCTTTTAACAGCATTTCCGGATTGTTGAAATCCTTCATTATCGCATATATAAACACGAAAGCAAATATCTTCAAGGGAGACCGCTATGCTTTTCGTAAGCTCGTCAATATCTGCGGTTTTCTTTGAATCTTTTATCTCTTCTTTTAAGCGCTGGCTTAAAATTTTACTGAGCTGCATCTGCGCTTCAATTTTTTTTCGTTCATAATTTATAAAATGACGAAAATCTTTTTTTAGAGATTCTTTATGCGCATCTTTTTTGATCATTTCCTGCTTTGGTTTCCCTAAATACGGTCCCTGGTAATAGCGGGAACCGTGGCGCCATGCATAATTCAACTGATTAAAATTACGTATTCTTTCGAATAAAAGGGAAGCCCCGATTTTTTTTGACAAGAGCGACAGGGATTGCAGCACATCACGAAACATGCTGGGAAATGATTCATCCTCCATAAATGCAAGATCGACCTTGATAATATTTGGCTTTAAATAAGCAATTTCATCAAGGTGGGTGGTGCTCTTTCCAACATCATCCAAGGCAATAAATAAGCCGAGAGATTGGGCGTATTGTACAAAATGCTTTAGATGTGACAGTTCTCCGTTAAAATCATGTTCTTTAATTTCTAATATGATATTTTGAAAGGGAAGCCCTTGTTTCTGCCATTCAAACAGCTTTTCAAAGAAAGCTTCTCCCCCGTCAGAAACAACCAGGTTTATATCAACATTTAAAAATAGATAATCAGTACGCTGCTCTTTTATGTATTGATTGAGTGCGATATGATGTATCCGCTCTTCAATTTCTAACCGGTATTCTTCTGGAATGGAAGGATCTTGAAAGAAAAAGCCCAGGCTGATGAAATCCCCTTCGTCATCCTGAAAAAAACCTAGCACCTCATAGCCTGCAACTTCAAGCTTATCGGCGCTGATAATGGGTTGAAAAAATGGAAAAACCCTATCTTTATTCATAACAACATCCAGTGCATCCATAGTTTTCACCTTCTCTTCAAAACGCTCGTTCTCATTATACCATTAAATTTTTATTGGCCATTATATAAACAAGCCGGAAAAAAACTGCCTCAAGGACGTTCCTGGAGACAGTTGTTTCTTTACGCAAAATCGTAAGGTGTTTGTTGATATACATAGTAATTAAGCCAGTTCGTAAACAAAAGATTGGAGTGGGCACGCCATTTTAACGATGGTTTCAATAAATGGTTGTTCTCCGGAAAATAATTAATTGGCATTTTTGTGGAAATACCTCGTCTGGCATCCCGTTCAAATTCATATCTTAATGTTTCCGCATCATACTCACTGTGGCCTGTAACAAATATCTGCTTACCGTTTTTCGCCGCCAGCAGGTAAAGTCCTGCTTCTTTCGACTCGGATAAAATTTCAAGATCAGGGACTTGTTCTACATCCTCGCTGCGTGTTTCTGTATATCTTGAATGAGGAGCAAAGAACTGATCATCAAATCCTCTCAGCAGGCTGCTGTTTGGATTTTTTACCTGGTGTTCGAATACCCCAAATATTTTTTGGTCCATGGCGTGTTTAGGGATAGCATAATGATGATATAAGGCTGCCTGGGCTCCCCAGCAAATATGAAGAGTGGAAGTGACGTTGGTTTTGCTCCATTCCAGGATGTTTTTCATTTCCTCCCAGTAATCCACTTCCTCGAATGGAATTTTTTCCACTGGAGCACCAGTGATTATCATGCCATCAAATTTCCTGCTGCTAACTTCGTCTATAGTCTTATAGAAGCTTGCCAGGTGCTCATGAGGGGTGTTTTTTGACTGGTGTGTATCAGGATGCAGCAGCGATACATCCACCTGCAAAGGCGTATTGCCAAGCATTCTTAATATTTGTGTTTCGGTAGTTTCCTTTAATGGCATCAGATTTAGTATGACAATTTTAAGCGGGCGGATATCCTGGTTATACGCCCTGCTTTCATTCATTACAAAAATATTTTCTTTAGAAAGGACATCTTTCGCTGGCAGATAATCAGGTACTTTAATTGGCATATTACTCTCTGACTCCTTCATGAAAATCGATTCTCTCTCTATTTATGTCTATCCTGTTAATTTTACAAAATATCATGAATTCGTCAAGAAGGCAACACTTTTCTATCAGGAAGTGGCATCTTCTCCCTCCCCGCTTTGTGCGGAAGGCTCAAGCGCCCAGGAAGCGAGACCGCGGCCAGTATGATCAGTGTAGGAAAATTCATAGTAATCACTCTGTTTATCAAGCTCAAAGGCGACTGTGCCTCTGCGCAGACCTTCCGGACGAAGCTGGCCGCCGATCAAACGGCGGTCTTCGAAATCGGACACGTGAGTAAAGCTATAACCTTCTTCATTCGTTACCATTGTATTAAACAATGGAATTTCCTTATTGGACTCAGAGTTATTAAAAAAGGAAACATCTACTACTAATAATTCTTCGTTATCCTGAGACGTTATGTAAGACTCGTGCACGGTGATATCAAACCCATTGATATCAGCCGTTTCCCCGTATCCCAGCACGTGCTCAGAATCTGCAGAAATTACTTGCTGCAGAGGTTGGGTGTCTCCAGCTGATCGAAAAGTTTCAATGACAATACCGCTCATGATTCCGAGTAATAAAGTCAATCCGAGCAGCACCCAATATTTCTTTTCCATTCCGTCCTCTCCCATTCTTTATACTGCACATCGTTTGCTGTCACATACACATAATTCTTGAAAATGTATGGCAGCACGAATTCTAAATTATAATTATTTCCACCAGTCATCATGTACCGTCACTGGGATGGCTCTTTTGTGCTCGGTGGTATTATAGCGGTGAATAATGTTTTTTTCCGCTTCTGAATCAATAATTTTTCCTTCTAAGAAATCATCAATTTGATTATAGGTCAGGCCGAGAGCTTCTTCGTCGGAGAGGCCTGGTTTATCGCTCTCAAGATCGGCAGTCGGTATTTTTTCGAAGGTCTGCGGCGGTGCCTGCAGTTCCCGCAGCAGCTCTTTACCCTGGCGTTTATTGAGCCCGAACAGTGGTGCGATATCACAGGCGCCGTCCCCGTGCTTCGTGTAAAATCCGGTTACTGCTTCTGCTGCATGGTCCGTACCAATAACGAGGCAGTTATATTCTGCAGCGATATCATACTGTACTTTCATTCGTTCTCTGGCCTTCGTATTTCCCTTGTTAAAATCGCTCATTTTTCTTCCAGTAGCTTCTTCAAACGCTTTCTCAGAAGCATCGACGGCTTTTTGAATGTTTACCGTATATTTACTGGAAGGGGAGATAAATTCGAGTGCTCTGACAGCATCCTCCTCATCGAACTGACGTCCATATGGAAGACGAAGAGCGATAAATTGATATGGTTCTGTCTGCTCTTTTGTCTTCTCTTTATTTAATTCATCTACAGCCATCTGGGCAAGTTTTCCGGCTAAGGTTGAATCCTGGCCCCCGGAAATCCCGAGAACAAAACCACGCATACCGGCATTTTCCACATATGTTTTTAAAAAATCTTTTCTTTCAGAAATTTCCTTTTTTACATCAATGTTCGGCTTCACCTGTAATGCATTTATAATTTCTTGTTGATCTGCCTGCATAATTTACCCTCCAAAACTTATTTAACCTTTCTCTTACCTCTGTTGTTTCCCTTTAAACATATGAATTATGTCTTTAAAATAAATCGCCGGATATGATCGTACTTTCCTTCTGCCTGGAGAATACGCAGCTGGCGGTCCCCAAGTAAATCAAAATGAGGGAAGTGCTCCCTTTGGTGAATCCATTCCTCTTTTAATCCGTACTTCCTTCCCCATTGTATAAGAATGTCAATATCTGTACATCCGGCTTTGGTCACTGAGCGGTGTTCCGGAAAACGAGGGTCGTACCAATAATGTGTCAGTAGAGAAACGCGGCCATTTGATGCTTTTTCTTTCCACTCGTTTAATTCGGATTTTGAGATACCAAATGCCATGCCGTTCCTTCCTTTCCCTATTCTTCTATGTTATAACAAAAAATTGTCATTTTGTCGCTGAATATGTGAGAAAATGTTTAACTTGAACTACTCCACCTTAATGGATAACGCTATTTGAAGATGGAGATTCCTGAGAACACCGCTGTACCCACCGGTTACTTTATCAGGCTAACTCCGCAGTCCCCGCGGTTAGAATCCATTCGGCTTCGGTTTTAATATTTTGTGCTACATTCTTGTCTCTATGATGATGACGGCCGCATGTTGGGCAATTCCATGCACGGATGGCAGTGTCTTTCACTTTTTTGTGCTGATATCCACAATGAGAACACAACTGACTGGAAGGGAAAAATGTCGAAATAGGTACGGCTTGTTTTCCATACCAAACGCCTTGTATTTGAGCATCGTATGGCTTACCGGCCAGCCGGCATCCCCGACAACCTCCTCGTTTTGATGATCGGAACTTATGTTCTTATTATAGCAACCTCCCTATCTAATGACAAACCGAACTCCCAAAAAGAGGGCACGATTCATCCCCCACTTTACACTTCGTAAGAAGTGGAGGGTATTCTCGCATAAGTTAGATAAAAGCCCTTCGTAATGATCTTACGAAGAGCTCCTTTCTCCATTCATTTCTTTGAAATCTTTACTTTTTCATAGGCCACGTGCCATTTAGGTAGATGTTTTTTTATGGAGACTGGACGAAAGCTGTCTTTTTTTACACATACATGAGAACTTGTCCCTGCCGCACATTGAGCTCCTTTTTCATTACGGATATCATAGCTGTACATTACTTTTACGCCGTTGTAGTTTTCAAGCCACGTATCCAATGTAACAGTCTCCCCATATACCGCGGCTGCTTTATAATCCAGATTAAAATTAATTACTGGAGATAGAATCCCGCTTTCTTCAAGTTCCTTGTACTCAAAACCGAGTTTGCGGATAAACTGAGTCCTGCCTAATTCACACCACACGAGATAATTGGAATGATGAACAACTCCCATTTGATCTGTTTCTGCATACCTTACTTCAATACTTGTAGATTCAAAGAACACAATCTTCTCCCCTTTTATGATTGCTTATTTTCCAATGCTTTTGAAATATCTTCTCTTATAATATTATTAAGGTCGGACTTTTCAAAGTCTGCATTGGCAAGTCGCCAGGCCTGCTGCTGAAAGACTTCTTCTGCCACGTCCATCGCAAATCGTGCGTTACCGGACGTATCCATTTGATCATAAGCACTGGAGAATTCAGCAAGCAGGCTGTTATCAACGTTATACCCGAATTGCCTGATCGCAGCGATTGTTATAGAAGCGAGCTGCTCAGCAGAGTATGAAGGAAAATAAAGTTGTTTTTTGAATCTGGATCGCAGGCCGGTATTCAAAGCAAACAGCTCAGCCATCGGTTCGGAATAGCCGGAAAGCACAATGACTAAATTATCATCGTACTTTGTCATTTCCTCTACGATAGTATCCATTGCTTCTTTGCCAAAATCATTTCTACTTGAGGAAGTCAGCGAATATGCCTCATCTATGAAAAGCATCCCACCAAGCGCTTCTCTTATTTTCCTTCTAGTTTTCATAGCGGTTTGACCTGTGTATTCTGCGACCAGGTCGCTGCGGCCGGCAACGATTAAGTGACCTCGTTTTAAAAAACCGAGGTTTTTTAAAATGGATGCGTATAAACGCGCCACGGTGGTCTTTCCCGTTCCCGGGGGACCGGAAAACACGGTATGAAGATGAATCGGAACGGCCTCTGCCCCATGATCACGCCGGCGCTTCTGGATAGAGGCAAAGGAAGCAAGTTTTTTAATTTCTCGTTTTACGTCCTCCAGGCCAACCAGGGCATCCAGCTGTGATTCCGGAGAACGTATATCAGTGGTGGACTCATATTCATCAGGGTCCTGCATGTCCTCTTTTGTCAATAATGAAAAGTCATTTTCTTCTGAATGTGGTGCATCGCCCACCATAGAACCCTTCAGAAAAATGGCATCCATGATAATGTTTTTTACAGTTCTTGCGTTGCCAAATGTATCATCCACTTGTTCTTTTTCAATTCTTTGCTGCAGCTTCTTTTTACCATCTGCTGTAATGATATAATCATTATCCATTGCCATTTTGTCGCCTATGGAAAGCAGCTCTCTGGCTGAGTAATCAGGCAGGTGGATATGGTTGCTTTCAGGGAATCTGCTGCGCAGACCAGGGTTAGACTGAAGAAACTGCCGCATCTCTTCTGGGTACCCGGCCATTATTACCGCAAAGCTTCCTGCGTATTCTCCACCAGTCATGGCTGCTACGAGTGTATCCACGGCTGTCTGGCCAAAATCATTTCCCGCCATACCTTCTCTTCTTAAGCTGTATGCCTCATCAATAAATAAAATACCGCCTACCGATTCTTTAATTACATTCATCGTTTTTTCTTCAGTTTGACCGACGTATCCTCCTACTAGATGAGAACGGTCTGTTTCAAGCACTTCATCTCTGGGCAGCAGGCCGAGTTGATGATAAATTTTAGCTAATAGCCTCGCTAGCATTGTTTTACCGGTTCCAGGATTGCCGGTTAAAATCATATGCAGACTCCGTTCATCATTCCACTGATAGCCTTTTTCTTTACGGAGCTTTTGATATTGGAGGTAATGATACATCCGTTCTACTCTGTTTTTTACTTTTTCAAGGCCGATCATCTCATTTAATTCAGTAAGAGGGTCAGCCGACGAAGTTGCTTCCTCCTGTTCAGAAAGCCAGGTTTGCCACTCTCTTTTCAGTTTTTCAATCTCAGCTGATGTTTGTTTTATCTCCTTTACTTGTTCGGGAGAATAAAAAGAGCCGGAAGCGGTTTGTAAATATTGATCCGCACTCTCTCGTAAATGGTTATATAAGTCCAACCCTTCTTTAAGAAAAGCGGACAGCTCTTCTGCTGAATCAATTCGGTTAATGAGGCGGCTGCTGTGAACAAGTGAAACAGCGGTCTGCAGTTCTTCAATCTCGTTATCGGCGATATTTTTTAACTGTCCCGCTGCTTTTTTACGGGCTGAGCTTTGGTCTGTTTCCCGCATTGATGGCACCGGCAACGTAAAAACTCGCGCCTGCAGCTGCTTTATTTGTTCAATGGATTTTAGAGAAGTGGCTCTATCTTCTGCTTCGTTAAACTGTAACGCTTGATTCATCCAATTTTTAATGAGGGGATCAAAGCGTTTGACCTTCTTCCAGCGTTGTTCAGCCAGCAGACCATAAAGATCTGCTGCTGTCTGCTTTTCTTCTTCAAGTGTTTCATCCAGCAGCTCAATTTTGGAAAGCGCCGACTTTTCCTCAAAACGTTCAGGCTTATTTTTCCAGTGAGCTATTTCCTCCTGAAGTTCTTTCAATTCGGAACTATTCATTCAGCATTCTCCTTTGCTGAAAAAACTCAGCAACATAAAAAGGCAGCTTCACCGATCTTTTGCAGAATCGATCATACTCCCTATTTCTTAATTGTACTATTTCTTTATATATCTTGATATGGAGGTAACCATCGCTCCGATGAGTCCCCCCAGCGTATTTAACATGACGTCATCCACATTGGCTACTCTGTGAGTAAATAAAAATTGACAAGTTTCGATACCCACGGAAAGGGTGAATGAGCAACCAATTACTATAAAAATATTTTTCCATCCGCTCTTTAATAAAGACAGTAAAATGATGCCAAACGGCAGAAACATAATTACATTTCCCCCCAGGATCCGAAGCGGAGTTACCCAGGAGGAACTATAATAGGCGATGTTGTGAATGCTCTCAAACAATGTCAAGTTGTAGTTTCTATCACCTGGGGCCATGGGACCGTATGAAGAGCCATAATTCCAGGCGAACAGGGTGACATAAACTAAAGCAGTGAAATAAATACAAAGCAATAGTAATTTCCAGCGTCTGAGAACATATGGAGGTTCTGTTTTACTTGCAAGTGTCTCGGGTTTACTCATTCTTTTCCCGCCTTTACGTAGTTCCCTATCCATTATCAATTTTATGAAGTGGTTTGGCAAGCCTTCATTTTTCAATTATATATGCGGGGAAAAAGAAAAGATTCTGCTTCTCTTAGAAACAGAATCAGGAAGGCAGGTTATTTGATTGATGTTTCTCATCCAGGCGGGCATCAATTTTTTCAAGCTGCTCAGGGTCTTTTAAAATATCTTCTTTTATCGATTGAGTGAGCTCCTGGAGTGTTAATTTTTTCTTTTTCATTATTTACACCTCGGGTTTAAATTTTTACTATTATGAACAGTATTTAAGTTTTGTATACTTGTAATATAGTACGGTGCGTGAAATTATTTATTATTTAAAGAAAACACCGCTCTCGTTTAAGAGGCGGTGTTTACTCTATTACTGGGTTTTCGCATCCTTCTCTGCGAATTTGTTACGTAGTACCATTTGCAGAATACCGCCATGACGGTAATAATCCATCTCTATCTCACTGTCAAAACGAACAAGTGCTTCGAAGGTTTTCTTATTGCCTTCTTCATCCGTCGCTTCCACTTTCACGTGATCATGCGGCTGGACATTGTTATCGATTTTAACATCAAAGGATTCTTCACCAGTTAGTCCAAGTGAATCAGCACTGTCCCCTTCTTTAAACTGAAGCGGAAGCACACCCATAAATACGAGATTACTACGGTGAATGCGCTCAAAGCTTTCGGCAATAACAGTTTTAATGCCCAGCAGGTTGGTTCCTTTTGCAGCCCAATCACGGGAGCTTCCCATGCCGTAGTCCTTACCTGCTATAACCATGAGGCCTGTATTGTCTTCTTTATATTTCATCGCTGCATCATAAATGGCCATTACTTCACCTGTCGGCCAGTACGTCGTAAAACCGCCCTCAGTTCCAGCAGCAAGCTGGTTTTTAATGCGGATATTGGCAAAGGTTCCTCTCATCATAACTTCATGGTTTCCACGGCGGGAACCATAGGAGTTAAATTGAGCTGGCTTCAGACCTTTGCTGATCAAATATTTTCCAGCCGGGCTGTCTTTTGCAATGGAACCGGCGGGAGAAATATGGTCTGTCGTAACAGAATCTCCGAATTTCCCAATCGCACGAAGATTCGAGAGCTCTTCAATATCCTGCGGGTCTTTGGACATTTCTTCAAAGAACGGCGGGTTTTGTATATAGGTTGAATCATCTTCAAATTCATACAGCGCGGCATTTTCATCAGACTGAAGGTCGTTCCAGCGCTCATTGTTATCAAACACATTTTCGTATTCCTTTTTAAACAGGGCCGGGGAAACATTATTATGAACGAAATCTTTGATTTCCTGAGCCGTTGGCCATAAATCTTTAAAATAGACCTCGTTGCCGTCCTTGTCTTTCCCGAACGATTCGTTATTCATATCAAAGTTAACATTGCCGGCGAGTGCATATGCGACAACAAGCGGTGGTGAAGCAAGATAATTCGCTTTTACCAGCGGATGAATACGCCCTTCAAAGTTACGGTTCCCACTTAATACGGAGGAAACGAGGAGATCACTGTCAGCGATTCCTTTTTCAATTTCTTCCGGAAGCGGTCCGCTGTTACCGATACAGGTAGTGCAGCCATATCCAACAAGGTTAAATCCAAGCTGATCAAGAAATGGCAGCAGCCCGGCATCCTCGAGATAGCGTGTTACCACTTTAGAGCCTGGTGCAAGAGATGTTTTTACATATTCCGGCACTTCAAGACCTTTTTCAACCGCTTTTTTCGCTAGGAGTCCGGCACCAATCATGACATAAGGGTTGGAAGTGTTGGTACAGCTGGTAATTGCTGCAATAGCTACCGCACCTGTTTTCATGACTGACGTCTTCTCATTCGGGTGCTTGATTACTACCTCATTGTCCACATCTTCTTTCTCCATCCCGAATCCCTGGTTTCCAGCTGGAGCAGTCAGTGCCTCATTGAACTTCTTTTTCATATCAGAAAGTGTAATGAGATCCTGTGGCCTCTTCGGGCCGGAAAGACTTGGTTCTATCGTGGAGAGATCAATCTCCACCACCTTTGTAAACGTTGGATCTTTCTGATCCGGTGTATAGAACAAGTGATTGGACTTGCAGTATTCCTCTACGAGTTTAATGTGCTCTTCTGTACGGCCGGTCAAACGAAGATAATTCAGAGCTTCTGCATCCACCGGGAAAAAACCACATGTAGCTCCATATTCAGGGGCCATATTAGAAATTGTCGCCCGATCGGCAAGCGGCATTTCAGAGAGACCCGGCCCGAAAAATTCAACAAACTTACCGACAACGTTCGTTTCACGCAGTGTCTGGGTAACTTTCAAGGCAAGGTCTGTTGCTGTGGCACCTTCTGGGAGCGATCCTTTTAATCGAACACCAATTACGTCCGGGGACGGGAAGTAGGATGGCTGTTGAAGCATTCCAGCTTCTGCTTCAATCCCCCCGACACCCCAGCCAAGAACACCAAGTCCATTGATCATGGTCGTGTGAGAGTCAGTTCCCACCAATGTATCCGGGAAGGTTTCTACTTCACCGTTCTCAAGTTCTTTTTCATGAACGACTGCTGCCAGATATTCAAGGTTTACCTGGTGGACAATCCCTGTTGCCGGCGGCACTGCACTGTAATTATCAAATGCTTTAGTGGCCCAGCTTAACAATTTATATCTTTCTTCATTTCTTTCAAATTCAAGGTTCATATTCTGGCGCAGGGAATCGGATGTTCCGAACTGGTCAACCTGCACAGAATGGTCCACGACGAGATCTGCCGGAATCGCAGGATTGATGGACTGCGGATCACCGCCGAAATCAGCCATAGCTTTTCTAAGTGAAGCCAGGTCCACCACGGCCGGTACCCCTGTGAAGTCCTGAAGAATAACACGGGACGGTTTAAATGGAACATCCTCGCTGCCGCCATCTTTTTTGCCCCAATTGGCAAGACTTTCGACATGTTCTTTCTTGATTACCTTTCCATCCTGCTGTCTTAGTACAGATTCAAGCAGCACACGGACAGAAAATGGGAGTTCGTCCACTTTGCCGACGCCCGCCTCTTCGAGAGCTTTAATGTCGTAATAATAGTACGTTTTTCCATCAGATGTAAAGGACTTGCGCGCATTGAATACATCTTGATTACCACTCATATGTATCCCTCCTCTAAAGTCTATGGTATAACAGTTTCGCTGCTTTGTCGAAAAAAGAGTCTTGTTCATCTCTATCTGTCTAATGAAAAAAGCGCTCGATTTTCGCCACCTATATAAGAATAGCAAAACTTGTTGTAAATATAAATGCCTTGTGAAAAATTTTGTCAGTAACGCTTTGTCTTCCCGGCTGTCAGTTTCCTCTCAAGCATTTGGAGGCGTTCCAGCAGAATGTCAGCTTCATTCTCGGCTACTGTTCGAAAATCTATGACTATATTCTCCTGTGCCACCCTGACAATAATAGCAGGTGTTTGTTCAAGGCGGAGGTGTGCGGCTGCCGTATGTGCATCAATTTCTTTTGTGTCGATCACTACAGTCATAGTGGGAAGTTCCACCTCCGGCATTGTTCCGCCTCCGATCATTGAGACATCATCCTGAGCTCGTAATTCCCAGTATCGAAAAGTGTTGTTGCTGATAAATTCTTGTACTCTCTTTGCGATCTCTGCCTTTGTCTCTAAAATCATACGTGGAGCGGGGAGGGTTTTTACATGTTCCGTACCTCTCATATACGCCTTTAAAGTGGCTTCAAGTGCTGCGAGTGTCATCTTATCCACCCGGAGCACCCGTGCCAGCTGATGTTTCTTTAACAGATCCACCCATTGTTTTTTTCCGGCAATGATTCCTGCCTGCGGCCCGCCGAGCAGCTTGTCACCAGAAAAAGATACAAGGTCGGCTCCGTTCTGAAGCGCTTTACGCACGGTAGGTTCCTCCCCTATACCATGCTCAGAAAAATCAAACAGCGCACCGCTACCCAGATCTTCATAAACAATAGGATCGTTATGGCGCCGTGAAATTTCTCGAAGTTCTTCCAGCGAAACCTCACTTGTAAACCCGATTGTTTTAAAGTTGCTTGTATGAACCTTCATCAGCATTGCTGTCTGCTCCGTTATTTTTTCTTCATAATCTCCCGGATGTGTTTTATTGGTCGTTCCGACTTCAACAAGTTTGGCCCCACTTTCCTCCATGATTGAAGAGACACGGAACGAACCGCCTATTTCGACCAGCTGCCCCCGGGATACGATCACTTCACGATTTTTTGCTAACGCGCTCAGTGTGAGAAATACAGCAGCTGCGTTATTATTGACGACCATCGCAGCTTCTGCTCCAGTCACTTCAATGAGAATATCTTCTAAAATTTCATGGCGTGACCCGCGCCTGCCTTCGTCAATATTGTATTCAAGATTGGTATAAGAACTGGCTGCTTCCACCACACGAGCGGCAGCCTCCTCACTGAGAAGTGCTCTTCCGAAATTCGTATGTAAAATAGTGCCGGTCCCGTTAATAACTTTGGACAGACGATGACGGAAAAAGTCATCGGTTCTTCTTTCCAGCCGGTTCAGCACCAGCTGCAGCATTTCATCTGCGGCCATCGATGATTTCATAGTACTGCTCATAAGATGATTTCGCAATTTATCAATTTCCCAGCGGAGCCAATCTGTGACAATATTTTTATCACCTGCTTTACTAACAATACGCTGATAATGTTCTGTTTTCTGATACTCATGTACAGGTGGAATTCGTCTTACCTCATCGTACATCGACATCAACCTTTCTACCGTAACGAAACGAAGCAGGCATAAATCAGGCCAGCTGCAGTTGTTTCTGCCTGCTGGCCCCACCTACTCATTGGTGTTTTCCAATTTCTGCGACGAGTTCGTCTTCGTCGGGAAACCGGCCCGTTTCTTTTTTTGAGTAGATGGTTCTGCCGTCTACCGAGACTTCGAATACGCCTCCGGAGCTTGTAATTAATTCAATCGATCGGATTGTTCCTTTATAGGTATCATATAACTTTTCCGTGACACTCACGGCCTTTGGTGAATAGTTTCACTGCATGCAGAACTCGATTGAAATTTTCATCGTATCGGCCTCTTTCTGTATAGTCTGTTGGTTATATTTTAGTGTATCGTTTGTGTTCATGCAAACTTCGGGATTATACTAAGATAAGGAAAGTAGCTGGAGGTGATTCGATGAGTAAAGAAGATTATATTAAGCTGACGAGTCTGTCTTCAAAAGCGGGCTGAGGATGCAAAATAGGTCCTGAAGACCTGGCGCAAGTATTGCGCCATTTACCAAAAACTGAACCAGATCCAAACCTGCTGGTAGGCACAGACACTTCTGATGATGGCGGTGTTTATAAATTGACAGATGACATCGCACTTGTACAGTCTGTTGATTATTTCACTCCGATTGTCGATGATCCGTATATGTTCGGACAAATTGCGGCCGCAAATGCATTAAGTGATATATACGCGATGGGCGGCATTCCAAAAACGGTCCTGAATATTGTCGGATTCCCTATAAAGGAGCTTCCCGATGAAATTCTTGCCGGCATCATGAAAGGTGCTGCGGATAAAGTAAGAGAATCCGGGGCGGTGATTGTCGGAGGGCATTCCATAGATGATCAAGAGCCGAAATTCGGCCTGGCTGCCACCGGGATCGTGCATCCTGATAAGGTGTGGGCCAACAAAGGAGCCAAACCCGGAGACGTTCTCGTGCTTACAAAACCGATCGGTGTTGGAATCATGACGACGGGAATCAAACGTGATGCATTAACACAGGATCAAGTGGAGTCTGTGACCAACCTGATGGCAGAACTTAATAAAGAAGCAGCTGAGGCGCTTCAGGCATATAATCCACACGCCGTGACAGACGTGACCGGCTTCGGACTGCTTGGACATGCGTATGAGATGGCTTCTGCAAGCGATGTTTCCTTCCGTTTTAAAACAAAGGCGGTTCCTATGCTGGCAGGCACGCGTGAGCTTGCTGAAAATGGGATCATTCCCGGAGGATCAAAAGCAAACGCAGCGTATCTCGCCCCGCATATACACCGGGAAGACAGTGTTTCAGCACTGACTCAGGATATTTTATGCGATGCCATTACTTCTGGAGGGCTTCTTGCTGCGATGAACAAAGAAGAAGCTGAGCAATATGTCCAGGATATGCACCAACGTAGAAGCGCCGGCACAGCCATAATCGGCGAGGTGCAGGCAAAAGCTGAAGTTCATTTATTATTAAATTAAAAAGAGGCCGTCCCAAAAGCTATTTTTTGGTGACGGCCTCTTATCATTTTTAAACAGACACGGCCTGGCCGTAGATCTTTTCAATCATCCCATTTTGCAGCTCCTGAGGCGGGCCGTCAAAAATTACTTGACCGCGGGATAATCCGACGACTCTGGAGGCAAATTCCTTTGCGAGAAATACATCATGTACATTAATGATCGAAATTAACTTATTCTCGTCATGGATACTGCGAAGCAGCTGAAAAATTGTACGTGCTGTTCCAGGATCAAGACTCGCCACCGGCTCATCCCCTAAAAACACACTCGGCTCCTGCATCAGAGCTCTTGCAATTCCTACTCGTTGTTTTTGGCCACCGCTCAGCCATTCGACACGCCGTTCTGCCATTTCGCTTAAACCGACCTGTTCTAACACGAGCGCTGCTTTGTTTTTTTCATCCTCCGTAAATGTTCCGAAAAAGTTAAAAAACGCACTTTTCTTTCCAAAAAGACCTGTCAGAACATTCTGGCGAACACTCATTCTTGGAATTAGATGAAAGTGTTGAAAAATCATACCGGCTTCACTTCGCCATTTTCTGACTTCCGGTTTATTCAAATGATGGATGCTTTTTCCGTTCAGAAGAACTTCGCCCTCTGTCAGCGGCTGCAAAGCATTAATAGTCCGTATCATCGTCGATTTACCAGCACCACTTGGCCCGAGTACACAAACGAACTCACCCGGTTTAAAGGAGAGACTTACATTTGAAATCGCAGGCTGGTGCGATGCCTGATAATACACGGATGCTTGCCTTAATTCAATCATCATTATCTCTCCTTTTTAAATAACCCGTTTCCTTACAAATGCACCGAATAAATCGACAATAATAACAAGTGCCATTATAAGCAGTACCTGCACTGTTACCGCTGAATAATTGAAGCTGTTAAAATCATTGAATAATTGCTGACCAATCCCGCCTCCGCCTATAAATCCAAGAATCAGCGAGGTTCGTATCGCCACTTCAAAACGGTAAAAATAGTGTGATAACACGTTAGGCCAGATCTGAGGAACTATCGAAAATAAATTACCGAGCCTTCTAGTGGCAC
The DNA here is from genome assembly GCF_042139015.1 of Alteribacillus sp. HJP-4. Lineage (NCBI taxonomy): Bacteria > Bacillati > Bacillota > Bacilli > Caryophanales > Bacillaceae > Alteribacillus > Alteribacillus sp. HJP-4. Next base: position 8,660 of record NZ_JBHIKY010000016.1, on the reverse strand, counting down.
CGACAGACTGCATCGCTTCCTGCGGCCCTTCGTCTGCCGCTTCAATCAATTCTGAAATAAGCTTGCCGAGCACACCAATATTATGAAGAAGAATGGCGATTACAGCAGGAAATGGTCCAAGGCCAAAGACCACGACAAAAATTAGTCCGAATACAATTTCAGGTATGGAACGAAGAATCGATAGAAAAAATCGGTTAACATAATAAAAAACACCATGACCCGCCGTATTTTTAGCGGCGGTGAAACTGAGAGGCAGTGCAATTATCAGTGCGAAAAATGTCCCAAGAAAAGCAACGGCAAGCGTAACCAAAATAGGCTCAATCATGTCAGGGAGGATTCCCCATTCTGCCGGGAGAAAGCGATCCTGTATGAAGGCAAACGCGTTGCTGAATTCTTTTAAATTGTTCCAGTCAAAATCTGTCTGACCCATGCTCCACCAGGTGAATACGGCAAGCACTGCCAGATACAGCCATACTCTTTTCCGAAACCAGACCATTATGCTTTCCCCTTTATGACCATCAGGTTAGTCCTCGATGCTCTCCATGTTCAACATGCCAAAATCCTGCGCAGCTTGAGTTATGCTTTCATAGTTTTCGTGTTCCGTTTCAATAAACGCATTCGCACCACCGAAAATATCCAGAATTTCTTCATCATCTATTGCAGTGAACGCCTCCTGAATTTCCTGCTTCGTTTCATCGTCCATCCCTGCAGGCACAGCCCATGGATATTGATAAAGTCTCTCCGACTGCCAGATCGTCTTCAGTTGACTGTCATCAACAGCTCCATCCTCAACTAATTCGTTATAAATAGCACTGTCAATCGCACCGGCATCGACGTCACCGCTTTCAACTGCTGAGGCAGTCACATCATGGGAGCCAGTATATTGAACATTAGCGAATTCATGTTCATTTTCCGATTCAAACGCCCCGCGTTCCATCAATTCAAGACCTGGTATAAGGGAGCCGGAAGTCGAGGAAATACTTCCAAAAGCAAAATCTACCTCACCGGCTTCTTCAAGCATGTCATCAAGATTCTCCCATTCCCGGTCTGCCTGGGTAATTATTTCGGAATAATAATATGGTTCTCCATCAATTTCCTGCGTAAGTATTGCTTCAGCACCACTCGCATCATTGGCAATAACATACGTAAGCGGTCCGAGGTAAGCAAGATCTATGTGTCCATAATTTAATGCTTCTACTACTGCGTTATAGTTCGGGTACAGCTCGACCTCAACGTCATCTTTCATACTTTCATTCAAGGTATCCTCAAGGGACTGAAGGCCTTCATCCATTTCTCCGGAGGATTGAGCCGGAATAGCTGCGATAGATATAGTTCCATCGTCGTCATATACGCTTTCTGCAGAATCCTCGCCGGAATCTGAGCTCTCTTCATTTCCGGACGACTCATCTCCAGAGTCTTCCGCTGTGTTTTCCTCTTCCGAACCGCATGCGCTCAGTGCTATGAGAGAGCCTGCCGCAAGTGATATTACGAATTTTTTCATCTTTTTCCCCCTATGCCAAAAAGTCATTATCTTCATTCTCAAATGGAATATTATTGCGTTTTTAAGCTACCACTGTTTACTATAAAAGTAAAGATATCCGCCCTGATTGGAGGTTTATTTATGAATGAAAAACAGCTGCAGCTGTTTCAGGAGCTCGCACGCCAGAGAAGCTTTTCAAAAACGGCAGATAAAATGCACATTTCTCAATCAACCGTGACAAAAAACCTGCAAAATTTAGAAAAAGAACTCGGAACTCTTCTCATGGACCGTAAAACGTTATCCCTGACAGAAGAGGGAAAACTCGCTCTGGAGAAAATTCAAACGCTTCTCGCCAGCTGGGAGGAGCTGCGATCTCTCAGTTCAAAACTTGGCAATAAATATGAGCGCACGCTCCGGGTGGGGGCAAGCACTACTCCAGGCACCTATTTTCTACCCTCCATTTGTAAAAAATGTCATGAAGAGCTCCCGCAGCTTCGCCTGCATCTTCATATTGATAATTCAGAGACAATTATTCAGTTATTAAAGGACCAAGAAATTGATATTGCAATTGTCGGACATGACGTCAAGGGGGACGACTTTCAAACTAGTCCTCTGATTTCAGAAAAGCTTGCCATCATTGCTCCTCCAGAGACCGAAGAGGATCAATGGAACTGCTTTGAGGAATTAAAAATTCATCCATTTATAAAACGAAAAGAGGGCTCTGGCACGTATCACGCCGCCAAAGCCGGACTTACTAATTGGGGAGGCAGTTTATCCCTGCTCGAAACAGCCGCCATTGTACCGAATACCGAAAGTGTCATCTCACTGGTTGAAGCAGGCATAGGCTGCGGATTTATATCAGAGCATGCATTAAAAGGAGCAGTGACGCGAGGCTGCCATTTTAAAGGCTTTCTGCCTGGGGAACGAACCTTTTTTATCAGCGTTGCTTCACAGGATGATCCAATTATGGAAACTCTTTTAGAACTTATGATGCGCTGGAGCCGCACACGCACTCTTTTGTAAAAGCTGTTCATAAACACGGGCATATTTATTCATTTCCTGAGAAGGAAGATGATGCTTCATAACGTGCTCCCATACTCTTTGAGAGTATCGTTCATACTCGTTTGGATTCTTAAGAAAAAAACGGATGTGGGACAGAAATTGATCCGGTGTTTCAAACAGTACATTTGTGCACGAATCAACGACGCTGGCGTTTCCCGGATTATTACGGACAATCACTGGAATTGAATGACTCATTGCCTCTAATATACTGATCGGCTGCCCTTCTGAAACGGACGTGTTTACGACAAAATCTGCCTCCTCGTACCATTCACTCATTTGTGAAGGAGGAACCGCTCCGGCGTAAGTAAACCATCTGTTCTGATTCTCCAGTTCCTTCACCTGCTCGAATATCGTATTATTGAGTTTCTCACCGAGCAGAATCACTTCGAGATGTGGATATTCTTTCCCAAGCTGTTCCCAGGCAGCCTTTAAAAATAATACGTCCTTGACTTCACGAAGCCCGGCAGGCAAAAGAATTTTGCATTGCCCCGACTCTATCAGAGAGCGGCGCTGAAAAGGCCTGGGGACGACAGATTGAGGGATAACGAACATTTTCCTTTCTAGGAAAGGAAAGCTATTAATGATTTTTTCGCTTGCATCCTCAGTAAATACTGTTAAAGCCCCGGCTTTCTTTAACAGCTCCTCCATCGTCTTCCTTTTTCTGCTGTCTTCGAGGTCAATATTTATATCCGTGCCGCCGGATGTAATCAATAATGGCTTCTCTGGTTTAAGGTTATTGTTACTCAGCCATTCGGCTGTACGACGGACATGGAGAGCATGAATAATATCTGCCTTAGCAATTAAATTCGCTGCGTCCTTTTGTTCTTCTTCAAATGCAAACACCTCTACATTAGCCCCGGCTTTTGTTAAATAATGCTCCATCCGCTTAGCAGTAGCGGCATTTCCCCGCCGAGAACGCACATACGGAGTCAAATACAATATATTCAGATCTGCTATATTGTCGATTAAATAAGCCACTTTCGCGTTTCTCCTTCTCTTTTTGTCCTTTTCCGTTTATCCATCTCTTCGAGCAGAGGAACGAGAAATTTACGGGAAAGAACCAGTGCTTCTTTTGCTTCCTGGAGAGTAAACGTTTCCTGTGTCTCTTTTTTGAGCCTGGCCGCTGTTTCTTCAAATGCTTCTGTACACCACAAATGTTTGTCATCCATCGACACAGCCTCACCCTGGCCTAACAACAGTCGTTTCCACTCTTCCACAATACCGGCAGGAAGTCCCTGTTCTTCACAATATACTGTCCAGGGCTGCACCTGAATGCCATCGGACTTCCATTCATTCAGCACCTGCTGCATTCTTTTTTCCCATCCTTTTGGAAAATGAGGTTCAAATTCACACATACTAATAAATTGATTGTTTTTGATGATTATTTTTTCTTTTTCTGCTTTTTCCAAAAAGCGCTCGAATAAATCCTTTGGCAGTTTTTTATATTTTACAGCGCGGAGCTCTTCCTTATTTTTTCCATACCGTAGAGGATGTTCGTCATGGAAAGACTTCAGCTCGGATATAATCTCTTCGGTAAAACTCTCATAAAACGTGCGGAGTGTCGCTTTTCCATTAGAAAACACCAAAACCTCCCCTGATTGGTGCAGTTGTTCCACATTTTGTTCTGTTTCTTCCATAGGAAGACCTGTCGCTTTTGCAAGCTCATCAACAGTCAGCCATTTTTCCTCTATCAGCGCTTGTTTGATGTGTTCCTCCGGCGTTCCCGTCATCTCCTTTTCCAGCTTGTGTATCGTTTCATTTCCAAATCGGAGCTCTCCTCCAGCAGGGTTAATCACCCAGCCACCGCCAATAGTTTCCATAGGGGAAGGGCGCCGCAATATAAAACGGTCTCCGCGTTTAGTAACCACCGGCTCGTCCAGCCGGAGCTGACAGAGCACTTCCATTCCAGAACCGGTTTCAAGTACATTGCGATCGAAGAATACAATCTTTCCAAATACCTCCGCCGTTCCTAGATGAAGCTTGATGGCACCACGTTGTTTCAGCGCATGTGAAAACAGCGAGGAAGTATACAGTACAATATTTATCTCATAGGTCGTAATATAATGCTCAGCCGAAACGAGCACGTCCCCTCGGGAAATTTCTTCCTTCGGTACGCCGCTGATGTTGAGAGCTAGTCTCTGCCCGGCAGAAGCCCGGTTTACCTTTTCTCCATGAACCTGAAGCTGGCGGATATTAACCCGCTGCTGCTGAGGAAGCAGGGTGAGTATTGAATGCTCCTGTACTGATCCTTCATAAACCGTGCCTCTCACTACCGTTCCCTGGCCGTGCACGGTAAATACCTGATCAATTGGAAGGCGGAACGCTCCTTTTGCCTCGCGCACTGGAACTGAATCCAGCATCGATTCAATAGCATTTTTTAACGGATCCAGCCCCTTTTTCGATATACTGTCGACATACAACATCGGGGAATGTTCAAACGGTGTACTTCTCAGCTCTTTGCGAATTTCTTCAGCTGCCAGCTCGAGCAGGTCCTCTTCTACATTATCGATTTTAGTTACGGCAATCAGACCGCCTTTTACTCCAAGAAGAGACAAAATGGCGAGGTGTTCCTTTGTCTGAGGCATCACTCCTTCGTCAGCGGCCACCGTCAATATTACTCCATCAATACCCGCGACACCGGCAATCATCTGGCGAATAAAGCGTTCGTGTCCCGGCACATCAATAATGGATACCTTCGTTTCGTCACTTACATACAGAGGCGCAAAACCAGGCTCAATCGAAATGTTCCTCGCTTTTTCTTCCTTCAGCCTGTCTGTATCTATGTTTGTGAGCGCCTTCGTCAGCGTCGTTTTTCCATGGTCAATATGACCTGCCATACCGATCGTGTAAGTTTTCATCAATATCTCCCGCCTTCAACGGCTGTCTTTGTCCTGCTTATATTCGTATGAGTTTATCTTACAATATTCGCCGGGAGGATGAAAACGAAAGGTCCCTTTCTTGCAAAATGTATAAGAGGAAGGTAAAATAATCCATATTTAGATTCAAACTTAAAATTCACTATGTACTCGGGGTGCTTTTCTGCATGGACCTGCGGTACATTTTAGTACAAATCTATCTTCCACTAAAATTTTGTGAGAGGTTTTTTTATGGAATATTTTCGTCAACCAATACGAAAAGGAAAAAGAACAGAAAAGAGAAAGCTACCAATCCAACCAAAACAAATCAATGTTAATTTATCACTGACGGAAATTTTTGAGCGTTTTATGGTATTTAAAAAGTCGGAAGCATTAAGACAACCATCAAAGATTATTACACTCATTTCCAATGGCTGTGTGATTATTTGGAAAGAGATTTAACCAGAGATGAAATTACCACAGATGTTTTTTTATCTTACACACACTTCATGTTAAATGATTTAAAAGTAACACCTGTTACCGCAAATGTCCGTATTAGAACGATTCGAGCTATTCTGAGATATGCGTATCAAGAATGATAGATAAATGAGGCTATACATGAGAAGTTATAACCTGTCAAAACTCCAAAGACACAAATTGATGTGTTGTCTTCTGACGAGATTAAATTAATTTTTGCTCAAATTTATGAAGATTTTTTTGGAGGATACAGAGACAAAGTATTGCTTTATACGTTGCTTGATACGATGGTTCGTATCACTCTGGTTAGGATTCTTAATCTTTCCACTAATTCATGTCTGTTTGTTCAATTACCCATGATAATCTCTATATGACCTTCAAACAAAAGAAAAAACCCTTCTGAGATTATTCAAAAGAGTTTTTTTACATTAGTTTTCTGTTTTAGATTTTTTCTTTTATTATTAGAGCCTGTAAACCAATGAATCAGTCGCAAAATAATTACCACAAACAAGGACAGTATTGCATTTGAAAGCAAAATTATTGAAAGACGTTCGTTACTGATGTCGCTATAGGAGTGCTTTTAGGAGACGCATACAGTAAGCTAAAAGGAAGAAGAGTAGTCTTAAATCCTTTCTGAGATTGAGATTATTCAGAGGGGTTTTTGAATAAAATGCCAAAATAAACCAAAGAACGGAAACAAAGTATGATACGAAGAAACCGCATATGGCTTATTGCTTTTTTATTAATTACGCCACTAGAGCCCCGTATTTCCCCATTTAATAATCTCCTTACAGATATTGTCTTTTTAAAGCTGTGCTGAGGCTCATTGATTTTTTAATGATTGGATCAATCCCCACACAAAAAAGCCAATGCCCAATGATAAAGCAATTATAGTAACAATCATTAAGCTGATCGGAATATGAGACATGTACCGAGCAAAATCCTTTTCGCCCCATGTTGTTGCCCCAATTCTTCCTATAGCTCCACAAATAAAACGCGTGGCATAAAGTATAGTAGCCATAAATAAAAAAGAAATGCCTATACTTGTTTTGTTCATAATTTTTCATTCTCCCTTAATAAACATCTAATTATAATTCTACTACGCGATATTGCCGTTCAACCCATTTTTTTGGATAAACATATTTTGTATCATACACTTTAGCGCGAGGATGAGCAGATTTCAGTTCTTGTTTAACTTTATACTTTTTGTATACATGTCTATATTCTAATCTATATTCTCCATCTGGGTAAGAATGCGTTGAATAGCTTACCGTTTTATCATCAGTATACGTAATATCAAAGCCTACCTCTGAACTTACTGCACTCTTTGTTGCCTCCAATGAACCGGAATAAGTGTTAGACACTGCGGTTGTGTGAGAAGCAGTTAAAACACCACCGCTTAAGGTAGAAGCTCCAGCATATTTCCAGTTTCCATAAGAATGTCCCTCATATGATTCACTTACGGCATACCATTTTAACGATCGTTCAGATGTAGAAAATTCAGTGTCTTCATCTGAATCAACAAAGCTGTCATCTAACTCATCAGATGTTTCTATATAAAAGTCTACAACAGTTTCTCCTTCGTTTAAATCGACATTTAAAAAATCATCATTTGTTTCTGCGCTAACCATGGAAGTAGTCGTAAAGCATAGAGCAATTAAAGCAGCTAAAAAACCTAGTGAAAGCAATATATTTTTCATTCTCATTCCCCTTGTTAGTATGTATTTTAATTATTGGGGGTTTCTTTTTTCTTGTTTTTATAAATTACAACCCATTGCCAAACATTCATATGTTCACCCCTTTCATGGTTTGGCTTCTCAAACGTACCAGAATTTTACTTTTGTGAAAATGAGGAGAAAATAATTAAAACACCTTCTGTTCTAATTGTTCATTACATATTTCCGTATTATTCGCATCAGTTTTTCTAAATTTTTCAAATATTAATTGACATTTATTAAATTTCCATTTTATTTTTTTTGACCTTTGTTTTCTTCTTTGCTCAGTTGTTCTATGTATTTGGCAATACCTTGTGGAATCGGCACACCGATTTTCCCTAAGTTTTCGAATATACTTATTCCTTCATTTCCAATATAAAAATAGGTAGCCATTGTCCGAAATACAGGTGTTCCTGTACCAGTAAGTAAATCAAGCATATTAGCCAAAATGACAACTAGCATAATTGCACCTTTTTTGAGCATACCTTTATAACCAACAGCAGAACGTAACTTACCTGTGTAAGTGCCTTTGATGAATTCTGTAATCAAATCAGCAACCATAACAATGGTGGTTTTGTTGTTGTGATTGGCAATCCTCCATATGTTCGAGAAGTGCTGGAGTCAATGTAAGAGTTAGCGGAGCAACGGTAATTGAAGTATTAATAAATGAGAAGTACAAAGAAATTTATGGGAGAGATGATAAAAATGGAGAATCAGACGACACAAGTTAGTAGTAATGGAGGCAACCCTGCCCAAAATTTGAATGCAATTTTGGTTTTGGAGCATCTTTTGTAAAGCCAGTTTATTCTTCTGGTTAGGATTCTTCAATCTACCCATGATAATCTCTATATGACCTTCAAACAAAAGAAAAAACGGTGCTGCACCCCAAAAGTTAGAGTAAAAAACTAACGTTTGGGGTGTTTTTATATGGCTAAATATAGTGGTGATTTTAAATTTAACGTGGTGAAAGAGTATCTAGAAGGTTCGTTGGGGTATAGGTTGTTGGCAAAAAAACACAATATACCGAATAAACAACAAGTAAGAAAATGGGTAAAGGCATACAAGAATCTT
>NZ_JBHIKY010000015.1:0-90731 GCF_042139015.1 Alteribacillus sp. HJP-4 | reverse complement strand
CATGCCGAACACGGAAGTTAAGCTCTTCAGCGCTGATGATAATGAAGGGGCAACCCTTTGTGAAAGTAGGACGCTGCCGGGCACGATAGAAAAAGCCGCCAGAACTTCGAGTTCCGGCGGCTTTTTTGTATGGGCTGCCTTCTGCGTTGACTTCGAAAAGGGGGATACCTTCAAAGAGAAAGGGATAAGCTTGTGGTCCGGGGGAAAGAGTCAGCGCAACGCGGGATACATTCTCGCCATCAGGGGAAACGCGCCATGAAAGAAGTGAAAAGCCGCGCCAAGCGTGGATAAGCACACCGAACAGGTGATATGCGCTCGGGAAGGGGGAAACCACGGAAAAGAAAGGGATAAATGTGTCATCCGGGGGAAAACCAGCCCCGGGGCGGGAAAGGAGCATGGCGCGGGGGATAGAGCCATCGCAAAGCGGGAAACGCTCTCGGCACCGGTGGAAATGCTCTCTGTAAGAAGTGAAAAGCCGCGCCAAGCTTGGATAAGCACACCGAACAGGTGATATGCGCTCGGAAAGGGGGAAACCATGGAAAAGAAAGGGATAAATGTGTCATCCGGGGGAAACCCCACCCCGGGACGGGAAACGAGAGAGGTGCGGTGGAAAGTGACAGCTCAAAGCGGGAAACGCCTTCAACAAAAGAGGAAACACGTCATGTAAAGAGTGAAAAGCTGTCCCAAAGCGGGAAACGACTCCCCTGGGCGGGATAACCACGACAAGAATGGGATATCCGATCCTAAAGCGGTCTTTCAATCAAACGTTCGATTGAAGATCCACCAAAAAGGGAAAGTAAAATAATCTCGAAAACAAAAATGAACGATTCTAATAAACATATTATAATTGGAATAAGAAAGAATCGTATCCATACACTCATATGAAGGGGGCGCCATATGGATGCTTTTATAACCGACGACTCTTATATAATTTTCATACGCATTTTAATTGCTGCTTTCCTGGCGGGGTTAATTGGAATGGAAAGAGAATACAAGCGTCACCCTGCAGGATTCCGGACACATCTGTTAGTAGGAACAGGAGCATGTCTTGCGATGTTGATGGCTTTATTTGGATTTCAGCCGTACCTCGAAGAAAACGCGGATATTTCAGCGTATGACCCTTCCCGTCTCGCCTCTTATGTTATCAGCGGGGTCGGTTTTCTTGGAGCAGGCACCATTATTGTACAGGGTGCTTCAATTCGGGGGCTTACAACCGCTGCATCTATTTGGGTGGTAGCCGCGATTGGGCTGGCAGCTGGAGCCGGAATGTATTTTGCTGCAAGCTTTACAACGCTTCTCGTGCTGCTCAGCCTGTTATTTCTTAATCATGTTGATCGATTTTTTTCCTCAACAAAAGAACAGATAGTTGTTGTACAGACGAACAAAAAGATAAAGACATTATCTGCGCTTGTTACTGTATTTGAAACACATGATGTAATGATAAAAAAAATTAAAGGAACACGGGAAAAAGTCGGGGAGAAAGAGGGAGTGAACTATACTTTTGAAGTCTCTCTTCCAAAAGGAGCCGACCGATCTCTACTGCACGAGGAACTGCAATACGTGGAAGGAATTTTAGAGATTGAAATGCGGCACTCGCGGGAATAAAAAAATGCATAGCGTTAATAATGAAGAGGCCGTCTGCTTGAATTTTGCAGACGGTTGTATTATATTTTAATTATAGTCAAAGATAGTCAAGGTCAAAAGGGGAACAGAAATATATGCTGGGAATAGCGACGAAAGGAGGTCGCCGCCTTGAGAAATATTTCGGATATTATTGAGAGTTATTTGAAGCAGATTTTAACAAAAAGTGAAAAAGACTTGATAGAAATTAAACGCAGTGAATTGGCAAAGCAGTTTGAATGCGTGCCTTCTCAGATTAATTATGTAATCAGCACCCGGTTTACAACAGAAAAAGGCTACTTAGTAGAGAGTAAACGCGGTGGTGGCGGGTATATCCGTATTACTCGAGTGAAGCTTGATGACCATGCTGAATTGATTTCTCAATTATTAAACTTAATTGGAGAAGGAATTGATCAGCTGACAGCCGAAAGTATTATTATGCGGATATATGAGGAAGAGATTGTGTCAAAACGAGAGGCTAAATTAATGCTCGCAGCGACAGATAGAAATATTTTGTCGTTAAAGTATGCAGGAGACAGGGACGTTATTCGTGCCAATATTTTAAAAGCAATGCTGCAGAGCTTACGCATAAAATAACGAGATTGAAAGGAGGGGGCTATATGCTCTGTCAGGAATGTCAGGAGCGCCCGGCTTCTCTGCATTTCACGAAAATCGTAAATGGCCAGAAAGCGGAAATGCATTTATGTGATGAGTGCGCAAGAGATAAGGGTGAAAATATACCAGGGTCTAACAGTTATTCTATCCATGACCTGCTTTCTGGTCTGTTAAATTTCGAGCAGCCACTCAGCAGTGGATCACCATCGGCCCGTTCCGCCCAAGTGAAGCCTTTAGTGTGTGAACATTGCGGTTTATCCTACGATCAATTTGCAAAAAAAGGAAGATTCGGCTGTTCTGGATGTTATCAGACATTCGATAAAAAGCTCGATCCTATCTTTAAGCGGGTCCACAGTGGGAATCATCGGCACGCGGGTAAGGTGCCTAAGCGAACCGGCGGGAAAATAAAAATACAAAAAGAAATTGAACACCAAAGAGAGAAGCTTAGGCTGCTTATCGAACAGGAAGAGTTTGAACAGGCTGCAGAGGTCAGAGACCATATTCGATCGCTCGAGACGGATATGCATGAAGGAAAGGGGGATGAATGATGTCACTTCAACGATTTATTTCCGAAGCCATAAGTCCCTGGATGAAAAATGAAACCGGCCCAGAAGGAGATATTGTACTTAGCTCAAGAATTCGTTTTGCCAGAAACTTTGATCAATATCCTTTTCCTATCATCGCTTCTGCAGAATCAGCAGGTACTTTACTGCACTATGTAGAAAAAGAAATACAAGCGGATGGCAGCCGATCTGCCGGCACTCTTGAGATATTGAAAATGGATGAATTGTCCTCCAATGAAAAACGGGTGCTGGTGGAAAAGCATTTAATTAGTCCGCACCTTTCAGAGAAATCCAAAGAAGGGGCTGTACTGCTGAGTGAGGATGAGTCTGTCAGCATTATGGTTAATGAGGAGGATCATTTAAGAATTCAATGTCTGTTTAGAGGTTTTCAGCTGCAGGAAGGGCTGGTGCTTGCTAATAGTATTGACGACTGGATGGAGGAAAAGGTAACTTATGCCTTTGATGAAAAGCGTGGTTATCTAACAAGTTGTCCGACAAATGTCGGTACCGGCCTCAGAGCTTCTGTTATGATGCATCTCCCTGCCCTGGTCATGACGAAGCAATTAAATAGAATTCTCCCTGCAATTAACCAGCTTGGCTTCGTCGTAAGAGGTATTTATGGAGAAGGAAGTGAAGCACTTGGAAATCTTTTTCAAGTATCAAATCAGATGACACTTGGTAAGTCTGAGGAAGATATTGTAGAGGATCTGCAGGGAGTGGTAATGCAGCTCATCCAAAAGGAACGATCAGCCAGAGAAGCGCTGCTGCGTTCCTCGAAAATGCAGATGATGGATAGAGTCTACCGGTCTTATGGACTCCTTTCAAACAGCAGGATTATGGAATCAAAAGAGGCGGCAAAACGCCTTTCAGATGTAAGGCTTGGTATCGATCTAGATTTGATCGAAGGTTTATCGGGTAATATCCTTAATGAACTTATGATTTTAACACAGCCTGGGTTTTTACAACAGTATGCTGGAAAAGGACTCTCACCGGAGGAACGTGATGTCAGGCGGGCAGCTCTTATCCGTGAACGTATACAACTGGAAGAAAATAAGTAGTACCTATATCTTGGAGGTGGATGATCAATGATGTTTGGACGATTTACAGAACGGGCGCAGAAGGTTCTTGCTTTGGCGCAGGAAGAAGCGATCCGTCTTGGCCATAGCAATATCGGAACAGAACACATTCTATTGGGGTTGATCAGAGAAGGTGAAGGTATCGCAGCAAAGGCACTGCAGGCACTGAACCTCGGATCAGACCAAATACAGAAAGAAGTAGAATCACTAATTGGTACAGGACAGGAAGGCTCAAAAACGATTCATTACACTCCACGGGCCAAAAAGGTAATTGAACTTTCTATGGATGAAGCGCGGAAGCTTGGGCATTCATACGTGGGAACAGAGCATATCCTGCTGGGACTTATTCGTGAAGGCGAAGGTGTCGCTGCAAGAGTACTGAATAATCTCGGTGTCAGCTTGAACAAAGCAAGACAGCAGGTGCTGCAGCTGCTTGGCAGCAATGAATCCTCTGGAGGCAGCCCGCAGCAGGCTTCAGCGGCAGGCTCCTCCAACGCCAATACTCCTACCCTCGACAGTCTGGCAAGAGATCTTACAGCTGTAGCGAAGGAGGAAGGCCTTGATCCGGTGATCGGCCGCAGTAAAGAGATTGAGCGTGTCATTCAAGTTTTAAGCCGCCGGACGAAAAATAACCCGGTGTTAATCGGGGAGCCGGGCGTTGGTAAGACTGCAATTGCAGAAGGTCTCGCCCAGGCGATCATCGAAAATGAAGTGCCGGAAATTCTTCGCAATAAGCGAGTGATGACCCTGGATATGGGGACGGTTGTCGCCGGCACGAAATACCGCGGCGAATTTGAAGACCGTTTGAAAAAAGTGATGGAAGAAATCCGGCAGGCAGCTAATGTTGTTCTATTCATCGACGAACTGCACACGCTTATTGGTGCCGGGGGAGCAGAGGGCGCCATCGATGCTTCCAATATCCTGAAGCCTTCACTTGCACGTGGAGAGCTGCAATGTATTGGTGCTACCACACTTGATGAATACCGGAAATATATCGAAAAAGATGCAGCGCTTGAACGGCGTTTTCAGCCAATTCAAGTGAATGAGCCGACTAACGAAGAATCCGTTCAGATCCTTGCAGGGCTGCGTGACCGTTATGAAGCTCATCACCGCGTAACTATCACCGATGATGCTATAGATGAAGCGGTTAAGCTTTCCGACCGCTATATCCCGGACCGTTTCCTTCCCGATAAAGCGATTGACCTGATTGATGAGGCCGCTTCTAAGGTAAGGCTGCGTTCATATACGGCGCCGCCGAACTTAAAAGAGCTTGAACAGAAGCTGGAAGAAACCCGCAAAGAAAAAGATGCAGCTGTACAAAGCCAGGAATTCGAAAAAGCTGCTTCTCTGCGGGACAGTGAACAGAGACTTCGTGAAGAATTAGATACGATGAAAAATGACTGGAAAGAAAAGCAGGGGCAGGAAAATACAGAAGTGACAACCGAAGATATTGCTCAGGTCGTCGCGAGCTGGACTGGTATCCCTGTTTCCAAGCTTGCAGAAGAGGAGACAGAGCGGCTTCTCAAGATGGAAGAGATTCTTCACAGCCGCTTAATCGGCCAGGAAGAAGCAGTAAAGGCAGTTTCTAAGGCGGTCCGCAGAGCAAGAGCCGGCTTAAAAGATCCAAAGCGGCCGATCGGCTCCTTTATATTCCTTGGACCGACCGGAGTTGGGAAGACCGAATTAGCCAGGGCAGTAGCAGAGACGTTGTTTGGAGACGAGGATTCAGTCATCCGCATCGATATGTCCGAATATATGGAACGTCACGCGACAAGCAGACTAGTCGGCTCTCCACCAGGGTATGTAGGCTATGAAGAAGGCGGCCAGCTGACGGAAAAAGTACGCCGTAAGCCTTACTCTGTAATTTTGCTTGATGAAGTGGAAAAAGCACATCCTGAAGTATTTAATATCTTGCTGCAGGTGCTTGAAGATGGATTCTTGACTGATTCTAAAGGACGGCGCGTCGATTTTAGAAATACAGCTATCATCATGACATCGAACGTCGGGGCAAGCACGCTGCGCCGCAATAAATTTGTCGGCTTCACGACACACTCTGAAGGCGAACAGTTTAATGATATGAGAGACAAAGTGATGGGAGAATTAAAAAATACCTTCCGTCCTGAATTTCTTAACAGGCTCGATGAAATTATTGTCTTTCACAGTTTGGAGAAGAAACACATTAAGAAGATTGTTGTACTCATGGCGGATCAGCTCAAAAAAAGGCTTAAAGAACAAGGCATTGATTTCAAGCTTAGTGAAGCTGCTGAAGAGAAAATTGCCGATGAGGGCTATGATCCGGAATATGGTGCACGTCCGCTCCGCCGCGCTTTGCAAAAGCACGTGGAGGACCGTCTTTCCGAAGAGCTGCTCCGCGGCGGTATACAAAAAGGTGATTCAGCTGTCATTGATGTAAAAGACGGCGAATTTACGGTAGAAACGAAATCCGGGGCTAAAGAAGGCTTAACAAAATAAATATCTAATTCACTCGACTGCCAGCTGGCAATTTCGCCGGAGGCAGTCGTTTTACTACCCGGTTAATCAGAAAAATATTTCATAGGTTGTTCATAGTTTCATCATAATTAAGCGGTACACTTTAGTTACCTCCATTACTTTTCCGGGAGGGAGAGCGAGAGATGGCAAAGACGAAAACGAAGTTTGTATGTCAGGACTGCGGCTATGAAACGAGCAAGTGGATGGGCCGCTGTCCGGGCTGTAACAGCTGGAATACAATGGTAGAAGAGCTGGATGCTGCGAAGCAGAAAAGCGGAGTAAGGCGCACCCTCTCGGTTTCTTCAAAGCCGCAGTCAATTACAAAGGTAGCCGGAGAAAAAGAGCCGCGTGTACTAACCGAGATAAAAGAGCTGAACCGTGTCCTCGGCGGCGGCATCGTTCCTGGTTCCCTGGTGCTCGTCGGAGGTGACCCGGGCATCGGTAAATCAACTCTCCTTTTACAAATGTCAGCGGTGCTCGCCAAACAAAATCACCGCATTTTGTATATATCCGGGGAAGAATCGATTCAGCAGACAAAGCTCCGGTCGGACCGCCTTGGTGCAAATGCGGATCATTTATATGTCTACGCAGAAACAGATATGGATCAGATTGAGCGGGCGATTGATGAGATAAAACCTTCGCTTGTGGTGATAGATTCCATTCAGACCGTTCATCACTCTGATATCACCTCTGCACCCGGAAGTGTAGCACAGGTCAGAGAATCAACTTCTACATTTATGAAGGTTGCAAAAAGCCGCGGTATTGCTGTCTTTATAGTCGGACATGTGACGAAGCAGGGATCAATTGCCGGTCCGAAGCTGTTGGAGCATATGGTTGACTCCGTCCTTTATTTTGAAGGGGAACGGCACCATACTTACCGGATTTTACGAGCCGTGAAAAACCGGTTCGGATCTACGAATGAGATCGGGATTTTTGAAATGAAAGAGATGGGACTTGCGGAAGTAACCAATCCATCAGAAATTTTTCTTGGGGACCGCTCAGAAGGAACATCCGGTTCTGTCGTGGTGGCATCGATGGAAGGGACGCGCCCGGTCCTTGTAGAACTGCAGGCGCTGATCGCTCCGTCAAGCTATGCATACCCGCGCCGGACAGCCACAGGAGTCGACCAGAACCGAATTGCTTTATTAATGGCTGTACTTGAAAAAAGGCTTGGTATGCTTCTTCAAAATCAGGATGCCTATATAAATGTGGCGGGCGGCGTGAAGCTGGATGAACCGGCAGTAGATCTAGCTATCGCTATTTGTGTAGCTTCAAGCTTTCGAAACCAGGCTACCAGCCCAACGGATGTAGTCATCGGCGAGGTCGGCCTTACCGGGGAGATCCGTCGTGTGTCCCGCATCGAAGAAAGAGTTGCCGAAGCAGCAAAGCTCGGATTTAAGAGGGCTGTCATTCCTTCTAAAAATATCGGGGGCTGGACGTTCCCCGATAATATTGAAGTGGTCGGCGTGGGAACGCTTGAAGAATCTTTAGACATCACCTTAACAGGACAGGGAGCTTCCTGGTAAATACGAGCATGATATTCAGCGGTGGAGGAGGAACATGGCATGAAAAAAACTGAGCAGGACCGCCATTTTTTTATCAGAGAAGTTCTGCGTTTCGTTGCTCCCGGCACTTTATTAAGAGAGGGGCTCGATAATGTCCTGCGGGCCAATACAGGCGGATTAATCGTTCTTGGCCATACGGAAGAAGTCAGAGAAATCGTCGACGGCGGCTTTCATATAAATTGCGATTTTTCCCCGGCTAATCTTTATGAACTTGCTAAAATGGATGGAGCCATTATTTTAACAAAGGATGCAAAGAAAATACTGCATGCCAACACCCAGCTTATTCCTGATAATGCTATTCCATCGAAAGAAACGGGGATCCGGCACCGCACAGCAGAAAGGGTGGCCCGCCAAACAGGCAATCTTGTCATATCGATTTCGCAGCGGCGTCGTGTCATTACTCTTTATAAAGGCAAGCATCGCTATTCGCTCCGGGATATGGGAATGATTTTAACAAAAGCAAATCAGGCCATTCAGACGCTGGAAAAATATAAATCAGTGCTCGACCAGAGCATTACGAACCTTGGAGCACTCGAATTCGAAGAGCTGGTCACGTTTCAGGATGTTGTGCAGGTGATGCACAGGGTGGAGCTGGTCATGCGGATTAAAGAAGAAATTCTTAATTATGTCATGGAGCTTGGGAGCGAAGGACGGTTAATAACCATGCAGCTCGACGAACTTGTATCTAATACAGAAAAAGAAGCGTTTTACCTGACAAAGGACTACATGAAAAGAACCGATATGAACCCCGGCGGCATTCTCGAACAATTGAAAAGACTTACTAATGAAGAATTGATGGATGAAGGCGTTATTATGAAAATGCTTGGCTATTCCCACCGGACCAAGCCGCAGGAGCAGGCTCTTAAGCCCAGGGGCTACCGGATACTTCATAAAATCCCACGCCTGCCAGCCGGGGTGATCGAAAATCTGGTGGAGGGCTATGCTACTTTAAACGACATAATGGTCGCTACCATCGAAGAATTAGATAAGATCGAAGGTGTGGGCAGGGCAAGGGCTAAACAAATAAAAGAAGGGCTCCACCGCATTCAGGAACAGCTATTTATCGACCGCCATATTTAAGTCGAAGTTGACCGTTACAATTTATTCACGATATAATAAAAAATTATTTAAAATAGAGACATTTTCGGAAATATTTGCTACATTTAAAGTGAACTATTTTATTATATAAAACCTGCTGATAATAGGAGAATTTAAGTTTCGTAGGTTTTAATTACAGGTATTTGTCTATAATGGTGAAAGGAGGTGCTGTACACGTGTTAAAGCGAATTGTTCAATTATTTTTTATACTTGCCGGAGCAACGCTGGGATTTATATTTATACCCGAACTTATAGCATTATTTAATCTTACTGGAATTCCAGCCTGGTTGACCAACCCTTACGCCGGTGGCTTAATTGGTGCTGTATTATTGTTCCTGGCAACGTTCTGGTTTGCAGATTATATCGTCAATGGAATGAAGCTGATTGAAGAAGCCATCGTCAGAGCACCGGTCACAGATGTACTTTTTGGGACACTCGGTCTTGTATTTGGTTTAGTCGTTGCCTTTCTCATTGGTATCCCGCTTAATTCAGTAGCTATTCCAGTGATAAGCTCCGTTTTGCCAATTTTTATAACATTTATTACCTTTTTTCTCGGATATTTCGGGTTTCAGGTAGGTTTTAAAAAACGAGATGAGCTTATGAGCTTATTTCCTGCGAGCCGTGCCGCAGCAAAGGATAAGAAACGGGAGGATGGAGAGACTGGGTCTCAGTCAAAGGATAAGATTCTCGATACGAGTGTCATTATTGACGGAAGAATCGCAGACATCTGCCAGACAGGATTTATTGAAGGAACTATGGTCATACCCGAGTTTGTACTCGAGGAGCTTCAGCATATAGCAGATTCCTCGGATGTTCTCAAACGAAACCGCGGCCGGCGCGGGCTTGATATTTTAAACAAAGTTCAAAAAGAATTGGCAGTGGAGGTTGAAATATACGAAGGGGACTTTGAAGAGATTCAAGAAGTGGACAGTAAGCTTGTGAAGCTGGCTAAAGTACGCAACGGTATGGTTGTGACAAACGATTTTAATTTGAATAAAGTGTGTGACCTTCAAGGAGTAGAGGTTTTAAATATTAATGATCTTGCCAACGCTGTGAAGCCGGTAGTGCTTCCTGGAGAAGAAATGCATGTTCAGGTGATTAAAGATGGGAAAGAACAAAATCAGGGCATTGCCTATCTGGATGATGGAACGATGATCGTGGTCGAAGGCGGCCGTGATTATATTGGCAAAACCATCGAAGTGGTAGTGACGAGTGTTCTGCAGACCAGCGCAGGCCGGATGATTTTCGCGAAGCCCAAGCTGATGGAAAAAGCACTTTAAATACATGTTTACTCCCCTGTTGTATTGCTGGCAGGGGATTTTTCATTGGTATTGCTTCTCCACCATGTTATTGCTTAAATGGAGGAAGGAAGTGTATTATGAAGTAGTTGCAGGTGCATTTAGATATATATTGGAGAGGTAAGATGAAATATACAGTAATAATACCGGCAGCCGGGCAGGGAAAGCGGATGAAGGCCGGTCACAATAAACAATTTTTGATGCTGGAGAATTCCCCACTTATTATTCACACCGTTTCTGTGTTTGAGAAGGATCCCTGGTGTGAACGTATTATCGTGGTAGTGAATCCTTCCGAAAAAGAAGATATGAGCAGCTTGTTCGACGAATGGAACATTACGAAGGTGACAGATGTCATTGCAGGAGGCCGGGAGCGTCAGGATAGTGTATATGAAGGCCTGAAAATTCTTGATGATAATAAAGAGCTGCTTGTGCTTGTACATGACGGCGCCCGTCCTTTTGTGCAGGCTGACAGCATTCACTCGTTAGTGCGGGAGGCTGCTGAAATGGGAGCCGCAGTGCTCGGTACAAAAATGAAGGACACGGTAAAGAAAGTAGAAAACGGTGTAGTCACAGAAACGATGCAGCGCTCTCAGCTGTGGGGCGTCCAGACTCCGCAGGCTTTTCAATTCAAAATTGTCATGCAGGCCTATAATAAAGCGGCGGCGGATAATTTTTCTGGAACCGACGATACAAGTCTGGTTGAAAGGCTTGGATTTAAGGTACATATTGTAGAAGGAAGCTATGATAATATCAAGCTGACAACCCCTGAAGATATGATGGTCGCAAAAGCTATTTTGACACAGCGGAAAGGAGACTGAGCGCTCATGAGAATAGGTCACGGCTTTGATGTACATCAACTGGCGAAGGACCGCCCCCTTATTATTGGCGGAGTAGAAATTCCTTACGAGAAAGGGCTGCTCGGACATTCTGATGCAGATGTTCTTTTACATGCGCTCGCGGATGCTTTATTAGGAGCGATGGGGGAGCAGGACATCGGGGCGCATTTTCCCGACACAGATCCGGAATATAAAGATGCCGATTCGGCAAAACTGCTGGGACACGTATTTCAGCTTGTGAAAAAACACGGTTATCAGATTGGGAACGCTGACTGCACGATCCTTGCTGAACGTCCAAAAATGGCACCGCATATTGAAGCAATGCGTGAAAGGATTGCTACTCTATTAGAGGCAAATGAAATGTCGCAAATTAATGTTAAAGCGACAACAACCGAGAAACTGGGCTTTGTCGGCAGAGAAGAGGGAATTGCTGCTCATGCCGTCGTGCTGCTTGTCTAAAAAGCACATTATTGTTTACTAAAATAATTTCGAAATGGAAGGTGTAATATATGAGCCAAGAAGTAAGAGTACGGTTTGCTCCGAGTCCGACGGGCCATCTTCATATTGGAGGTGCACGCTCCGCTCTTTTTAATTATTTATTCGCGAGAAGTCAGAATGGAAAATTTATTATCCGCATAGAGGATACCGACCAGGCGAGAAACGTTGAAACAGCTACAGAGAAACTGATGAACAGTATGAAATGGCTTGGAATCGACTGGGACGAGAGTGTCGATGTGGGTGGTCCTTATGAGCCTTACCGATGTATGGAGCGATTGGACATATATGAAAAGTACCTTCAGCAGCTGCTCGATGAAGGCAAGGCCTACTATGATTATATGACGGAGGAAGAACTGGAAAAAGAACGGGCGGATCAGCTTGCGCGGGGTGAGGCGCCTAAATACAGCGGCCGTGACCGTGATTTAACAGAAGAGCAGCGGAAGGCCTTTGAAGATCAGGGTATTAAGCCAGTGGTGCGTTTCCGCGTGCCAGAAAAACGGAGCGTTGTCATTGAAGATGATGTCCGCGGAAATGTAACCTTTGAAACCGAAGGAATCGGCGATTTTGTTATCGCGAGAAAAGATAGAATCCCCACCTATAACTTTGCGGTCGTCGTGGACGACCATTTAATGAAAATCACGCATGTAATCCGCGGGGAAGAGCATCTTTCTAACGCACCAAGACAGGCCCTCGTATTTGAGGCATTCGGATGGGAAAAACCAACCTTCGCCCACGCCTCTCTCATCCTGAATGAAGACCGGCAGAAGATGAGCAAGCGGGATGAGTCTATCATGCAGTTTGTGGAGCAGTATAAAGAGCTTGGTTATTTACCAGAGGCACTCGTGAACTTCCTTGCTTTACTCGGATGGTCTCCTGTCGGCGAAGAAGAAATTTTTTCCTTAGAGGAGATCGAAGAACAGTTCAGTCTCGAGCGGGTATCGAGAGCGCCGGCTGTATTTGATACAGATAAACTAGCCTGGATGAATAACCAGTATGTGAAGCAAGCAGACCCGGACCGATTAACGGAGCTCGCGCTGCCTCATTTACAAAAAGCCGGCCGGATTTCAGCCGAAGTAACCGACGAAGACCGTGAATTCACCAGAAAACTTGTAGAGCTCTATCAGGAGCAAATGCATTATGCGGCAGAAATCGTTGAGCTTACAGAGTTGTTCTTTAAGACAGAGATATCGTATAATGAAGAAGCAAATAAGGTACTGTCCGAAGAGCAGGTGCCAGAGGTTCTGGCTCAATTTTCAAAAGAACTCAGTGATCTGGATACTTTTGAGCCGACTGAGATAAAGGCTGCAGTGAAAGCAGTACAAAAAGCAACCGGCCATAAAGGGAAAAAGCTGTTTATGCCGATCCGAGTCGCTGTAACTGGCCAGACTCACGGTCCGGAGCTGCCCCACGCGATAGCGCTTTTAGGAAAAGAAGTTGTTCAGACACGTCTAAAACAAGCAGTTCAAGTATAAATATAAGATGAAGAGCGCCGACGGGAAAAAGTAAAAACGATCGCTTCCTGTACAGAGAGGGCCGACCGCAGCTGAAAGCGGCCCCCGAAAGCACGTTTTGAAGATGCATCCCTGAGCCTTCCGCTGAATACGAGTAGGCGGAAGCGGTAGAAATACCGTTATCTGATAAGGGAAAAGGAAAGCGCTGGGCCGCTCTCCTTTTAAACAGAGTGGAACCGCGCCGAAAGCGTCTCTGTGCTACAAGCACAGGGGCGTTTTCTTTATTTACATTCATTTCCAGGCATTTGTGCTTTTCTTACATGGAGAGGAGAGAAAAGGCATGTGGAAGACATTCAAAAGTGATATTGATGTTGTATTTGATCAGGATCCGGCCGCAAGAAGCCGTCTTGAAGTCGTACTTACCTATTCAGGTGTTCACGCTATCTGGGGGCACCGGGTCGCCCATTGGCTGTGGAAAAAGAAATTGTACTTCCTGGCCCGCCTGCTTTCTCAATTCAGCCGCTTTATCACAGGCATCGAGATTCACCCCGGAGCGGTAATCGGCCAGCGGTTATTTATCGACCACGGCATGGGAGTGGTCATCGGGGAAACATGCGAAATTGGGAACAACGTCACCATTTATCAAGGGGTGACTCTTGGCGGTACAGGAAAAGAAAAGGGAAAACGTCATCCAACCATTGAAGATAATGTCCTGATAGCTACAGGGGCTAAAATTCTCGGCTCCATGCGGATTGGAGAGTACTCGAGAGTAGGGGCAGGCTCTGTCGTGTTAAAGGAAGTTCCACCTGATTCGACAGTTGTCGGTATTCCTGCAAAGGTAGTTGTCAGAGAAGGAGTAAAGGTAGAACGAGGCGATCTTGACCACCACCTGCTTCCTGACCCTGTTGCCGATAAATTTAAAGAAATGGAAACGGAAATAGAAAAACTGAAAAAAGAACTTCATGCCCACCAGGCTGATAAACCTGTTCACGAAGGGAAAGATACGTAATGGCGATTACGCTTTACAATACAATGAGCCGTAAAAAGGAAGCCTTCGTCCCTCTGGAGAAAGGGAAGGTCAAGATGTATGTCTGTGGGCCGACGGTCTATAATTACATTCATATCGGAAATGCCAGGCCGGCAGTTGTATTTGACATGGTACGAAAATATCTAGAATACCGTGGCTACGAAGTAGAATTTGTAACCAATTTTACCGACGTGGATGACAAAATTATAAAAGCGGCGAAAGAACTGAAGGAAAAGGTTCCAGTCCTGGCTGAGCGCTTTATTGCGGCCTATCACGAGGATACATCTGCTCTTGGCGTAAAAAAAGCAGATCTGCATCCGCGCGTAACAGAAACAATGCCCGATATTATTGCTTTCATAAAAGCGCTCATTGAAAAAGGTTTTGCCTACGAAGCGGACGGGGATGTGTATTTTCAGACGAGATCCTTTTCTGGATATGGCAAGCTGTCATCTCAATCCATCGAAGATCTGCAGATGGGAGCACGAATAGAAATCGGGGAAAAGAAAAAGGACCCGCTCGACTTCGCCCTGTGGAAAGCAGCAAAGGAAGACGAGATTTCCTGGGAGAGTCCGTGGGGAGCCGGCCGTCCCGGCTGGCATATCGAATGCTCAGCTATGGTAAAGAAATACCTCGGAGAAACGATTGATATTCATGCCGGCGGACAGGACCTGGCATTTCCTCATCACGAGAATGAAGTGGCTCAATCCGAAGCGTTGAATCAAAAACAAATGGCAAAGTACTGGATGCATAATGGTTATATTCAGATTGACAACGAAAAAATGTCGAAATCGCTCGGAAATTTTGTGCTCGTACAGGATATTATCAAGCAGTACCGTCCGGAGGTCGTTCGATTTTTTATGCTGCAGTCTCATTATCGCAGTCCTTTGAACTTCAGTGCAGAGCTTCTGACAAGCGCACAAAATAGTCTCGAACGAATTCAGACCACGGCAGCGAACCTCAAGCACCGGCTAAAAATGAGTGCTGATTTTGGTGAAAAAAAATTCTGGCTTGAGCAGGCGAAAAATCGAAAACAACAATTTATACAGGCGATGGATGATGACTTTAATACAGCAAACGGCATCAGTACTCTGTTTGATCTTGTCAAAGATGCAAATATGTATCTGCAGGAACAGCAGACATCAAAAGAGGTACTGGAAGCTATGCTGGAGGTTATCCGCGATATCGGCAGCTTAATGGATATTCCTGTGGAACCGGTCGAAGAAATCTTGGATGAGGACATTGAACAATTAATAGCGGAGCGGATTAAAGCCCGTAAAGATAAGAATTTTGCACGGGCGGATGAAATCAGAGATACTTTAAAAGAACAGGGGATTATTCTCGAGGATACGCCTCAGGGTACACGCTGGAAACGGGAGCAGAAAATATGAACACTGAACATAAACAGGTGGATGCACGCCAGTTAAATGCTCTCGCATTAGCTTACATGGGCGATACCGTCTATGACCTCTATGTCCGCGGCCATTTAATCGCATCGGGGCGGGTCCGCCCCAACCTGCTGCACCGCAGTGCCACATCCTATGTGTCTGCAGCGGCCCAGTCCAGAGTAATGCATGCTCTATTTAACGAGAATTTTTTATACGAAGATGAAACAGCCGTTGCAAAGCGGGGGCGTAATGCGAAATCTGGAAGTGTGCCCAAAAACACGGATCCAGGCACATATCGCTACAGCACAGCATTTGAAGCGCTGCTGGGATATTTATATTTTCTCGGGCGGAACGAGCGGATCGAAGAAATTATTGCTTTTTCATTTGCGCAGATTGAAAATAAGGAAAGGAGTGAGCAAGAATGAGCGAAGAATGGATATCAGGCAAAAACCCTGTTCTTGAAGCACTTCGTTCAGACCACTCCATTAATAAAATTTGGGTGGCAGAAGGCGCTGGAAAAGGACAGATGAAGCAGGTTCAGCAGCTGGCGAAGGAAAAGGGAGTGCTTGTCCAGCAGGCTCCCCGAAAAAAGCTTGATGAGCTTTCCGGCAATAACCGTCATCAGGGAGTTGTGGCGGCCATAGCCGCTTACCGATACGCTGAGATTGATGATATCTTTCAAAAGGCAGCAGCAAAACAGGAAGAGCCTTTTTTTATTTTACTCGACGAAGTAGCTGATCCTCATAATCTTGGCTCTATTTTACGGACAGCGGACGCAGCAGGAGCCCACGGTGTAATCATTCCGAAGCGCAGAGCGGCCGGTCTGACGCAGGCGGTTGCCAAAGCATCAGCAGGGGCGATAGAATATGTTCCTGTCGCACGAGTGACTAATCTGGCACGGACGATGGAACAGCTGAAGGACCGGGGATTATGGCTCGCCGGCACCGATGCTTCAGGGACTGCCGATTTCCGGACGATTCCTTCTGATACGCCGATCGGTCTGGTGATAGGCAGCGAAGGGAAAGGAATGGGACGGCTTGTCAAAGAAAAGTGTGACTTCCTGCTGCAGATACCGATGGCAGGGCATGTAACCTCTTTAAATGCCTCTGTTGCTGCTGCACTCTTAATGTATGAAGTCAACCGAAAGCGCAGTCCTGCAGGCAGCGAGTAGATGAAGGATATTTTGCTTGTGGACGGGTATAACATCATCGGAGACTGGCCCGAATTAAAAACTCTGCGCGAGAAAAACCTTGCGGAAGCAAGAGACCGGCTTATTAATAGTATGGCTGAATACCAGGCCTTTAAAGGCTGGGAGGTCAAAGTTATTTTTGATGCTCATATGGTGTCAGGCACCGGCCGCCAATACAACGATTATCTCCTTGATGTTATATATACAAAAGAAAATGAAACAGCTGATGAACGGATCGAGAAACTCGTCGGAGAATTAAAAAATATCGAAACGCGTGTACATGTTGCTACTTCAGATTATGCAGAACAATCAGCAGCCTTTGGCAGCGGAGCGCTTCGAAAATCCGCGAGAGAGCTGCGGGTAGAAATGGAGCTTGTCGAAAAAAGCATTTCGAAGAGAGTAAGGGAGCAAAACAGCATAGAAAAAACGTCGAATTTTCCGCTTTCTGAAGAAATTGCTGAAATTTTTGACAAATGGCGTCGAGGTGGCCGCTGAGCTGTTGACGCTTGCGGAAGTGGTGCTATATACTATTGTTATATTTATACAATCATCAGGGCGGAGGGATTGTATTGGGATTAGACCTCAAAGACACGCAACACCAGCACGTTGACAAATCAGAAGACGAAGTACTAGTTGAACATGTACGTTCCGGAGATAACGCGGCATTAGAATTTCTCATTAAAAAGTACAAAAACTTTGTCCGTGCAAAAGCAAGATCCTACTTTCTTATCGGCGGCGATCATGAAGATATTGTACAGGAAGGTATGATCGGATTGTATAAAGCAATTCGCGATTACAAGGAGGACAAGCTTTCCTCTTTTCGGGCATTTGCCGAACTGTGCATCACGAGACAGATTATTACTGCGATCAAGACCGCGACCAGACAAAAGCACATGCCTTTAAATTCTTATGTTTCTCTGGACAAGCCAATGTATGACGAAGAGTCTGAACGCACCCTCCTGGATGTACTGTGCGGTTCAAAAGTCAGTAATCCGGAAGAACTGTTGATTAATCAGGAAGAGTTTGATGACATTGAAGATAAGATGGAGGAAATTTTAAGCGACCTTGAACAAAAGGTGCTGATGCTCTACTTAGATGGAAGGTCTTATCAAGAAATGTCCGGTGAATTAAACCGCCATGTAAAATCAATTGATAATGCCCTGCAAAGAGTCAAACGAAAGCTGGAAAGATACGTTGAGGTAAAAAGCGCCAGTTCTTAAAACCTGCCAGCTTTAATTTTATAAGTAAAAAGAAAGCGATTTCTCTGACTTTTGTTTTGTTTGAATTTTCTAAATTTTTTTGACAGCGTTTTCCTTCACTGCTATAATTGGCCACAAGTTAATAGAACGGGTGGAGTTACTGATAACCGTACATTTTCTCTTAACAGGAGGGAGAAGTGTGCGGTTTTTGTATTTCCTGTCCTTCTATGTTATGTAATCGCTTTTATTACAAAAGGATAAGGAGGCTGAAAATATTGTCAATGTTCTTAGCTGAGCTTGTCGGAACTATGATTCTCGTCATTTTCGGCGGCGGTGTCGTGGCCAATGTTAACCTGAAAAGCTCAAAGGCGGAAGGGGGAGGATGGATTGTAGTAGCTCTCGGCTGGGGTCTTGCAGTAGCTATGGCGGTCTATGCCGTCGGAGAAATCAGCGGAGCACATATTAATCCTGCAGTGACCCTGGGGCTGGCTTCCATCGGTGATTTTGAGTGGGCCCTTGTTCCGACCTACATTGCCGGGCAGATAATCGGAGCCTTTATCGGCGGTATCATTGTGTACCTGCATTTTCTGGCTCACTGGCGGGAGACAGAGGACGCGAACGTGAAGCTGGCTGTATTTTCCACAGACCCGGCCATCGATAATCCGTTTGCGAATTTAGTTAGTGAAATAATTGGCACCGCAGTACTTCTCATGGGTCTGCTTGCAATCGGAGCCAATCAATTCACCGATGGGCTGAACCCGTTAATTGTTGGTCTCCTCATTGCCGCTATAGGGTTGTCTTTAGGAGGCCCGACCGGCTATGCCATTAATCCAGCTCGTGATCTTGGTCCGCGGCTTGCTCATTTTTTTCTTCCGATTCCGGGCAAACGCGACTCAAATTGGCGCTATGCCTGGATTCCTGTAGTCGGCCCCATTTTAGGCGGTGTACTGGGGGCCTTGTTCTATCGATCTGTTTTTCTTGGAGAAGGTATCGGAGTTACAGCAGCATTCTTAGTTATTTTTGTCATTGTACTGGGTACAGTCTATTCTATAGACAAACCAAAGTTTTCGAGTACGGCAGAGAACCCCAACATAAAAAATTAGCACACTTACATTAATACAGAGGAGGAAGTAACATGGCGAAGAATTATATTATGGCAATAGACCAGGGCACGACCAGTTCAAGGGCCATACTTTTCGAAAAATCAGGGAAGATTGTCGGTACCTCTCAGAAAGAATTTGAGCAATATTTTCCGCATCCGGGCTGGGTCGAGCACAACCCGCAGGAAATCTGGAGCTCCGTGCTTGCGGTGATTGCACAGGTTCTGTCCCGTTATGATGTCTCTGCAAAAGACATAGCAGCGATTGGAATTACGAATCAGCGGGAAACGACAGTGGTCTGGGATAAAAATACCGGTAAGCCAGTATATAATGCGGTCGTGTGGCAGTCCCGCCAAACAATGGATATCTGTAATGAATTGAAGGAGCAGGGCCATGCGAATACATTCCGGCGGAAAACGGGCCTGTTAATTGATGCGTATTTTGCCGGCACGAAGATTAAATGGATACTTGATCAAGTAAAAGGGGCACGAGAAGAAGCGGAAAAAGGAAACCTTTTGTTTGGAACGATCGACTCGTGGCTGATTTGGAAGCTGACGGGCGGCAAGGAGCATGTCACCGACTACACAAATGCCTCACGTACGCTTATTTTCAACATTCACGATTTGAAGTGGGACAAGGAGCTGCTGGAAATTCTCGATATTCCGGAAAGCATGCTGCCGGAGGTGCGGTCTTCTTCAGAAGTTTATGGCCATACCGTTGACTATCATTTTTTTGGACAGGAAGTGCCAATTGCAGGAGTAGCAGGTGACCAGCAGGCAGCTCTATTTGGACAAGCCTGCTTCGAAGAAGGGATGGCAAAAAATACGTACGGCACCGGCTGCTTTATGCTGATGAACACTGGAGATAAAGCTGTCGCCTCTGAACACGGATTGTTAACGACCATCGCCTGGGGTCTTGATGGAAAAGTGGAGTATGCTCTCGAAGGCAGCATTTTTGTGGCCGGCTCCGCGATTCAATGGCTGCGCGACGGGCTGCGCATGTTCGGAAAAGCCTCTGATACACAGTCGTATGCCGAAAGAGTAGATTCAACTGATGGTGTATACCTTGTCCCCGCCTTTGTTGGACTTGGTACTCCTTATTGGGACAGTGACGTGAGAGGAGCGATGTTCGGCATTACACGAGGAACGGAAAAAGAACACTTTGTCCGCGCCACTGTGGAATCGCTGGCATACCAGACAAAGGACGTACTCACCGCGATGGAGGCGGACTCCGGTATTGAGCTGAAAGCATTGCGGGTGGATGGCGGCGCTGTGGAAAATGATTTCCTTATGCAGTTTCAAAGCGACATGCTTGGTGTGCCGGTTGAACGTTCAGAAGTTAAAGAGACGACAGCGCTTGGTGCTGCATACCTCGCCGGACTCGCTGTTGGATTTTGGAAGGACAAGTCTGATATTTCCAAGCAATGGCAGCGAGAAACACTCTTTGAAACAAAAATCGATTCAAAGCAGCAGGAAAAACTCTATCATGGCTGGAAAAAAGCAGTAGAGGCAGCAATGGCCTTTAAGCCGTAAAGAAGACAGGGAGCTGTATCAAAAGCTGTTTTTAACCTTTTGATACAGCTCCTGTTTGTTACCTGTGAGTTTTCATAATATGCTTCGTCAAAAACGCTTCGCTTTCCGAGGGCACCGCCAAGCGGGGGTTGCGGTGAGCAAGAAATAGGCCAGCGTGCCGGATGCGGACGGTACGTTATTTGCCTGAATGTCAGGAAATTGGGTTTCCTTTTTGGCCGATAACGGAATCAATGTCCGGAGAACCAGCCGCGGCAGCCACTGTACGGCATATCTCCCCTTCCCTTCAAAGAAAAATTACAAGTGCTTCCAGGTAAAATTGACAGCGTTTTACCTCTGTGATATGGTGTATAGGCGTATGCAAAGGAGCCTGTCTAATGAGCAGGAGGTGCTCAATGCGGAAGAAAGTAGTGCTGGCATGCACGCAATGTTTATCCAGAAATTACACAACTGAACTAAATAAACAAACACAAACCGACCGCATTGAGATGAAGAAATTCTGTAAGCACTGTAATGCTTCCGTCCTTCATCGCGAAACGAAATAAAGAGCGGTTGTTTTTTTATTTTGCAAAAAAAAATGGACAGTTGACGGATAATGAACGGCAATGGGAATAGGAAATTAGTAAAAAATCGTTCTCACGGAGATTACTGTGAGGAACGTTTTTTGGAGGTGGCTGTATGGCTGACGGTACAAAGAACCCGATAAGGTTTCTCCGTGATGTAAATAAAGAAATGAAGCGAGTTACGTGGCCGACACGTAAAGAGCTGACGAAATACACAATCGTTGTTATCATTACGATTATTTTCTTCATTATCTTTTTTGCCCTGATTGATTCCGGGCTGTCTGAATTAGTACGCATATTTTTACCTAATTAAGGAGGGAAGGACGCACCCGTCCGGATCATGATGGAAAAAAGCTGGTTTGTTGTACACACTTATTCCGGATACGAGAACAAGGTGAAAACCAACCTGGAAAAACGTGTGGAATCTATGGAAATGACGGATAAAATCTTCCGCGTGCTCGTACCGGTGGAAGAAGAAACTGAAATCAAAAACGGAAAAAGCAAAGCGGTGACAAGAAAAGTTTTTCCCGGGTATGTCATTGTGGAGATGGTCATGACGGATGATTCCTGGTACGTTGTCCGCAACACGCCGGGTGTAACGGGCTTTGTCGGTTCCGCAGGAGCAGGCTCAAAGCCGACTCCGCTGCTGCCGGATGAAGTGGATAACATCCTCCGCCAAATGGGTGAAAGCCAGCCGAAAGCAGAGGTTGACTTTGACCTGAAAGAAACAGTGAAAGTTAAAGAAGGTCCATTTGCCAACTTTACAGGAACGATCGAGGATATCAACATGGAAAAACAGAAGCTGAAGGTGCACGTTAATATGTTCGGCCGGGAGACTCCTGTCGAGCTCGAGTTTAATCAAGTGGCCAAGTTGTAATTCAGGGCTTGCAGAAGTTCAGCTGAAGTGATAAGATTTTAATGTTTCGGTGTGAAAAAGCACTTGACACGATGAGAATGAAATGAGTTTCATTCTATAAAGAGTGGGAGGGCCGTACGCCCGGTTAACCACATCACGGACTAAGGAGGTGTGTCGCGTGGCTAAAAAAGTCGAGAAAATTGTCAAACTTCAAATCCCTGCTGGGAAAGCAAATCCAGCCCCGCCGGTTGGTCCTGCACTAGGTCAGGCAGGCGTGAATATCATGGGATTTTGTAAAGAATTTAACGCCCGTACTTCAGAAGATGCAGGAATGATTATTCCGGTTGAAATCACTGTATATGAGGACCGTTCTTTTACTTTCATTACAAAAACTCCACCAGCTGCCGTTCTTTTGAAGAAGGCTGCAGGCGTGGAAAGTGGTTCTGGTGAACCGAACAAGAATAAAGTAGCGACGGTTAAACGTGATAAAGTACGCGAGATTGCAGAAACGAAGATGCCGGATTTAAATGCGTCTGACGTGGAATCAGCAATGCGCATGGTAGAAGGTACTGCCAGAAGCATGGGTATTGTCGTCGAAGATTAATGCACTGCCTTGCCTGAGGTTGCGACATTCGTACCTGATTGGTGCGAAGACTACGTTCGCAACCTTTAATAGTGGGAGGTCTGACCGCTAAAACCACAATCGAGGAGGAAATAAAATTGGCTAAAAGAGGTAAAAAGTATCAAGATGCTCTGAAGCTTGTTGACCGTGAAAAGCACTATGGCGCGGAAGAAGCTATTGAGCTTGCAAAGAAAACGTCTGTTGCTAATTTCGATGAAACGGTAGAAGTAGCAGCTCGTCTCGGAGTTGATCCTCGTAAAAATGATCAGCAGATCCGCGGCGCTGTAGTTCTTCCTAACGGAACCGGGAAAACACAGAAGGTTCTCGTTTTCGCAAAAGGCGAGAAAGCTCAGGAAGCGGAAGCTGCCGGAGCAGATTACGTTGGAGAAGAAGACCTGGTAAACAAAGTTCAGCAGGGATGGTTTGATTTTGATGTCGTAGTTGCGACACCGGACATGATGGCTCAAGTTGGTAAGCTTGGTAAAACACTCGGACCAAAAGGGCTTATGCCGAACCCAAAAACAGGCACAGTAACAATGGATGTTACAAAAGCTGTCGAAGAAATCAAAGCAGGTAAAGTAGAGTACCGTGTAGATAAATCCGGTAACATTCATGCTCCGATCGGGAAAGTATCCTTTGATACGGACAAACTGCTTGAAAACTTCAACACGATTATAGACACTCTTGTAAAAGCGAAGCCTGCAGCTGCTAAAGGGACATACATGAAAAACGTCGCTGTGGCGTCCACAATGGGTCCTGGAATCAAAGTCAGCACTGCAACGCTTAATTTAAAATAAATCATTGACGAATTGCGTTTGAACCGTTATAATTATCTGCGGTAGATAACGCTTTGAATAAAATGATCTTGATACCGCAGACAGCAGGTGCCGTGTAAGGCTTAATCTCCTGCCGAGGTAGTTTTCGAATCGTTCTTCCCTGGAGGAGAATGTACTGATTAGAAAACGTATGCCTTCGTGTCTGCAGACACGAAGGCTTTTATATTTTATAAAACCTTACCGTTTGCGGTTTGCCAGAGACAAAAGCAGGAGGTGTGACAGATGAGCAAAGTTATCGAACAAAAGCAGGGTGTCGTGCAGGAAATCACTGAAAAGCTTCAAAACAGTGTTTCTACAATCGTTGTAGATTACCGCGGACTTGATGTTTCCGAAATAACTGAACTGCGCAAGCAGCTTCGTGAAGCGAACGTTGATTTTAAGGTATATAAGAACTCGATGGTTAAGCGCGCCACAGAAAAATCGGATTTAACCGACCTGGATGAATTCCTTGCGGGTCCAACTGCCATTGCTACAAGCACGGAGGATGTCGTAGCACCGGCGAAGGTATTGAATGGTTTTGCTAAGGATCATGAAGAGCTGGAAATCAAAACAGGTGTCATCGAAGGCCGGGTGGCTTCTCTTGAAGAAATCAAGGAGCTTGCAAGCCTCCCATCCCACGACGGACTTGTTTCTATGCTGCTTAGCGTCCTGCAGGCGCCGGTCCGCAACTTCGCATTGGCCACCAAGGCTGTTGCCGATCAAAAAGAAGAAGAGGGAGCATAAGCTCTGCTCTTGAAAGAAGAATGACAGTTTAATTCTGAGCGCTCAGCGCGCAAAAAATTAATTATCCATCTAAGGAGGATGAACAATGAGTAAGGAAACTATCATTGAAGAAATCAAAGAGATGTCCGTTCTTGAACTGAACGATCTCGTTAAAGCAATTGAAGAAGAATTTGGCGTAACAGCGGCTGCTCCTGTAGCTGTTGGCGGCGGCGGAGCTGCTGAAGCTGAGGAAGAGCAGACTGAATTTGACGTAGTGCTTAACAGCCCAGGTTCCTCTAAAATCGGCGTAATCAAGGTAGTGCGTGAAATCACTGGTCTTGGCCTGAAAGAAGCAAAAGCACTTGTTGACGGTGCTCCTGCTCCAATCAAAGAAGGCGTTTCTAAAGAAGACGCTGATGAAGTGAAAGGCAAGCTTGAAGAAGCTGGCGCTGAAGTAGAAGTTAAATAATCCACTCTTTACGATTCAAGAGTCTTCTCCATTTATGGAGGAGGCTCTTTTTCTGATAAACCATTATGAATGCCCGAGGTTGAGAGGTCTATTTTCTTTTTGCTACAATAAAACCAAGTTGATATAAGGACGTGAAGAAATTGGCCGGGCATTATTACGATAAACAGCCGAAAACGGAGAGTCGGGAAACGCAGGTAACAGCAAGGCTGCGAAACAGGCAGTATAAATTCGTTGGGGACCGAGGAGTTTTTTCAAAAAATGAAGTCGATTTCGGCAGCCGTCTTTTGATAGAAAGCTTTGAATGGTCGGAACCTGCCGGTGATATTGCCGATATTGGCTGCGGATATGGGCCGATAGGAATTGCCCTTGCTGCAGAAACCAGCCATCAAGTATGGATGGCTGACGTGAACGAACGGGCACTGGCGCTTGCGAAAAGAAATGCAGAAGCTGCAGGAGCTGCTAACACGAGAATAGTAGAAAGTAACCTTTTAGAAAATATCGATAAGGATGATTTTGCGGCGATTCTTACAAACCCGCCAATCCGCGCTGGAAAAAAAGTAGTTCACTCCCTGTTTGAACAGTCCTGGAAGAAGTTAGTGCCAAAAGGAGAGCTGTGGGTCGTTATTCAAAAGAAACAGGGAGCACCTTCAGCAAAGGAAAAACTGACTTCTCTATTTGATTATGTGGAGACAAAAAAGAAAGAAAAAGGTTATTATATTTTTATTGCAAAAAAGATTTGACTGCCTATTGAAATTGTGGTATTGTTATTTAATGCGTATAAGTATCCGTTTGGATACCCACGGCTTCTTCCGCTCTTTGTTTTTAAATATATGAATAAAAAATGCAGAGAATGGGAAAAATATTATAATCGGACTGACAGTTGGAAAATAGTGGTTTTTTATATAGAAGAAACCATTTTTTCTTTTGCTTAAAAACGTACAGTCCAGAGTGCTGTTTGGTTAACACAAAGGGTCGGCATGATGCCTTCCTGATGTGTAGCTATATAAATTTATAAAGCTGTCTTGTGCACATCGCCTGTATAAATACAGGCCGACATTAAGCGAGATTTAAGGGGTGAATCAGTTGGCAGGTCAACTTATTCAATTTGGACGCCACCGCCACAGAAGAAGCTATGCAAGAATTAATGAAGTGCTGGAGCTTCCAAATCTGATTGAAATTCAGACGGCTTCTTATCAATGGTTTCTTGATGAGGGAATTCGTGAAATGTTTTCGGATATTTCACCGATTGAAGATTTTACCGGTAATTTAGTTCTGGAGTTCATTGATTATAGTTTAGGAGATCCTAAGTATACGATTGATGAATCAAAAGAACGGGACGTCACATATTCAGCTCCGCTTCGAGTAAAGGTGCGGCTGATGAACAAAGAAACCGGCGAAGTGAAAGAACAGGAAGTCTTTATGGGAGATTTCCCGCTTATGACAGATACCGGTACGTTTATTATTAACGGGGCAGAGCGTGTTATCGTTTCTCAGCTGGTGCGTTCACCGAGTGTGTATTTCAATCAAAAAACGGACAAGAACGGTAAAAAGGGCTATACGACTACCGTTATTCCGAACCGCGGTGCCTGGCTGGAGCTGGAAACTGATGCGAAAGAGAATGTCTACGTTAGAATCGACCGTACCAGAAAGATACCTGTTACGGTATTGCTGCGTGCGCTCGGGTTCGGATCTGATCAAGAGATCATTGATTTGCTCGGAGAAGATGAGTACTTACGCAATACATTGGAAAAAGACAATACAGATGGCACGGAAAAAGCACTACTCGAAATCTATGAGCGCCTCCGTCCTGGAGAGCCGCCGACAGTAGAGAGTGCAAAAAGCCTGCTGAACACTAGATTCTTTGATCCGAAGCGCTATGATCTCGCAAATGTTGGGCGCTACAAGATTAATAAGAAGCTTCATATAAAAAATCGTCTGTTTAATCAGCGTCTTGCGGAAACTCTCGCAGACCCGGAAACGGGGGAAATTCTTGCGGAAGAAGGAACAATTCTTGACCGCAGAACGCTGGACCGATTGATTCCTTATCTGGAAAACAACGTCGGCTTTAAGCGTTTTACCGTATCAGGCGGGGTCATGGAAGAAGCGGACCTGAACGTACAATCGATTAAAATCCATTCTCCTGAAGATTATCAGGATGAAGAAAGAATTATTAATGTAATCAGCAACGGTAATATTGACCGCGGTATTAAGAATATAACTCCGGAAGATATTGTTGCTTCAATAAACTACTTTTTCAATCTACTTCAAGGCGTAGGCCTTACCGATGATATTGACCATCTGGGCAACCGCCGCCTCCGCTCGGTCGGAGAGCTTCTGCAAAACCAATTCCGTATCGGTCTCTCAAGAATGGAACGGGTTGTGCGCGAACGGATGTCCATTCAGGACGCAAGTGCGATCACACCGCAGGCACTTATTAATATCCGCCCGGTGATTGCTTCTATTAAAGAGTTTTTCGGAAGCTCCCAGCTTTCTCAATTTATGGATCAGACCAATCCGCTTGCTGAACTGACGCACAAACGCCGTCTATCAGCGCTTGGGCCAGGCGGACTTACGCGTGAGCGTGCCGGGTTCGAAGTTCGTGACGTACACTACTCCCACTATGGGCGGATGTGTCCGATTGAAACGCCGGAAGGTCCGAATATCGGGTTGATTAACTCCCTCTCAAGCTATGCAAAAGTAAACGAATTCGGCTTCATCGAAACGGCCTACCGCCGGATCGACCCGGAGACAGGTAGAGTAACACTCGAATGTGACTACCTGACAGCTGATGAAGAGGATAATTACGTTGTAGCCCAGGCCAACGCGAAGCTTAACGAAGACGGAACGTTTACTAATGATAATATTATTGCCCGTTTCCGCGGGGAAAACACAATTGTACCAAAGGAAAAAATTGACTATATGGATGTGTCGCCGAAGCAGGTGGTTTCTGCTGCGACTGCTTGTATTCCGTTCCTTGAAAACGATGACTCGAACCGTGCTTTGATGGGTGCGAACATGCAGCGTCAGGCTGTACCTCTGCTTGAGCCGGAAGCACCGCTTGTCGGCACAGGTATGGAATATGTGTCCGCAAAAGACTCCGGGGCAGCAATTGTTTCAAGAACAAAAGGAACAATTGAACGAGTAACAGCCCGGGAAATCTGGCTTCGCAAGTTAGAAGATGTAGATGGAAATGAAGTAGAGACTGATATTGAAAAATATAAGCTCTCGAAATATATTCGTTCGAACCAGGGAACAAGCTACAATCAGCGTCCGATCGTAAGTGAAGGAGACCGCATTGAGAAAGGTGAAGTGCTGGCGGACGGACCTTCGATGGATAAAGGTGAAATGGCACTCGGCCGAAATGTACTCGTCGGATTTATGACTTGGGACGGTTACAACTACGAGGATGCGATCATCCTTAGTGAACGGCTCGTGAAGGACGATGTTTACACCTCGGTTCATATTGAAGAATATGAGTCGGAAGCACGCGATACGAAGCTCGGACCGGAAGAAATTACACGTGATATTCCGAATGTCGGGGAAGATGCGCTGAAAAACCTTGACGAACGTGGCATTATCCGCGTTGGGGCAGAAGTAAAGGATGGAGACATTCTCGTCGGAAAAGTAACACCGAAGGGAATGACGGAGCTGACTGCAGAAGAGCGGCTGCTTCATGCTATCTTTGGCGAGAAAGCCCGCGAAGTGCGGGATACCTCACTGCGCGTTCCGCACGGAGCCGACGGAATCGTTCTCGACGTAAAAATCTTTAACAGAGAAGACGGCGACGAACTACCTCCTGGCGTGAATCAACTCGTCCGCGCGTACATTGTGCAGAAGCGGAAGATTCATGAAGGCGATAAAATGGCAGGCCGTCACGGAAATAAAGGTGTTATTTCACGGATTCTGCCGGAGGAAGATATGCCATATCTTCCTGACGGAACGCCAATCGATATTATGCTTAACCCGCTTGGTGTACCTTCGCGAATGAATATCGGCCAGGTCCTTGAAATGCATCTCGGTATGGCTGCCCGTTCCCTCAAACTTCACATGGCCACTCCGGTATTTGACGGAGCCCGGGAAGAAGATGTGTGGGAAACGCTCGAAGAAGCAGGAATTGCACGCGACGGAAAAACGGTATTATATGACGGACGATCAGGCGAACCGTTTGATAACCGAGTGTCTGTCGGTGTTATGTATATGATCAAGCTTGCTCATATGGTGGACGATAAGCTTCACGCCCGTTCCACCGGACCTTACTCTCTTGTTACTCAGCAGCCGCTTGGCGGGAAAGCCCAGTTCGGCGGCCAGCGTTTCGGAGAAATGGAAGTATGGGCACTTGAAGCCTACGGCGCTGCTTACACTCTTCAAGAAATACTGACAGTGAAATCAGATGATGTTGTCGGACGGGTGAAGACGTATGAAGCGATTGTAAAAGGGGAAAACGTGCCGGAACCTGGCGTGCCGGAGTCCTTTAAAGTATTAATTAAAGAGCTTCAAAGTCTTGGAATGGACGTGAAGATGCTGTCCAGCAATGAAGAAGAGATAGAAATGAGAGAACTTGACGATGAAGACGAACAGGCCGGCGATAAGTTGAACCTGAAAATGGAACAGAGCGAAAACATCTAATGCGTAAAGAGGAAAAAAGTGCACAAGAACTGGCTGCATGTCGATTAAGGCAGCAGCCGTCTGTGCCTGTTCTCCAGGAACATCCTCAGCACCAGAGGGTATGACGCGTCAAACTGCCGCCGGTAGAATAGTTACTCTGCTTATGAATCACCATCCCCAAGTTTGAAAGGGAGGTTGACCCCTTGATTGATGTGAATAATTTTGAATACATGAAAATAGGCCTCGCTTCACCGAACAAAATACGCTCCTGGTCACGCGGAGAAGTGAAAAAGCCTGAAACGATCAACTATCGTACGTTGAAGCCTGAAAAAGACGGCCTCTTCTGCGAAAGAATTTTCGGTCCACAAAAAGATTGGGAGTGCCACTGCGGGAAATATAAACGTGTCCGTTATAAAGGGGTCGTTTGTGACCGCTGTGGAGTTGAAGTAACTCGATCAAAAGTGCGCAGAGAGCGTATGGGTCATATCGAGCTGGCTGCTCCTGTCTCCCACATTTGGTATTTTAAAGGCATTCCGAGCCGAATGGGCCTCGTACTCGATATGTCGCCGCGTTCACTCGAGGAAGTAATTTATTTTGCTTCCTATGTAGTGACAGACGCTGGCGAAACACCGCTTGAATACAAGCAGCTCCTTTCGGAAAAGGAATACCGTGCGTATTACGACAAATACGGCCGCGGATTCAGTGCCCAAATGGGGGCGGAATCAATCCGTAAGCTCTTAATGGACATTGACCTTGAAAAAGAGGTCAAACTCCTGAAAGAGGAGCTGGAAACAGCGCAGGGACAACGCCGTACACGAGCTATCAAGCGACTGGAAGTTCTTGAGGCATTCCGTAATTCAGGCAATGATCCGTCTTGGATGATTCTTGATGTGCTGCCAGTTATTCCACCGGAGCTTCGTCCGATGGTTCAGCTTGACGGCGGCCGCTTTGCCACGTCAGATTTAAATGATCTGTACCGCCGTGTAATAAACCGTAATAACCGTTTGAAGCGCCTGCTTGATCTAGGTGCTCCAAACATTATTGTCCAAAACGAAAAGCGGATGCTTCAGGAAGCTGTGGATGCACTGATCGATAATGGACGCCGCGGCCGACCGGTAACGGGTCCGGGTAACCGTCCATTAAAATCATTGTCTCATATGTTGAAAGGAAAACAGGGCCGGTTCCGTCAGAACCTTCTCGGTAAGCGTGTAGACTATTCGGGCCGTTCTGTTATCGTTGTTGGACCCGCCCTGAAAATGTATCAGTGCGGACTTCCGAAAGAAATGGCTCTGGAGCTCTTCAAGCCATTCGTAATGAAAGAACTGGTAAGCCGCGGTCTAGCTCACAATATTAAGAGTGCCAAGCGGAAAGTAGAGCGCGTGCATTCAGAGGTATGGGATGTTCTGGAGGATGTTATCACCGAGCACCCGGTTCTTTTAAACCGTGCACCTACGCTTCACCGTCTTGGTATTCAGGCATTTGAACCAACACTTGTGGAAGGACGCGCCATCAAGCTCCACCCGCTCGTGTGTACAGCATATAACGCTGATTTTGACGGGGACCAGATGGCGGTGCACGTACCGCTTTCCGCAGAAGCGCAGGCCGAAGCGCGTATCCTGATGCTTGCAGCTCAAAACATCCTGAATCCGAAGGACGGCAAGCCGGTGGTTACACCTTCCCAGGATATGGTGCTCGGTAACTACTATCTGACACTCGAAAGAGAAAAAGCCGTTGGTGAAGGATCAGTTTTCAAAGATACTAACGAAGCACTGACAGCTTATCAAAATGGTTATGTGCATCTGCATTCAAGGATTGCTCTGCCAGTTTCTTCTGTGAATAAAACAAATTTTACAGATGATCAGACAAAAAAACTGCTGATGACAACGGTCGGTAAATTGATATTCAACGAAATTCTGCCAAAGTCTTTCCCATATATCAATGAGCCTACTGCCACAAACCTGGAC
This sequence comes from Alteribacillus sp. HJP-4, assembly GCF_042139015.1. Classification (NCBI taxonomy): domain Bacteria; kingdom Bacillati; phylum Bacillota; class Bacilli; order Caryophanales; family Bacillaceae; genus Alteribacillus; species Alteribacillus sp. HJP-4. Next base: position 59,575 of record NZ_JBHIKY010000015.1, on the reverse strand, counting down.
ATCGCACTTCCGGATAAATATCTGGTGGCCACCGACGCGAATATTAAGAAGGAATTTGAAAATCGCGAGCTTGTGCCTCCGTTTAAGAAAGGATTTCTTGGCGATATCATTGCGGCCGTATTTAAAAGCTTTCAAATTATTGAAACGTCCAAAATGCTTGACCGCATGAAAGACCTTGGATTCTATTATTCAACAAAAGCCGGAATTACGGTCGGTATCTCCGATATCGTGGTATTACCGGACAAACAAGTTATCCTCGACGAAGCAGAAGAAAAAGTCGACAGGGTAATGAAGCAGTTCCGCCGTGGTTTGATCACGGAAGAGGAACGCTATAACAAAGTTATCTCTATTTGGAGTGTCGCAAAGGATACCATTCAGGATAAATTGATGGGCACTCTCGACAATATGAATCCGATCTTTATGATGAGTGATTCTGGTGCCCGGGGTAATGCTTCAAACTTCACGCAGCTTGCTGGGATGCGCGGCTTGATGGCGAATCCATCCGGCCGGATTATTGAGCTTCCAATCAAATCCAGCTTCCGTGAAGGCCTGACTGTACTCGAATACTTTATTTCAACACACGGGGCACGTAAAGGTCTGGCAGATACAGCACTTAAAACAGCAGACTCTGGTTATCTTACACGCCGCCTTGTTGATGTGGCTCAAGACGTTATCGTCAGAGAGGACGACTGTGGGACAGACAGAGGGCTGGATGTATTTCCTCTGCGTGAAGGAAACGAACTTATCGAAAACCTTCATGACCGCCTGGTCGGCCGTGTGGCATTTAAGACTGTCCGTCACCCGGAAACGGAAGAAGTACTTGCTAAAAAAGGCGAGCTGATCAATGAAGATAAAGCTACTCTCATTGAAGAAGCAGGGGTAGAAATAGTAACAATCCGTTCAGTATTCACCTGCGACACCCGTCACGGGGTTTGCAAAAAGTGCTACGGGAAAAATCTGGCTACCGGCTCTGATGTAGAAGTCGGAGAAGCAGTCGGAATCATCGCTGCCCAGTCAATCGGGGAGCCGGGCACTCAGCTTACGATGCGTACGTTCCACACAGGTGGTGTAGCAGGAGACGACATTACCCAGGGTCTCCCGCGTATTCAGGAATTGTTCGAAGCTCGTAACCCTAAAGGGCAGGCGCTTATTTCTGAATTGTCGGGAACTGTCACAGATATTAAAGATCAACAGGATAAGAAAGAAGTCACAGTGCAGGGCGAACTTGAGACGAGAAGCTATACCACTCCTTACGGTGCCAGGCTGAAGGTTGAGTTGAACGAAGAAGTTAAGGCCGGCCAGGCTCTGACGGAAGGTTCCATTGACCCGAAAGAACTTCTCAAGGTTACTGGCCTGCAGGAAGTTCAGGAATATCTGCTCAAGGAAGTGCAGAAGGTATATAGAATGCAGGGTGTTGAAATCGGAGATAAGCACGTTGAAGTTATGGTGCGCCAGATGCTTCGCAAAATCCGTGTCTCCGACTCAGGTGATACAGACGTTCTGCCAGGAAGTCTTGTGGAAATTCACCACTTCGATTCCGCAAACGAGAAAGTTCTCCGTGATGGCAGTCAGCCGGCAGTCGGTAACCCTGTTATTCTTGGAATTACCAAAGCTTCCCTTGAAACAGATTCGTTCTTATCAGCTGCCTCCTTCCAGGAGACAACCCGTGTACTCACTGATGCAGCTATCAAAGGGAAACGCGATGAACTTGTCGGCCTGAAAGAAAATGTTATCATCGGGAAACTCGTTCCTGCCGGTACGGGAATGCCGCGCTATCGCACACTTGAGGTTGATAAACCCGGCGAAACTCTTCCGGAGATGGAAAGAGTCGGTGAAGAGCCTGTCACACAAGAATAAAATAGTGTTGACATCTCATTTTCACGGTGATATGATTTCTTAGTGCGCCTAACATCCTGTGCTTTGGAGGATATGTAATGTCTTATGAAAAAGTGACACAGGCTGATGAGGTTTTAATAGGAACGAAGCAAACGTTAAAGGCTCTCGACTTGAACTCCATCACAGAAATAATCGTAGCTGAAGACGCAGAATTTCGAATCATTCAACAGGTTCTTACTACAGCAGAAGCAAAAGGAGTTCCCGTTCACAAGGTCGATTCCATGAAGCAGCTTGGAAAGGTATGCGGAATTGATGTAGGAGCAGCCACGGTTGCACTGAAAAAGCAATAATGTTTTTGCTGGCAGGCCTGTTCTGCCGGCAAAAACTTTACTTTTGCTTCCTGTTGAACCACCTGGAACGGTGGTCTTAAAGACCCTTACTACGAAAGGAGGAAAACAACATGCCGACTATTAATCAGCTCGTACGCAAAGGTCGTCAGTTCAAGCCAAAGAAATCTGACTCCCCTGCATTGAACAGAGGCTACAACAGCTACAGAAAAATCCCTACTAACCAGGATTCTCCACAAAAACGCGGAGTATGTACTCGTGTAGGGACTATGACACCGAAGAAGCCGAACTCTGCTTTGCGTAAATATGCCCGTGTTCGTCTGACGAACCAAATTGAGGTTACTGCATATATTCCTGGTATCGGCCACAACCTGCAGGAACACAGTGTGGTACTGATCCGCGGAGGACGTGTAAAGGACCTTCCGGGTGTGCGCTATCATATCGTACGTGGAGCACTTGATACTGCTGGTGTGCAGAATCGTAAACAAAGCCGCTCTAAATATGGTACGAAACGCTCCAAGAAATAATTGATGATCAGCACGTTACTAACATTTTGAAAGGAGGGTGACCCATGCCTCGTAAAGGACCGGTACAACGCCGTGATGTATTGCCAGACCCAATTTATAATTCAAAGCTGGTAACTCGTCTTATTAACCGCATCATGCTCGAAGGAAAAAAGGGGAAAGCCCAGAATATCCTATATAGAGCATTTGAACTAGTACGCGAACGCTCCGGCCAGGAACCGATGGAGATTTTCGATCAGGCCCTGAAAAACATCATGCCTGTACTTGAAGTAAAAGCCCGCCGTGTCGGTGGTGCAAACTATCAGGTGCCGATTGAAGTGAAGCCTGACCGCCGTACAACACTTGGCCTCCGCTGGATGGTAAGCTATGCTCGTCTTCGTGGAGAAAAAACGATGGAAGAGCGTCTGGCAAATGAGATCCTTGATGCAGCCAATAACACGGGCTCCGCTGTGAAAAAGCGTGAAGATACTCATCGTATGGCAGAAGCCAACAAAGCATTCGCTCACTATCGCTGGTAGGATCCACCAACTATTTAAAACAAATAATTATACAGGAATAGAAGAAAGGAGAAAGAAAGTCCATGGCACGAGAATTCTCCTTAGAAAAAACTCGTAATATCGGTATCATGGCACACATTGATGCCGGTAAGACTACTGCGACTGAACGTGTCCTTTATTACACCGGCCGTATTCATAAGATCGGTGAAACTCATGAGGGCGCATCTCAGATGGACTGGATGGCGCAGGAGCAGGAACGCGGAATCACTATTACTTCCGCTGCCACTACTGCCCGCTGGAAAGAACATCGCATTAATATTATTGATACGCCGGGACACGTCGATTTTACCGTTGAAGTAGAACGTTCGCTTCGTGTACTTGACGGTGCTGTAGCAGTGCTGGATGCACAGTCCGGGGTAGAGCCTCAGACAGAAACGGTATGGCGTCAGGCGACAACGTATCACGTTCCTCGTATCGTCTTCGTCAATAAGATGGACAAAATCGGAGCAGATTTCATTTATTCTCTTGGAACTCTCCGTGACCGCCTCGGAGCTAATGCCCAGGCCGTACAGCTGCCGATTGGTGCAGAAGACGATTTTGAAGGAATCATTGATCTAGTTGAAATGCAGGCTTTTTACTACCTGGATGATCTCGGTACCCGTTCTGAAGCCCGTGAAATTCCTGAAGAGTATAAGGCACAGGCAGATGAATATCGTGAGAAGCTCGTAGAATCAGTTGCTGATTTTGATGAGGATCTTATGATGAAGTATCTTGAAGGTGAAGAAATCGAAACAGCTGAATTGAAAAAAGCTATTCGCCAGGCGACACTAAACATTGAATTTTATCCAGTGCTCTGCGGCTCTGCGTTTAAAAACAAAGGTGTCCAGCTGATGATTGACGCTGTGCTCGATTATCTTCCGTCTCCACTGGATGTACCTCCAATTAAAGGTATTCTTCCAGACAGTGAAGAAGAAGTAGAACGCAGACCGGACGATAACGGACCGTTTTCCGCCCTTGCTTTTAAAGTGGCAACGGACCCTTACGTCGGTAAGCTTACTTTCTTCCGTGTCTACTCAGGCAAGCTCGACTCCGGTTCTTATGTCCGTAATTCCACTAAAGACAAAAGAGAACGTGTAGGGCGGATCCTGCAGATGCACGCTAACTCCCGTGAAGAAATATCGACTGTGTATTCAGGAGATATTGCAGCGGGTGTAGGTTTGAAAGATACAACGACAGGGGACACTCTCTGTGACGACAAAAACAGAGTAATCCTCGAATCCATGGATTTCCCTGAACCGGTTATTTCCCTATCTGTAGAGCCTAAATCCAAAGCAGACCAGGATAAAATGGGTATTGCACTTGGTAAACTTGCAGAAGAGGATCCAACCTTCCAGACGGAAACCGATGAAGAAACGGGTCAGACGATCATCAAGGGAATGGGTGAACTTCACCTCGATATCATTGTTGACCGTATGAAACGTGAATTCAAAGTGGAAGCTACTGTAGGAGCGCCGCAGGTATCCTATCGTGAAACCATTCGTGCCGCCGGTAAGTGCGAAGGTAAATTCGTACGCCAATCCGGAGGACGCGGACAATTTGGCCACGTGTGGATTGAATTCGAACCGAACGAAGAAGGAGCAGGCTTCGAATTCGTAAACAAAATTGTCGGCGGGGTTGTTCCGCGTGAATACATTCCATCCGTTCAAAACGGTATTGAAGAATCCATGCAGAATGGTCTGCTAGCAGGCTATCCATTAATTGATGTAAAAGCTACTCTGTATGATGGTTCATACCATGATGTCGACTCAAACGAGATGGCATTTAAAGTGGCGGCATCGATGGCCTTGAAGAAGGCAAAGACAGCTTGTCAGCCAGTTCTTCTTGAGCCGCTCATGAAAGTAGAAATTGTCGTACCAGAAGAATACATGGGCGACGTTATGGGGGATGTAACTTCCCGCCGTGGACGTGTAGACGGAATGGAAGCACGCGGTAACTCTCAAGTAATCCGGGCATTTGTCCCGCTTGCTGAAATGTTCGGTTATGCGACAAACCTCCGCTCAAACACACAAGGACGCGGCACATACTCTATGTTCTTCGATCATTATGAAGAAGTTCCAAAGAGTGTGTCAGAAGAAATTATCAAGAAAAACAGCGGACAATAATCTATATTTAAGTGATTGTTTGCTAAATTATTTTGTTGTAAGCTAAGGAAGGCGGACTTGTAAAGGGTTCCCCTTTCTGGCTTTCATATAATTTACCTGTTTATTAAAGGAGGAAATCATAATGGCTAAAGAAAAGTTTGATCGTTCCAAAACGCATGCCAACATCGGCACAATCGGCCACGTTGACCATGGTAAAACTACTTTGACTGCTGCTATCACTACTGTACTTCATAAGAAGTCTGGTAAAGGTACGGCAATGGCATATGACGCAATCGACGGTGCTCCGGAAGAGCGCGAGCGCGGTATCACGATTTCTACTGCACACGTGGAGTATGAAACTGATTCCCGTCACTATGCACACGTAGACTGCCCAGGACACGCTGACTATGTTAAGAACATGATTACAGGTGCTGCACAGATGGACGGAGCTATTCTCGTAGTATCCGCTGCTGACGGCCCAATGCCACAGACTCGTGAGCACATCCTGCTTTCCCGTCAGGTTGGTGTACCTTCCATCGTTGTATTCATGAACAAGTGCGACATGGTTGACGACGAAGAACTGCTTGAACTTGTTGAAATGGAAGTTCGCGACCTTCTTTCTGAGTACGATTTCCCTGGGGACGATATTCCAGTCGTTCAAGGCTCTGCGCTTAAAGCTCTTGAAGGTGACGAGAAGTATGAAAATGCAATCTTTGAACTCATGGAGGCAGTGGACAGCTATATCCCAACTCCTGAGCGTGACAAAGACAAGCCTTTCATGATGCCTGTTGAGGACGTATTCTCTATCACTGGCCGTGGTACTGTAGCAACTGGCCGTGTTGAGCGTGGAGTTCTTAACGTTGGAGATGAAATTGAAATCATCGGTATCGATGAGCAGGCGAAGAAGACAACTGTAACAGGTGTAGAAATGTTCCGTAAGCTTCTTGACTACGCTGAAGCTGGGGACAACATCGGTGCACTTCTTCGTGGTGTAGGCCGTGATGACATCAAGCGCGGACAGGTTCTGGCTAAGCCGGGAACGATCACTCCGCACACGAACTTCAAAGCAGAAGTTTATGTTCTTTCAAAAGAAGAAGGTGGACGTCATACTCCATTCTTCTCTAACTATCGCCCACAATTCTATTTCCGTACAACTGATGTTACTGGTATCATCCAGCTTCCAGAAGGTGTGGAAATGGTAATGCCTGGCGATAACGTAGAAATGACAGTTGAATTGATCGCTCCTATCGCGATCGAAGACGGCACGAAGTTCTCTATCCGTGAGGGTGGACGTACTGTAGGCGCCGGCGTTGTTTCTGTAATCGACAAGTAAATCTTTGGTAGTGGAAAAGCCTCCGGTCGTATCTGATCGGAGGCTTTTTATATGAGTTCGAGCAACCAGTAGATTATCCCGAGTCAGTAGATTATCCTGAGTTTCGCCGATGATATCAAGATAATCGCTGATCAAAAGAAAATTTCCGCTGATGATATTGAAAAAAGCGCTCATAATATCGAATTTTTCGCTGATAAAACTCGAAAAATCGCTGATCAAATACAAATTTTCGCTGAATCACCCTATGTAAAAAATCAAATTGATAATGTCCCTATATTGCCAAACATACTCTATTTCCAAAATCCCCGCCCAAAGACTTAAAAGCTGCTGATCTACTCTCCGCACCACCCTTCATGTCACATTTCTTCCTATATATAAGGAGCTATTGAGTCGATGTCTATATACAGCCGAGCGTTTCGCCGATGATATCAAGATAATCGCTGATCAAAAGAAAATTTCCGCTGATGATTTTGAGAAAATCGCTCATAATATCGAATTTTTCGCTGATAAAACTCGAAAGATCGCTGATCAAATACAAATTCCCGCCGATCAATCTATCTCCAGAATTCCAAACGTTTAAAGATTATACGAAAAAGCCAAGATTAATTTCAAAAAAAACTTGCATTTGATAGGCACAATCTTTATAATAGTAAAAGTGTGACCATGGACGATAGATTTGGGCGGATAACTACTCCCCCTTACTCTGGACATGGATACAGCGATGATGTGAAAGGTTGCCGACACACCCGGGCCCTTTGCCATGGGCGGGTGAGGGAGAATTTTCACGGAGTATGTCTGTACAAATTCGGGCGAAAAGGAGGAATTTACATGGCAAAAGAAAAGATTCGCATTCGTTTAAAAGCTTATGATCACCGCGTGCTTGACCAGTCTGCAGAGAAAATCGTGGATACAGCGAAACGATCCGGTGCAGGAGTTTCCGGACCAATCCCGCTCCCAACGGATAAATCCGTATACACGGTGCTTCGTGCGACACACAAGTACAAGGATGCTCGTGAGCAGTTTGAAATGCGTACACATAAGCGTCTGATTGACATCGTCAGTCCAACACCGCAAACAGTGGATGCGCTTATGCGTTTAGATCTGCCATCCGGTGTTGACATTGAAATCAAACTTTAAGAGATTCAGAAATAAAACTAAAATTTATTAAATATTTAGGAGGTGTGACTGATGACCAAAGGAATCTTGGGAAGAAAACTCGGCATGACCCAGTTGTTCAGTGAAAATGGTGAACTTCTTCCGGTCACAGTCATTGAAGCTGAGCCGAATGTAGTGCTTCAGACAAAGAACGTTGAATCTGACGGCTATGAAGCAATTCAGCTTGGTTTCTATGACAAAAAAGAATCACGTGCCAACAAACCTGAAAAAGGGATCGCAGCTAAAGCTGAAGCAGCACCCAAGCGCTACGTTAAAGAAATTCGTGATATTGCTGTTGCAGATTACGAAGTTGGTCAGGAAGTCAAAGTAGATGCATTTGCTGAAGGAGATATTGTGGATGTCAGCGGTACTTCAAAAGGGAAAGGATTTCAGGGCGCGATCAAGCGTCACAATCAATCCCGCGGACCAATGAGCCACGGTTCCCGCTATCACCGCCGTCCAGGTGCGATGGGTCCGGTTGACCCGAACCACGTACTGAAAGGGAAAAAGCTTCCAGGACGTATGGGTGGTAAGACAGTAACTGTACAAAACCTTGAGATCGTAAAAGTAGATGCAGAGCGTAACCTTCTTCTCGTTAAAGGAAACGTACCTGGCGCGAAGAAAAGCTATGTATCCGTTCAAAGTGCGGTTAAAACAGTAAAATAAAACGTTAAAGAAAGGAGGCTCCATCATGCCTAAAGTAGCATTGTTAAATCAGACTGGCTCAAAGGTAGGCGACATCGAGCTTGCTGACGCAATTTTCGGTGTAGAACCTAATGAGCATGTTCTCCACGATGCCGTTCTTATGCAGCAGGCATCTCTTCGTCAGGGGACACACAAGGTGAAAAACCGTTCTGAGAGAAGAGGAGGCGGGCGTAAGCCATGGCGCCAAAAAGGCACCGGCCGCGCACGTCAAGGTACTATCCGTGCCCCGCAATGGGTCGGCGGTGGAATAGTATTCGGCCCGACACCGCGCAGTTACAGCTATAAACTGCCGAAAAAGGTGCGCCGTCTTGCAATCAAATCTGCGCTTTCCACAAAGGCGAACAGTGAGGGTATCGTAGTTGTAGAAAACCTTCAGCTCGATGCACCAAAAACGAAAGAAATGAAACAGATTCTTTCCGGTCTTTCTGTTGATCAGAAAGCACTGGTCGTTACTGCAGACTATAATGAACAGGTTGATTATTCTTCAAGAAATTTACAAGGAGTCACCTTCATGACTGCTGATCAGCTTAATGTGCTTGATGTACTCAAACACGATAAGCTCGTGATTACCAAAGATGCAGTGGAGAAGGTAGAGGAGGTGCTCGCATAATGAACGCACGTGATGTGATCAAGCGCCCCGTCATTACAGAACTTTCTGCCGAACTCATGGGTGAGAAGAAATATACGTTTGAAGTAGACGTGAAAGCAAACAAAACCCAGATTAAACAGGCAGTCGAAGAAATTTTCGATGTCAAAGTAGATAATGTTAACACGCTGAACAAAAAGGGAAAATTCCGCCGTTTCGGCCGTCATTCCGGATATAAGCCAAATCGCAAAAAAGCGATTGTAACACTTACGGAAGACAGCCAGGAGCTGGAATTCTTCGAAGGCGTATAATCCAACAGTGAAGGAGGGAAATCAAAATGCCTATTAAGAAATATAAACCGACCACGAATGGTCGCCGTTTCATGTCTGTTAATGATTTTAATGAAATCACTACTGACAAGCCAGAAAAATCACTGCTTGAGCCGGTACACAAAAAAGGCGGCCGTAACAACCAGGGACGCATCACCGTGCGCCACCAGGGCGGCGGACACAAGCGCCAGTATCGTGTTATCGACTTCAGAAGAGATAAGGACGGAGTACCGGGTAAAGTCGCTACAGTCGAATATGACCCGAACCGTTCTGCTAATATTGCACTGATTCATTATGTAGATGGTGAAAAGCGTTATATTCTTGCTCCTAAAGGTCTGAAAGTCGGCCAGGAGATTGTTTCGGGACCGGACGCAGATATCAAAACCGGTAATGCTCTGCCATTAACAAACATCCCGGTAGGTACAATCATCCACAATATCGAGTTAAAGCCTGGACGCGGAGGACAATTGGTCCGTTCTGCAGGTGCCAGCGCTCAAGTGCTTGGTAAAGAAGGCAAATATGTGCTCGTACGTCTGAGATCCGGAGAAACACGCCTGATTCTCGCAACGTGCCGCGCAACAGTCGGCCAGGTTGGTAACCTTGAACATGAACTTATTACCATTGGTAAGGCCGGACGCTCCCGCTGGTTAGGCAAGCGCCCAGTCGTCCGCGGTTCTGCAATGAACCCAAGCGATCACCCGCATGGCGGCGGGGAAGGACGCGCGCCTATCGGAAGAGTGGCACCAGTATCCCCTTGGGGTGTGCCTGCTGTTGGTTACAAAACCCGCAAGAAGAACAAAGACACGGATAAATATATTGTACGCCGCCGTAAAAAATAACGGGATTGCTGATCTGCGGTTCTGCGGAATCGCAGCGCAATCACGAAAGGAGGATTCCTTATGGGTCGCAGCTTGAAAAAAGGACCTTTTGTCGATGACCACTTGATGACAAAAGTGGACGCTTTAAATGAAACAAACGATAAGAAAGTAATTAAAACCTGGTCACGCCGTTCGACGATCTTCCCTGACTTTGTAGGACACACTATTGCAGTCTACGACGGACGCAAGCACGTGCCAGTTTACGTTTCTGAAGATATGGTCGGCCACAAACTCGGTGAATTCGCGCCTTCCAGAACATTCAGAGGCCATAAGAACGATGATAAGAAAACAAAACGATAAATAGAGGGGAGGTTCTCTAAATGCAAGCTAAAGCAGTTGCTAAACAAATTCGCATTGCCCCTCGTAAAGCACGATTAGTTATGGACCTCGTCCGGGGCAAGGACATCGGCGAGGCAATTGGTATTTTGAAAAACACACCAAAAGCAGCTTCACCGATTATTGAAAAGGTGCTCAACTCTGCCGTTGCAAATGCGGAGCACAACTATGAAATGGAACCGGAGAATCTTTTCATCAGCGAAGGATATGTTGATGAAGGAATTACTCTGAAACGTTTCCGTCCACGTGCAATGGGCCGCGCTACTAGAATCAACAAGCGCACAAGCCACATTACAATCGTTGTATCAGAAAAGAAGGAGGGATAATGCGTGGGTCAAAAAGTTAATCCAATCGGATTTCGTATTGGAGTCATCCGTGACTGGGATTCCAAATGGTACGCTGAAAAGGAATATGCAAACTTACTTCACGAAGATGTGAAAATTCGTGAGTATATTGAAACTCGGCTCAAAGACGCATCTGTCTCCAGAGTAGAAATTGAACGTGCAGCTAAGCGCGTCAATATCACGATCCACACTGCCAAGCCAGGAATGGTAATCGGTAAAGGCGGCTCTGAAGTAGAGGCATTGCGTAAGGCATTGAACGCACTCACAGGCAAGAGAGTTCACATTAACATTGCGGAAGTAAAGCAGGCAGATATCGATGCACGTCTTGTGGCAGATAATATCGCGCGCCAGCTTGAAAATCGTATTTCCTTCCGCCGTGCTATGAAACAATCTATCCAGCGCACGATGCGTGCTGGCGCTAAAGGGATCAGAACAGAAGTGTCCGGTCGTCTTGGCGGAGCCGACATCGCCCGCTCAGAAAGCTATAGTGAAGGAACGGTACCACTCCACACACTGCGTGCCGACATTGATTACGGTACGGCAGAAGCTGACACAACATACGGTAAAATCGGTGTCAAAATCTGGATTTACCGTGGAGAAGTCCTTCCTGCGAAAGGTTCAGACAAAAAGGAAGGAGGAAATTAATCATGTTGTTGCCAAAACGCGTAAAATATCGCCGTGAACACCGCGGAAGAATGAAAGGCCGCGCGAAAGGCGGAACTGAAGTATCTTTTGGTGAATATGGTCTGCAGGCTCTTGAAGCTTCCTGGATCACTAACCGTCAGATCGAATCTGCCCGTATTGCGATGACCCGTTATATGAAACGTGGCGGTAAGGTATGGATTAAAATCTTCCCTGATAAGCCATATACAGCAAAACCTCTTGAAGTTCGGATGGGTTCCGGTAAAGGTGCTCCTGAAGGCTGGGTGGCAGTAGTTAAACCCGGAAAGATCATGTTTGAAATTGCAGGTGTAAACGAGGAAGTTGCTCGTGAAGCACTTAGGCTCGCGTCTCACAAGCTTCCAATCAAAACGAAATTTGTGAAACGTGAAGAAATAGGTGGTGAAGCAAGTGAAAGCTAATGAATTCAGAAACTTGACCACAACAGAAGTTGAAGAAAAGACGAAGTCGTTAAAAGAAGAGCTTTTCAATCTGCGCTTTCAGCTGGCGACAGGTCAATTGGATAACCCTGGCCGCGTCCGCATTGTTCGCAAGGATATCGCCCGTGCCAAAACCGTTTTGCGTGAACGTGAACTCGGTATTAATAAAGGCTAAAAACGGAGAGGAGGTTCGGCAGACTATGGCTGAACGCAATCAGCGTAAAGTATACACAGGCCGTGTTGTTTCCGACAAAATGGATAAAACAATCACGGTGGTTGTAGAAACTTACAAAAAGGATTCGCTTTATGGAAAGCGCGTAAGATACTCTAAAAAGTTCAAAGCACATGATGAAGAAAATGTCGCTAAAAAAGGCGATGTAGTAAAGATCATGGAAACACGCCCGCTTTCAAAAGATAAACGATTCCGTCTTATAGAAGTCGTAGAAGAAGCAGTTATCATCTAATTTCTTTCGTCGAAGAAGGGAGGTTACGTAATCCATGATTCAACAAGAGAGTCGTCTGAAAGTTGCCGATAACTCTGGTGCCCGCGAAGTGCTGTGCATTAAAGTTCTTGGAGGCTCCGGCCGCAAGACTGCAAATGTAGGGGACATGATCGTATGTTCTGTCAAGCAAGCAACACCAGGTGGCGTTGTCAAGAAAGGTGAAGTTGTAAGAGCAGTTATTGTTCGTTCTAAAAGCGGTGCGCGCCGCCAGGACGGATCTTACATCCGCTTTGACGAAAATGCAGCTGTTATTGTCCGTCCGGACAAAAGCCCACGCGGAACTCGTATTTTCGGCCCGGTCGCTCGAGAGCTTCGTGATGAGCAGTACATGAAAATCGTATCACTGGCACCAGAGGTGCTCTAATATAAAACGGAAGTTGAACTTGCCTTGCTAAGGAGGTGCAATGATGTCACAATCTAAACTCCACGTGAAAAAGGGCGATAAAGTAAAAGTTATTTCTGGTAAGGATAAAGGAAAAGAAGGTGTAATTCTTCAGGCATTCCCTTCCCGTGAGCGTGTATTGGTTGAAGGAGTTAATATCGTGAAAAAACATGCGAAACCTTCCCAGGACAATCCTCAAGGCGGAATCCTTGACCAGGAAGCAGCCATTCACGTATCAAACGTAATGCCTCTGGATCCGAAGAGCGGAGAACCTACCCGAGTAGGTTATAAGATAGAGGATGGTAAAAAAGTGCGCATCGCCAAAAAGTCCGGCGAGCCTCTTGATAATTAAGTCAGTTGATGAAAGGAGGTCAACCGAATGAACGCTCTAAAAGAAAGATACAACAATGATATTGTGCCTCATCTGCACAAGAAATTTGAATACTCTTCCGTTATGGGAGTACCAAAAGTTGAAAAAATCGTTATTAACATGGGTGTGGGCGATGCTGTACAGAACCCTAAAGCCCTGGATAAAGCAGTAGAGGAGCTTGCCGAAATCTCCGGTCAAAAGCCGCTGATTACAAAAGCTAAGAAATCTATTGCCGGATTTAAGCTTCGCGAAGGAATGCCGATCGGTGCAAAGGTTACACTTCGCGGCGAGCGTATGTATGATTTCCTCGAAAAGCTCGTTAACGTCTCATTACCGCGTGTCCGCGACTTCCGCGGGGTTTCCAACAAAGCATTTGACGGCCGTGGGAACTATACACTCGGGGTTCGTGAACAGCTGATCTTCCCGGAAATTGAATATGATAAAGTCGATAAAGTGCGTGGTATGGATATCGTAATCGTAACGACTGCCAGCACAGATGAAGAGTCACGCGAACTGCTCACACAGATGGGTATGCCGTTTCAAAAATAAACGATAAAACAATTAAAGGAGGGAATACGGACCTTGGCAAAAAAATCTATGGTAGCCAAACAGCAGCGTCCCCAAAAGTTCAAAGTGCGCGAGTACACTCGTTGTGAACGTTGCGGGCGTCCTCATTCCGTCATCCGTAAATTTAAACTTTGCCGGATTTGCTTCCGCGAACTTGCATACAAAGGACAAATTCCAGGCGTTAAAAAAGCCAGCTGGTAAACCCGATACAGGGAAGGAGGTAAAACGAGATGGTCATGACAGATCCAATCGCAGATATGCTGACTCGTATTCGCAATGCGAACACCGTCCGTCACGAGAAGCTGGAACTTCCTGCTTCCAATCTTAAAAAAGAGGTTGCTGACATCCTTAAAAAAGAAGGTTTCGTCCGTGACGTTGAATATATCGACGATAAAAAACAAGGTATCATCCGTATTTTCCTAAAGTACGGAGTAGAAAATCAACGTGTAATTACTGGGCTGAAAAGAATCAGCAAACCAGGACTGCGCGTATATGCTAAGGCTGACGAAGTGCCGCGCGTACTTGGCGGACTTGGTATTGCAGTAATTTCAACTTCCAATGGTGTAATGACAGATAAAGAAGCACGCAAGCAGCAGGTAGGCGGAGAAGTACTCGCTTACGTCTGGTAATCTAAAAGGGTATGAACGGAGGTGTAAGGTATGTCACGTATTGGTTTGAAACCTATTGAGCTTTCAAAGGACGTAACTGTCACTCTCGACGGAAACAAGGTAACTGTGAAAGGTCCAAAAGGTGAGCTCAGCCGTGAGCTTCATCAGGACATCACTGTAAACGTCGGCGAGGAAGAAGTTACTTTTGAACGCCCGTCTGACCACAAAGAACACCGTTCCCTGCACGGAACGACACGAAGCATTGTAAACAATATGGTCGAAGGCGTAACTAAAGGTTTTGAAAAGAGTCTTGAGCTTGTCGGTGTCGGTTACCGTGCAAACAAGGCAGGAAACAAGTTGGTTCTTAACGTCGGGTACTCTCATCCGGTAGAGATCGTACCGGAGGAAGGCATCGAAATCGATGTTCCGTCCAACACAAAAGTTATCATAAAAGGTATTGATAAAGAGCGCGTTGGTGCTATTGCTTCAAATATTCGTTCCGTACGCAGACCTGAACCTTATAAAGGTAAAGGAATTCGTTATGAAGGCGAATATGTGCGCCGTAAAGAAGGTAAGACTGGTAAGTAACGTTTCACGGTAAGGCTTACGAAAGGAGGAGCGTTCCATGATCACTAAATCTACGAAATACGCGACACGGAAAAAGCGTCACAAAAGCATCCGCCAGAAAATCAAGGGCACTTCCGAGCGTCCGCGTTTAAACGTATTCCGTTCTTCCAAGCACATTTATGCTCAACTGATCGATGATGTAAAAGGAGAAACAATTGTTGCTGCTTCTACAATGGATAAAGAGCTGAATGCAGAGAACGGCGGAAATAAAGAAGCTGCAAAGCAGGTTGGCGAGCTTATCGCAAAGCGTGCATCAGATAAAGGTGTCGACAACGTGGTATTTGACCGCGGCGGATTTATTTATCACGGGCGTGTGGAAGCACTGGCTGAAGCAGCTCGTGAAAACGGATTGAAATTTTAAGGTGTAAGGAGGGAAAAGAATGCAAATTGATTCTAGCAAGCTTGAATTGGAAGAAAGAGTAGTAACCATTAATCGTGTATCCAAGGTTGTTAAAGGTGGACGTCGTTTCCGCTTTGCTGCACTCGTTGTGGTAGGCGACCGCAATGGCCACGTCGGATTTGGAATGGGTAAAGCATTGGAAGTACCTGAAGCAATCCGCAAAGGTGTGGAAAGTGCAAAGAAAAACTTGATCGAAGTTCCAATCGTCGGTACAACGATCCCTCACCTGATCACAGGCCAGTATGGTGCAGGAAGCGTGCTTTTGAAGCCTGCATCTGAAGGTACAGGGGTTATTGCAGGCGGACCGGTTCGTGCGGTTCTCGAACTATCCGGAGTTAATGATATTCTCTCCAAGTCTCTCGGGTCCAACAACCCGATTAACATGGTTCGCGCTACTATACAAGGCTTGACTGAGCTCAAGACCGCTGAAGAAGTTGCCAAACTGCGTGGTAAAAGCGTGGAAGAATTGTTAGGATAAGGAGGGAAACGATATGGCAAAGCAAGTTGAAATCACCCTCAGCCGCAGCCTGATTGGCCGTCCGCAGGACCAGCGTGTTACAGTTAACACACTCGGACTTCGCAAGGTCAACCACACCGTGGTGAAAGAAGATAATGCCGCTATTCGCGGAATGATCAATAAAGTATCTCATTTGTTGACAGTAAAAGAACTTGATAAATAAACAATCTCAACGTGATAGGGAGGTGTCAGCATGAAACTTCACGAGTTGAAGCCTGCATTTGGATCCACAAAAACACGCAATCGTGTAGGACGCGGACCAGCTTCGGGCAATGGTAAAACATCCGGACGCGGTCAGAAGGGGCAGAAATCCCGTTCCGGCGGCGGTGTGCGCCCAGGTTTTGAAGGCGGCCAGAATCCGATCTACAAGCGTCTTCCAAAGCGTGGTTTCACAAACCCGACCCGAAAAGAATACACAGTTGTTAACGTGGAAACCCTGAACCGCTTTGATGCAGAAACAGAAGTAACTCCTGAGCTTCTTATAGAAAAAGGAGTTATCAGCAAAGCGAACGATGGGGTAAAAATTCTCGGTAATGGAAAACTGGAAAAAAAGCTTAATGTGAAAGCGAACAAGTTCTCTGCTTCCGCTGCAAAAGCGATTGAAGCGGCCGGCGGAAAAACAGAGGTGATCTAATGTTCCGCGCGATTTCCAATATTTTTCGCGTAAGTGATTTAAGAAATAAAATCTTTTTCACTCTTCTCATGCTAGTTGTATTCAGAATTGGAAGCTTCATCCCAGTACCGGGCTCCAACCGCGATGTGCTTAATTTTCAGGACCAGGCGAACGCCTTTGGTTTTCTGAACACATTCGGGGGAGGGGCACTCTCCAATTATTCCATCTTTGCGATGGGGGTAATGCCCTACATCACAGCATCCATCGTTGTACAATTACTGCGGATGGATGTCGTGCCAAAGTTTACCGAATGGTCCAAACAAGGAGAAGCCGGAAGAAGGAAACTCGCGCAATTCACTCGTTATTTTACGGTGATACTTGCATTCATTCAGGGGCTTGGAATGTCCATCGGGTTTAATAACCTGTTTCCTGGGCTTATCCCGGATCCAAGCATTCCAAAATACATTTTTATTGCGCTGGTAATGACTGCAGGTACAGCCTTTTTAATGTGGTTAGGTGAGCAGATAACCGTAAAAGGAGTCGGAAACGGTATTTCGATTATGATCTTTGCAGGTATCGCAGCCGGGATTCCAAGCGGGATCAACCAGATATATGCAACTCAGATTCAAGATTCTGATGACCAGTTGTTCATGGGAATAGTTACGATCTTAATACTGTTACTGGCAGTATTATTAATTGTTGTTGGTGTCATCTACGTGCAGCAGGCTCTCCGGAAAGTTCCAATTCAGTACGCAAAGCGTTTAACCGGCGGAGGCAGAGCGGGCGGACAGTCCACCCATCTTCCTTTGAAAGTTAACTCCGCAGGGGTTATCCCAGTTATCTTCGCGTTGTCACTGTTTATCTTTCCGCCGACCATCGCCGGTTTTATCGGAGAGGATAATCCAATTGCACGCTGGATTATTCAAAATTTCGATTATACCCAGCCATTCGGAATGGTGGTATACGCGGCTCTGATTATCGGCTTTACGTATTTCTATACGTTCGTACAGGTGAATCCGGAGCAAATGGCAGAAAACCTGAAAAAACAAGGCGGCTACATTCCTGGTATCAGGCCGGGAAAAACGACGGACACCTATATCCGCCGGATTTTGTACCGTTTAACGTTTGTCGGGGCGATGTTTTTAACCGCGATTTCAATTATTCCTGTATTTTTCATTAATATTATGGATCTGCCTCAGACCATTCAGATTGGCGGCACAGGCCTCCTGATCGTTGTCGGTGTTGCTCTGGATACGATGAAGCAGATTGAAAGCCAGCTGATTAAGCGCAGTTACAAAGGCTTCATCAACAGATAAAAAGAGAAGCAAGCTGAAATCGGAGCGATGGAGGAGATATCATGAATTTGATATTAATGGGGCTTCCTGGTGCCGGCAAAGGCACACAAGCCGAAAGAATTACAAAAAAGCACGATGTACCGCATATCTCTACAGGCGACATGTTTCGTGCTGCCATTAAAGAAGGCACGGAGCTTGGAACAAAGGCTAAATCATTTATGGATGCCGGAGAACTGGTGCCGGATGAAGTTACGATAGGAATCGTACGTGAGCGTCTCGCAAAAGACGACTGCTCCAATGGATTCTTACTCGATGGCTTTCCACGCACGGTCGCTCAGGCTGATGCACTCGAGGATATTTTATCATCCCTCGGGAAGCGTCTTGATTATGTGCTCAATATCGACGTTTCAAAAGATCAGCTTGAAGAGCGCCTTACCGGCCGCCGGGTTTCCCCGACATCAGGAAAGACGTATCACGTGATTTACAACCCTCCGAAACAAGAAGGTATTTGTGATGTGGACGGTAGTGAACTGGTCCAGAGAGACGATGACAAGCCGGAAACAGTTAGAAAACGTTTGGAAGTGAACATGGAGCAACAACAGCCACTGATTGATTTTTATGAAGAAAAAGGGTATCTTCGTAATATTAATGGAGATCAGGATATAGATGTAGTGTTTGAGGACATTGAAGAGCTGCTGAAGGGACTTCATGCATGATTATTTGTAAAACGGATCGGGAACTCGATATAATGCGGGAAGCAGGTAAAATTGTTGCTATCACGCATCAGGAGATGCAAAAGCACATCCAGCCCGGTGTGACCACTGGAAAACTGGATGAAATCGCCGATAAAACGATTCGTCAGCACGGGGCAATACCATCATTTAAAGGTTATAATGGATTTACCGGGAATATTTGCTCTTCAGTAAATGAAGAATTAGTGCATGGTATCCCGGGTGACCGTGTTTTAAAGGACGGCGATATCATATCGATTGATATCGGGGCCAAATACAATGGTTATCACGGAGATTCTGCCTGGACGTATCCGGTTGGGAATATTTCTAAGGAAGACCGGCGATTACTGGAGGTAACTGAAGACTCTTTGTTTGAAGGGTTAAAGGAAGCAAAGCCGAAAGAGCGCCTGTCCAACATTTCCCACGCCATCCAGACCTATGTGGAAGCGAACGGCTTTTCCATCGTACGTGAATATGTCGGCCACGGGGTAGGACAGTCTCTGCATGAAGATCCGCAGATTCCTCATTTTGGTCCTCCGGGAAAGGGTCCGCGTCTGAAACCGGGCATGGTTTTAGCAGTAGAACCTATGGTTAATGCAGGAGAGCGCTATGTGCATACGTTGTCAGACAATTGGACGGTAGTGACGTCTGATAAGAAGAACTGCGCACATTTTGAGCACACGATTGCTATTACGGATGAAGGCTTTGAAATTTTAACCAAAGCCTGACAATAGGTTCAGACCCGCCTGCACACGCTTAGCTATAATGGAGAAGCAGCTTCAACTTACTGAAGGAAGGAGAGTAAATTCATGGCCAAAGATGACGTTATTGAAATGGAAGGCACAGTTATTGAACCACTTCCGAATGCAATGTTCCGGGTTGAACTCGAGAACGGGCATAAGATTTTGGCTCATGTATCCGGGAAGATCCGCATGCACTTTATACGCATTCTTCCAGGAGACAAAGTGACTGTTGAAATTTCACCCTATGACTTATCCCGCGGACGTATCACGTACCGCTATAAATAACCGTATTACGTTTACTCTCGCATGTACTCCGCAGTTAAGGAGGTAAATGAACATGAAGGTAAGACCATCTGTCAAGCCAATGTGTGAAAAATGCAAAGTCATTCGCCGTAAAGGAACGGTAATGGTCATTTGCTCTAATCCGAAGCATAAACAAAAACAAGGTTAATCCAAAAGGAGGTGCTCGTTTAATGGCACGTATTGCAGGTATAGACATTCCCCGCGACAAGCGAATTGCTATTTCACTAACGTATGTTTTCGGCATCGGTAAATCCCGCGCTGTTGAAGTTTTGAAAGAAGCTGGAGTAGACGAAAACACTCGTGTCCGTGACTTGACCGAAGAAGAGCTTGGCCGTATCCGCAGTGTAATTGATAATTACAATGTGGAAGGTGACCTTCGCCGTGAGAAGTCTCTGAACATCAAACGTTTGATTGAAATCGGAAGTTATCGTGGAATCCGCCACCGCCGCGGACTGCCCGTCAGAGGTCAGAACACGAAGAATAACTCCCGTTCCCGTAAAGGTCCTCGCCGGACTGTAGCGAACAAGAAAAAATAAGTGACGTAAAGGAGGTAAGCTTACTATGGCTAAAGCAAAAACAAACACCCGCAAGCGCCGTCAGAAAAAGAATATAGAAACCGGTGTGGCTCACATCCGTTCTACTTTTAACAACACGATCGTTACGATCACCGACACGCAGGGAAATGCACTTTCCTGGGCAAGCGCAGGAGCTCTGGGATTCAAGGGGTCTAGAAAATCCACCCCGTTTGCTGCACAGATGGCCGCTGAAACAGCGACAAAAGCAGCAATGGAGCACGGCTTGAAAGTAGTTGAAGTTGCAGTAAAAGGACCTGGAGCCGGACGTGAAGCAGCTATCCGCTCTTTGCAGGCAACTGGTCTTGAAGTAAGCATGATCCGCGATGTTACGCCAGTCCCTCATAACGGCTGCCGTCCGCCAAAACGTCGTAGAGTATAACCCGCAGAGGTATAGTTTTTCCTGAAATGTCAATAATGGGTAAGGATTAGAGACAGGACGGAATCCCTTACGCATTATCGACTAGTAAGGCTGGAAATGTTGACGGGAACTGCCTAGTGTGAAATTCCGGAGGGACAAAGGTCTACAGCCGGAGTTTCGACGTTTTGAAGGAGGGTATATTGTAGAATGATCGAAATCGAAAAGCCTAATATCGAAACGGTTGAAGTAAGCGAGGATGCAAAATACGGTAAGTTTGTCGTAGAACCGCTGGAGCGCGGCTATGGTACAACGCTTGGAAATTCTTTGCGCCGAATCCTCTTATCCTCCCTTCCAGGAGCAGCTGTGACGACTGTTCAGATCGATGGTGTTCTGCACGAATTTTCAACGATCGAGGGTGTCGTGGAGGACGTTACAACGATCGTATTGAATTTAAAGAAGCTGGCCCTGAAGATTTATTCTGATGAAGAAAAGGTGCTCGAGATTGACTCTCAAGGCGAAGGTGTGATTACCGCTGCTGATATCACTCACGACAGTGATGTTGATATTCTTAATCCGGATCTGCATATCGCAACGCTGACGAAGGGGGCAAACCTTCATATGCGTTTGACTGCCCAGCGCGGCCGTGGATATGTTCCGGCGGAAGGAAACAACAGCGACGACCTTCCCATTGGTGTTCTTCCGATTGATTCCATTTATACGCCAGTTGCGCGTGTAAACTATCAAGTAGAAAACACTCGTGTCGGTCAGATCACGAACTATGACAAGCTGACGCTTGATGTCTGGACAGATGGCAGCATCCGCCCGGAAGAAGCAGTGTCACTTGGAGCAAAAATTATGAACGAGCATTTAAATATCTTTGTCGGCCTGACAGATCAGGCTCAAAATGCAGAGATAATGGTAGAAAAAGAGGAAGACCAGAAAGAAAAAGTATTAGAAATGACAATCGAAGAACTGGATCTATCTGTCCGGTCTTACAATTGCTTAAAGCGTGCCGGTATCAACACCGTGCAGGAGCTTACGCAAAAGTCGGAAGAAGATATGATGAAAGTCCGCAATCTGGGACGGAAATCACTCGAAGAAGTTCAGGAAAAGCTGGGCGAGCTCGGGCTCGGTCTTCGGAAAGAAGAATAGGCATCTCATTGTCTATAGTTTGACGGAAAAAGGAGGGGAATATTCATGTCTGCATATGCAAAGCTAGGACGTGACAGCTCTGCGCGCAAAGCACTTTTCCGTGACCTTGCGACTGATCTGATCATCAACGAACGCATACAAACAACGCAGTCCAAAGCAAAGGAACTGCGCCCGGTTATTGAAAAAATGGTAACACTTGCTAAGCGCGGCGATCTTCATGCTCGTCGTCAGGCAGCTCAATTCATCCGTAAGGAAACAGCTGATCAAGAGAGCGGCAAGGATGCCGTGCAAAAGCTCTTTGAAGATATCGCACCTCGTTACGAGGAGCGCCAGGGCGGGTATACCCGTGTTCTTAAAGTAGGCCCGCGCCGCGGAGACTCTGCGGAAATGGCTATTATTGAATTCGTATAAGCGCTCCGTTTATACGTTTTCTTATGCACGAGATCATGTACAATGAACCAATCTTTCGAAAGGGCAGGACAGGACCGTACCGGTTCCCGCGTCTATGCCCTTTTTTTATACGTTTAGAAGTATTAACTGAGCGTGCGTGGTTCTGCTGGGAATGCGCGAATTCCCCGGCCGGACCTGGTGCGCGGACAAGAGATCCCGGACATCCGGTACGTTATTTACCTGAATGACGGGGAAATTTGCTCTCTTTTTGGTCATTAGCGGAAATCATGTCCGGCAGATCTGAAAAAACGGGCTGTTTGGAGCAAATAGCGGAACCATTGTCCGGCATACCGGCCTACTCAAAACGGGAGTGGGCACCAGAAGCACCCTGAAGTTGAAATATTATTGTTAACCTATTAAAATTATATAGTTGACATAATAAACGAAAGCAGAACAAAGGATGTTGTACATGCAAGCGGTAAGGCTGCAGAATATATATTTTCAATATGAGGATGGCGGAACCTGGACGCTCGATAATATTGAAGCGAATATTGCTCCGGGGGAATGGGTCGCGGTCATTGGCCCGAATGGCTCCGGTAAATCGACGTTATCGCGTCTGTTCAATGGGCTGCTGCTGCCGCAGCAGGGCAAGGTAATGATTGAAGGAATTGATTCAGCTGAAAAAGAAAGACTGCCGGAAGTGCGACGCAAAGTAGGAATGGTATTTCAAAACCCTGACCATCAGTTTGTGGCTCCCACTGTCCAGGATGATATCGCATTTGGCATGGAAAACGCCGGTGTGCCCCGGGAAACAATGAAGGAGCGAATCAGCTGGGCAGCGGAAAAGACGGGGGTCAGTACCATTCTTGACATGGAACCGCACCGGCTCTCCGGCGGACAGAAGCAGCGAGTCGCTATTGCAGGAGTCCTTGCTCTGCAGCCGGGCGTGATGGTGTTTGATGAAGCAACGGCCATGCTCGATCCAAACGGACGTAAAGAGGTACTTGCGACGATTGAAGCTCTTCATCAGGAAGGGGTCACGATTATTTCGGTAACCCACCAGCTGCACGAAGCTATGAAAGCCGATCGGATCTGGTATATGGAAAATGGCAGGCTGGAGCTGGATGTGACTTCCCGTCATATGCTCGAACACCTCGACTGGCTTGAGTACAAGAGCATTCCGCTTCCGTACACATTTAAGCTCTACCAGGAATTAAAAAGAAAAGGCCATCCCGCTGAAGCCCTGGATGAGCTTGTCGGAAGGAGGTCGCTGTCGTGAAAATTACGTTTGATCAAGTCAGTCATACGTATATGGAACGAACTCCTTTTGAAAAGCAGGCATTAAAGAACATTTCAGCTTCCTTTCCAGAGGCCTCATTAAGTGCTGTAATCGGCCGCACCGGTTCTGGGAAGTCTACCCTTGTTCAGCATATAAACGGCCTGCTGAAGCCCTCAGAGGGCCGAATTACCGTAGACGGGCAGACGATTGATCCAGGCTCCAAAAGAAAGAAGATCAAAGCCATTCGTAAAAAGGTAGGCATGGTGTTTCAGTACCCCGAGCACCAGCTATTTGAGGATACCGTAGAAAAAGATTTACTGTTCGGCCCCAAAAATATTGGGCTCGATGTGCGCCGGGTAAAAAAAGAGCTCCCGGACATGCTTGCACTCGTGGGACTTGATGAATCGTTCTTACAGCGTTCTCCGTTTGATTTGAGCGGCGGTCAGATGCGGCGGGTGGCGATTGCGGGAGTACTGGCAATGAATCCGGAAATTCTCATATTGGACGAGCCGACAGCAGGCCTCGACCCCCGGGGGCAGGAGGAAATCAAACGTTTGTTTACACAGTGGCATCTGGAAAAACAGACGACAATGATTATGATTACCCACCAAATGGAGGAAGCAGCCAGTCTGGCTGACAACATTCTCGTAATGAATAATGGCAGCATCGTAATGAAAGGAACCCCGGCGTCGATTTATGAACGGGAACAAGAGCTGCTTGACCTTGATCTTGATATACCGGAGGCCGTGCGGACATTGAAGCATTTGGAGAAAGCGTATGGCGGCACTTTTTCAAGCTATTCTCTTTCTCCTGAAGAAGCGGCACATGAGTTCGCTCTCTGGAATGTGGAAGGAGGCGGACGCCGTGTCCATGTTTGAAAATGTCGTGATCGGACAATACCTGCCAGGTCGGTCTATTTTACATTCCATGGATGCCAGGGCCAAATTAATTGCAGTCTTTTTATTTATTATTATTATCTTCTTAATGAATACCTGGGCCGGCTATGGATTGTTATGGGCGGGAGCCTTCTGTATTTATTTTATGTCCGGCATCCCTTTTCACTATATCCGAAAAGGAATGTACCCGATTATGCTTCTGATTCTGTTTACGTTTATCCTGCATGCACTTTTCACGAAGGAAGGAGACGTACTCGTATCTCTCGGCGTGTTTGAGATATATAAAGGAGGAGTCGAGCAGGGGCTGTTCATCGCGTTTCGACTGCTGCTGCTTGTTTTTATTACCTCTCTGCTGACGCTTACGACCAGCCCGATAGATTTAACAGACGCGCTCGAACAGTTTTTTACTCCTTTCAAGCGCATTGGCCTGCCAGCTCATGAAATTGCCTTAATGATGTCCATTGCGATCCGTTTTATCCCCACACTGCTGCAGGAGACAGAAAAGATTGTAAAAGCGCAGACAGCCCGAGGAGCGGATTTCAGCAAGGGATCTCTGAAGGAAAGGTCGCAGGCATTTGTCGCTCTCCTTGTTCCATTGTTTGTACGGGCATTTAAACGCGCTGAGGACCTGGCCTTTGCGATGGAATCCAGGGGCTACAACGGAGGAGAAGGCCGTACAAAGCTGCGGGAGCTGATCTGGAGAACACGAGACACCGCTGCCTGCGTGCTTATAGTTATTTTTGGAATCTGCTTAATGATGATCCGTTCTTAATGGATCCCGCACCATGAAGTACTGCTCAAAGGAGAGAGAAGGATGCAGCGAGTAAAAGCGACCGTTGCCTACGAAGGCACCTTTTTTTCAGGCTGGCAGAAGCAGCCCGGAAAGCGCACCGTGCAGGAGGAAATCGAAAAAGCGATGCAGAAGGTGCACAAAGGCACGTTTATCCCGGTTGTTGCTTCCGGCAGAACGGATTCCGGCGTGCATGCCTTCGGGCAGGTAATCCATTTTGATACCCCGTTACATGTCCCGGAAAAGAGGTGGCCGAAAGCACTGGAGCGTGATCTGCCAAAGGACGTTCAGCTCTTGGGAGCGGAGTTCGTTTCTTCCGACTTTCATGCCCGTTTTGATGCGATGGAAAAGGAGTATCATTACCGGGTGCTCGCAAGCCGTCACCGCGATATTTTCCGTAGAAACCATACGTATTTCTTTCCGTATCCGTATAACCTGGAGGAGATGAAAAGAGCCGCTTCTTTTATTCCGGGCACGCGCGACTTTTCCAGCTTCTGTGCCGCCAACACAGATGTAGAGGACAAGGTAAGGACGGTTCACGAGGTACGTCTTGAGGAAAACGGTGACGAGCTGTTGTTTATCTGCCGCGGAAGCGGATTTTTGTACAATATGGTCCGGATCATCGTCGGCACACTGCTCGAGGTCGGGCGCGGCAAAAGGACGCCGGAAGACATTCCAGCGATGATCGAATCCCGAAAGCGGAGTGCAGCCGGGAAAACTGCGCCGGGCCAGGGATTGTACTTGAAAAAAGTCCTTTATCCAGAAGAACTTGAAAAAAAGTAAGAAAAACAACGAATCCGGGTGTAACAAGCATTGACATTCACCCTTGAATATTATATGATGTTATTTGGCATTTCACGTCCCACAGCCCCGGGATCGGAAATGATGAACGTAATGACAAGTGATATAGACGAATTGAGGAAACGATTTTAGGAGGGACAATAATGCGTACAACATATATGGCGAAGCCAGGCGAAGTACAGCGCAAATGGTTCGTAATTGACGCAGAGGGCCAGACTCTTGGCCGTCTCGCAAGTGAAGTTGCATCTATTCTTCGCGGCAAGAACAAGCCACAATTTACACCGCATGTTGACACTGGCGATAATGTTATTATCGTAAATGCAAAGAAAATCCACTTAACCGGAAATAAACTTCAGGACAAGATGTACTACCGCCACAGCCAGTATCCAGGCGGACTAAAGGAAACACGCGCATCCGAAATGCGTGCGAACAAGCCGGAAAGAATGATTGAGCTTGCAGTAAAAGGGATGCTTCCAAAAGGCTCTCTCGGACGCCAGCAGGCCAAAAAGCTGCATGTATTTGCAGGAGCAGAACACAACCATCAAGCCCAGCAGCCTGAGAAGTACGAGCTTCGCGGCTAATATAGAAGGAGGGACTTATCTTGGCACAAGTGCAATACTACGGAACAGGACGTCGTAAGAACTCTGTTGCACGTGTTTTCGTCGTACCTGGTGACGGCAGAATCACGATCAACAACCGCGACATTGATGAATACTTTGACCTTGAAACACTCAAGCTGGTTGTAAAGCAGCCACTTAACGAAATTGGCGTAATCGGCCAATATGATTTAAAAGTAAACGTAAAAGGCGGAGGCTTTACCGGCCAGGCCGGCGCTATCCGTCACGGTGTAGCCCGTGCTCTTCTCGAAGTGGACCCAGATTTCCGCAGCCCGCTGAAATCTGCAGGATTCCTTACTCGTGATTCGCGCATGAAAGAGCGTAAGAAATACGGTCTCAAATCAGCACGTCGTGCACCACAGTTCTCCAAGCGTTAATATTCCCTTCCTATCAAGGGTCTGCCCTCTTTGCTCTCACGGAGCAAGGAGGGCTTTTTCATGTCCACATAGGGGATTGAAGGCTCCTTGAAGGCCCTGAGTTAAAATCACATGGGTGTAAATACACTTACACATGTATATGTGAACTAGCTTTTTTCACTAAGGTCGTTTATTTCTCTTTCAATAAGAAACACAGAAATTTCAAAAGCATCTATTCGTCTTTTGGCTAGGGTGATTTGAGATTTATATCTGTTAGGGTTTTCTTTAGCTTCAAAAGATTTTACTGTTTCTCTAAGTTTGTTTAGTGTTGAGTCAATTTGACGTTTTGCTTCAACTAAGTCAGACACTTTAATATCCATATAAATCACTCCTTTCAAATCAATGAAGATAAAATGGAGATGAATACAAAAGTCAGATGAGTAGCCATGTGTGCAATCATTGCAGCCTCAAGCCCCTTGCGCCAATAAAGCCAACCATAGATGATACCACCAAACCCATTTAAAAAGATCATTCGGGCAAATATCATTGGAGTCATGTCTGTAGCTGCGGACGTTGCTCCATAATGACCTAGTCCAAAGAGCAGAGCAGATAGGGTAATACCAGTCCATACAATAACTGAGGTCGGTTGAGTTTTGCTGCGTTGAAAGATCTTCCACATGATAAAGACTAATAAAGTCATTACACCCCAACGAAGCATTAGTTCTTCAGCAATCCCTCCATACAACAGCCGTGTAGCGAGGTCAAATAAATCAATAGCCTCAGCATCTGAAACGTGAAGGACTTCTGGAAGAAAAGGCTGAAGTAAGGCATCTGAAGTTACAATGATGACCCCGCCAATTACCCCTAAAAGAGCGGATATCTTAAAGATAGCTCTTAATCGACTTAACAAAGGCCTGTCATATCGATCTTTTTCATAGATAAAAGAATAGAATCCTGTTCTCTCAGCTAAAAAATGACCAATGAGCAGGCCGACGATAATAAATAGCAGAGGGTTAATTAAAGACAGAACAGCTATTATTTCTATTGGCAGTTCTAAGGGAACACCGAGCTTCTCCAGCTGCTGGGGAATAAGTTCTATGTGCGTTGGCAGCAAGGAAAGAACTGCAATAACACCAACCAGCAGAAAAAATATAAAAGAGCGCCACGGTTTTCTAACATGCTGCATGTATTCACCTCATTCTTTTGCATTAATGACTGGACTTTCTCTACAGCATAAGAAGTGTTGGGATACCTGCTGCGATCGCGATAAGTCCGATTAATAACAGCCATGCTATTGGCCTAGCAAAATTAATCGTCCAGCCAATACCAAAGCGTTTTTCCAAAAATAACGCCGGGTCATTTGGATTAAAGTAAATTTGACCGAGCTTCCAATGGATATCATCATCTCGATCCACGGAATCCAATTGCTCTACGCCACCCATTTGAATGCGACTTCCTCCCTGACCTGTCGAAAATGATATTGCAAGCGCAGCAACCAGAATAATTCCGCTGCATACTAAACTCACAATAGTAACCATATGTTGATTTGTCAGATAAAAATAGCTCCATTGCATAAATGAAAACATGATCGTTAAAAGAGTTGAAGTGAAGAGGAGAAAGAGAGACCACCTTCTCCGGAACAAGGTGACCTGTTGAAAGGATCTATCTGGAGATTCTGCATTCAAATGTTGCTTTGACTTAGCAATAACCGTATTGATAAAGATAAACAACAGGATGAGATACGATTGCATGATGGGAAGGAGAAAGGCAGTACGATAGCTTTTCTCAACAGCATTGGTCACTTCTCCCGCAAAGTTTACTTTCATCGTCAGGATATTCGGCAGCCGATCATAAAATAGCGCGGTAAGTATAGTGGTTAGAATCGTAATCGCAAATGGAATAACATACCAAAGATTTGAATAGATAAGCCTCTGTGCACGAAAATCTGTGCGCACTAAAACCTCCTGTGTCTTGTCCTGCGTCCAATTGGACTCTTTTTTTAATCGCTTCATTTCGTAATGAAATTTCAAATAGACACCAAATGAAAGAAAGAGTAGAAGCAAAATGACGGCGGCAAATACCATACTCAAAGTTTCTTCATTGGCAGACAGCATCGAACCTGCCCAAATAAATCCGCCTACTGTAACAATAGTGAGAAGAAGCATGGAACGGACATAACGGTTTCTGATCATTCGTAATGGCTCAGTATTATAAACCTTCTCAGGAATGGAAACCCCAAAACTTTCTGTCTTGCGTGTTAAATATGGAATACACGTTAAGATAAGTGCGACTGGTAATAAAACCATTGATAAAACAACAATGAGTGCATTGAAGGTCATTCTTCATCCTCTCCTTCTCGAAATTCATCAAGTACTTCCTGAAACAAAGCTGCAACGGATTCATTGGATAGGTCTTTACAAAGGCTTTCCGCTATGAGCGGGCGCAGCGTCTGTTTCAACGTCTCCTTATACTTGCTATCTGCTTTCGGTACACCCGCCGGATGAATAACCACACCCTTCTGCCGGTGAATCTGAATATATCCTTCCTGTTTCAACTGCTGGTAAGCCTTATTCACTGTATGAAAGTTGATACCAATGTCTGACGCTAACGAGCGAACAGACGGCAGCGGATCGTTAGGGCGCAGCTCTCTTTTAGCAATGCCGATAATGATTTGCTTCACAATTTGCGAATAAATAGCATCCTTTGATTCAAAATTAAGTGAAAAGAGCAAATGGGGTAACCTTCTTTCTGTTTTAACTGTTATACATATAATATAACAGTTAAAACAGAAAGTAAACGGTTTTGATTGTGAATGTGCGCTTTAATCCAACATGGCAATTCTTACGAGAATCAAGAGCACGAATAAGTCTTCACTTGACATTGAACTAATTTCAATAAATGATAATGGTATTAATTATGAGGATGATCAGGTTGAGAAAATCGGTAAATATTTTAATAATTGAAGATGATGAGGATATTAATCAACTGCTATGTAATATTGTAAGGAAAAGCGGCTATTCTCCTAAGCCGGCTTATTCAGGCACGGAAGCAATGATTTACCTCGACAGCTCAACATGGGATATGGTATTAATTGATCTTATGCTCCCTGGTTTGTCTGGGGAAGAGGTCTTAGAAAAGGTATCAAAAGAGAGCCACATTCCTATCATTATTATTTCTGCAAAGCTTGAAACACAGACAAAAATTAATGCTTTAAGAGCTGGGGCAGATGACTATATTACAAAGCCTTTCGATATTGAAGAGGTATCTGCCAGAATTGATTCTTGCCTTAGAAGATATCGTGATTTCTCGAATGATTCAATAACTTATCAAATGAGCCATAAAGATATGGTGCTGGATACGAATACAAAAAAAGTGACAGTGCATGGAAAAGAGCTCAAATTAACGGCTCGGGAATATGAGATATTACATCTAATGATGTCCTCCCCTAACAAGGTCTTTTCCAAAGCTAATTTGTTCGAGAGTGTCTGGCATGAGAAATTCTACGGCGACGATAACACCATTAATGTACATTTAAGTAATATCAGGAGTAAGCTTGCGAAAGCAAATCAGCATGAAGAGTATATTGAAACGATCTGGGGGATGGGCTACAAACTTAAAACTTAAGGTTTTCTTAAGAATTTACTTAATACTTTCTTATGTTTTCCTTCTTAATATGAAGAGTGTGCAAATAAATCTTTGGCTAGGAGGAGAACTTTGATGAAGGAATATGTGTTAAGAACAAACCAATTGTCTAAAAAATATCAAAACAATATGGCCATTAATAAAGTGAGTGTATTGATAAAAAAAGGGTCAATTTATGGTTTTATAGGTCAAAATGGGGCTGGGAAATCAACGCTGATTCGTCTAGTAACGGGACTCGCCTATCCGACATCAGGCACGTTTGAATTATTTGGAGAAACCAATAATAAAAACATTGTTGAAGCTAGAAAAAGAATTGGAACAATCATTGAAGGACCTGCTTTATATCCGCAGATGACAGCTGCGGAAAATTTAGAAGCACACCGACTTTTGAAAGGAATACCGGGGAAAGAGTGTGTGGTAAAAAACCTAAAGCTGGTAGATTTACACAATACCGGAAAAAAGAAGGCAAAGGATTTTTCTTTAGGAATGAAGCAGCGTCTTGGAATTGCGATAGCATTACTGGGAGATCCTGAATTTCTGATTCTTGATGAGCCTATTAATGGACTAGACCCAATGGGTGTTGTAGAAATCCGGGAATTATTAAAGAAGCTTAACCGGGAACATGGCATTACCATTCTAATCTCAAGTCATATTTTAAGTGAACTCCATTTATTAGCTACGCATTATGGGATTATCCATGAAGGAGCATTGTTAGAGCAATTATCAGCAAAAGAATTACAAGAAAAGTGTCAGCAGTACCTTCATATAAAAACAAATGATACAAACAAAGCCGCAACAGTATTAGAAGAAAATTTATCAACTCAAGATTTTGAAGTTATGCCTGATGGAACCATTAAGTTGTTTGCCTATGTTAATGTGCCGGGAAAAGTCTCCAACATTCTAACTACTGAAGGATTGGTCATAGAAGAGTTTATGCCCATGGGAGAAAATTTGGAAACATACTTCAGCAAGCGTATCGGCGGTGTCCAGCATGGGTAATTTATTCAAAACAGAGTGGTATAAGTTAAAGAAAAACCGGTCCTTTCGCTTCCTATCCTGGATGTTACTTACTGCTGCTGTGTTGTTTCCGCTTATAGAGTTCGATAATGGAGCTTCTGGCCTGCCTACAGTAAAAGATTTCTATATAGAGAGTGTGCTCGGCCCCCATGCTAATATAGTGAAGCTGCTCCCAAGTATTCTCGCCGGTTTCTTTATTACAAGTGAATATTCCATGGGTACGATGAAAAGTATTGTTTCTTCCGGCAACAGCAGATTACGTATCTATTTTGCAAAGCTTATCGTCTTCTCTATCGGAACTGTTATTATCTCTTTAATATTACCTGTGGTAATGACTGGAGCAGGCGCTCTCTATTTTGGATTTGATAATATGCCTGAATGGACATACTACCTCCAGACAACCGGGCTGATTATATTATATGGGGCAGCCTTCGCCTCGATCATGGCAGTTTTTTCTATTCTATTTACCGACAGTGGAAAAACGATTGGATTTCTTCTAATGTTTTTTATATTTGTTGATTGGCCGCTGCAAATGTTAGCAGCTAAATTTTCATTTTTTGAACCAATTCTTAATCACTCCGTTTTTAAGTTAGTATACGACATTATTATTGTAGACAGCTTGAACAATGTTGATTTGGTCACCCTTGCAGTTGTACCCATTCTAACTTTTCTGTTATTTGGAATCATAGGGTGCATCATATTTCAAAGAAAAGAAATTAAGTAAACACAAAGTGGGTGAGGGAAGGTGCTCTATTTATTCATAACTGTCATGATAGGTTTTGCCTACCTCCTCACTCGTTTGTACTTTCTGAAAAAGGAAATAAAAAGTGCAGCTCGGCAGCTCCAACAATTAAATCAAAATAATACAGCCAAGAAGCTCGATATTAGCTATCATGACAGGGATTTTGAGGAACTGGCAAAGGAAATAAATAATCAGATTGATCTAACGAAACAGGCAGAGGCAGTAAAACGCTCCAGTGAGAACGAGTTAAAACAAGCTATATCCCATATTTCTCATGATATACGTACACCAATGACATCAA
The DNA here is from genome assembly GCF_042139015.1 of Alteribacillus sp. HJP-4. Lineage (NCBI taxonomy): Bacteria > Bacillati > Bacillota > Bacilli > Caryophanales > Bacillaceae > Alteribacillus > Alteribacillus sp. HJP-4. The sequence goes on along the minus strand of NZ_JBHIKY010000015.1, from coordinate 26,889 downwards.
TCTTAGGGTATATTCAATCTTTAGAATCGGATGAACTCAGCCGTGAGGTAAAGAAGAAGTATATAGAAACGATCAAAAATAGTGCCGGAAGATTAAAGGTTTTACTCGAAGATTTTTTCGAGTTATCCATTATTGAGCAATCAGATTATCCTTTGAAAATGGAGAGAGTCCAGCTTAACGATTTGGTTATGGAGGTGCTGTTTGGATTTTATCAGGAGTTTAATGAGAAGAACATCGAGCCCCAGATCCAAATTTCAGAAAATGATGTTCTTATAATGGCTGATCCCTCTGCAGTTAAAAGAGTGGTAGAAAATCTGGTAATAAATGCAATCAGGTACTCAACTGGAGAGGTAACCATCAACCTAAGAAGAATTAATTCCGTTGTTCAACTTAAAATTTCCAACTCTGTGGATCAACTGAGTAAACAAGAAGTGAACCACCTGTTTGACCGCTTTTATAAGGCGGATCAAACAAGGACAGAAGGTGGCACGGGACTGGGTTTACCAATTGCTAAAAGCTTGATGGAAAAAATGAACGGGATGATTTATGCTGAGTTAAAAGATAGTCATTTAAATATGATTTGTGAATGGAAATCTAAATAATAGTATATTGAGTCCGGGAGGTGCATGATGCAAAAAGCAATCACAATTCATTATCAATCTGACAAAAAGAATAACGTAAGTGAATTAAATCAACTTCTTGAAGAGGGGTGGAAGGTCGTATCTCAGAGTCCCGTTGGATTGGTGCCGATGGTATCTTCCCTTGTTATTCTGGAGAAAGATTAAAGAACATTCTTCGGAAATCGTTGAAGAAAAAAAGACCAACAGATTAATTACCGCCTTTGCAAAAGCCGCTTCCTTCTAGAGGAGGCGGGGTTTTTTATTTTATAAAGAAATGCTTCTCTAATCTTATGTCAGCCCTGCAACAAATGCTGTCGATAATATTTTAAAAACCCTACAAATATTAAAATTGATCCTATAATATTAAAGGCAACACGAAAGCCATGGACGATCAAAAATTCGCGGGCCGTTTGTATAAGAAATGCTACGGAATGTACAGCATCTCCCTCGATAAACATAATTTCATTGCGTGGCCACTCAAATATCATGGATACGAGGCCTTCGCATAGAATCATTACCACGCTGCCCATTACCCAATATCGTGCAGATTTAGTACTCCAGGAGAATAGAGCAGCGAATATTCCACTAACGATGCTTAACAGGCCAAGCGTTGGAAAAAAAGTTCCGGGGCTCGCAACCGCCATAAAATCTAAAGCTGTTTCAAAGGAATTGGGGATATCATAGAATATATTTGGATACACCATAAAGGTATCAAGCAGTATGCTGCCCAGCATAATCCATTGAATCCATAGATGAGATAAAAGGAAAGTAAATGCAGTTTTCTTTTTCATTTTTACAAGCTCCTTCATAATTTTATTCTGCTCTCCTTGCTAGAGACGCAATAACTCCAGCAGCAAGACCCCAGACTATATTTGTGATAAGCACACTGACAACGGCAAACGGATTCTTTAACGGTCCCTGCAATGTGCCGGTGATCATTGGTGACATTATCGCGCTTATGAGAATCGCCAAAACACCATAGCAAAATCCTGTAAGCATAAGAGTTCTTATCGGATGGGACGATTTTTTCGAGGCAGCAATGATCCACACGACTGTAATTAAAATTGTTATTATGATACTGGCTTGAGGCTGACCGATAGCTTCAAGTGCCCCTGTCATGCTTAACAGTGGGCGCAGTAATGCGGTACATGCAAGAAATATAATTAGTGGCCAATTCGGTTGGAAACTCATGAAATTCACTCCTAAATTCATTTACTACTGCTATTCTATAAAGTGTTTCTAAACGAATTCTTTCTACTTTCTTAAATATTTCTTAAATCATCTTTCTTCTCGGTACCTTCATCTTATGAAAGGTTTAAAATACAAGAAAAGCTAAGATTTTCGCCTGGTGGACCTGGCGACAATCCTAGGGAATCTAACGTATTCTGATCATAGAAAGAGGTGGAATAGATGTCTATAAGAAAGCGGCTGATTCTCTCCAATATAGGGATGGTTCTGCTGCCGATTCTCGCTTTGTTTATAATGGAGATTTTCTTAGGGGTTCTGCTGTTTCGACTGCTTGATATCGGCCCAAACAATCGAGTGGAAATATTTACGAGGCTGCGTTTTGCCGGCTTGATCCTAATATTGATTTTGACAAATGGACTTTTAACCTACTATGTATCGAAAAGCATACTTTCCCCTGTTAGGAAGCTCTCAGACGCCTCACGGCAAATAGCCGGAGGAAATCTTGATTTTGAGATAAAGTCAGAGCGCAGCGATGAAATCGGAGAGCTGTCCGAAAACTTTAATGAAATGAGAAAAAAGCTGAAGGAAGCTGAGGGTATCCAGAGAAAATATGAAGAAAACCGACAGGAATTAATTGCAAGCATTTCACATGACTTAAAGACACCTATTACCTCCATAAAGGGTTACGTAGCTGGTATTCGTGATGGTGTGGCTGATACTCCAGAAAGAATGGAGCGTTATGTACAGACGATCGAAAAAAAGACATTAGAAATGGAGCATTTAATTGATGAACTTTTTCTCTACTCACGCCTGGATGTAAACCGTGTTCCTTTTCAATTTGCAAAAGTCGACCTGTCCCTTTACTTCCAAGACCTTCTCGCGGATATCCGCTTCGATCAGCCAGCTTTAGAAGCTTCCCTGCAGACGAGAGCAGAGGATACGTACCATGCAAAAGCAGACAGAGAGCAGTTGAGCAGGGCTGTACGAAATATCATTCAAAACAGCTTAAAGTATATGAATTCGAGCGAAAGAAAACTTACAATCGTATTGAAGAAAATAGAAATGAATCTCGAGGTAACAATAAAAGACAATGGACCAGGGATCCCGGCCAGGCATCTGCCACATGTGTTTGACCAATTTTATAGGGCTGATCCATCACGCAGCTCAGTGGTGGGAGGGAGTGGACTAGGACTTGCGATAGCGAAGAAGATTATCGAAGCACATAACGGGCGCATTTGGGTGGAAAGCAAAGAGCGGGAAGGAACGAGTGTTATATTCACGTTAAATCAGTGGGAGGAAGAGGTGGAGCGGCATGGATCGGATTTTGATTATCGAGGATGATGAAAGTATCGCCCAGCTAGAACGGGACTATCTTGAAATGAATGGCTTCGAGATTGATATCGAGGCTGATGGAGAAGCTGGCCTTCAGAAAGCTGAATCAGATAATTATGATCTTATTCTATTAGATTTAATGCTTCCAATCATGAATGGTTTTGAAATCTGTAGACAGCTGCGAAAAAAGACGGAAATCCCAATACTCATGATTACTGCTAAAACGGACGACATCGATAAGATTCGGGGTCTCGGCATCGGGGCGGATGACTATATCGTAAAGCCATTCAGCCCGAACGAATTAGTTGCCCGCGTTAAAGCTCATCTTTCAAGATATAAAAGGCTTGTGCAGCGTGAAAACTCCGTGCGTGAAATCAGCATCAAAGGCCTTCGCATCGACCAGGCATCCCGGCGCGTTTTTCTACACGGAGAAGAAAAAACATTAACCGCTAAAGAATATGACCTCTTAGTATTTTTAGCTGCGCATCCTAACAGAGTATTCAACAAAGACGAACTGTTTGAACGGATCTGGGGCCTTGATGCGATAGGTGATAACTCTACGATTACCGTACATATACGAAGGATACGTGAAAAAATAGAAACTGCACCCCACCGTCAAAAATTTATTGAAACGATCTGGGGAGTCGGTTACAGATTTTTGCCATGACAAACTTTCTATTTTCTAAATGTTAGAAGGCGCCAGTGCTGTAACACGGACGGCCAATATAATATACTGGTTTCCCCAAAGGAGATCGGCTGCTGACAAGAATAATCCATCCTTTAAGCTGAGTATCTCAAGGATGGATTATTTTATTTATTGAATATGCAAGGGGCAGATTCTTATGTTCTAACTGAGAGTATGGGATCTTTTGCGATATATTTAATAGGCGTTAACGTTCCTCTACATTGTAACCAAGCTCAATTGATATTTTTTGTGCTGTGTCACGTACTTTTTCTCCAAAGATAGGAATTTTGGCTACAGGTAAATCTTTTACCAATGAAGTGATGCTTATCGCCGCGATTACTTTGCCTGTGTTATCTAGAATGGGAGCCCCAATACATCGTATGCCTTCTTCCATTTGTTCGTCTTCTATAGCGTAGCCCATGATGCGCACGTCCTCAATGTCTTCTAATACTTCCTCTACTGTTGTATAGCTTTTAGCTGTAAATGCTTCAAGTTTATCTTTCACCGCATTTTTAATCTCTTCTTTATTCATGCCGGATGCTAACGCTTTTCCTACTCCTGATAGATGTAATGGCAGTGTGTCCCCAATTTGTGTGGCGAACTGCACGAAACTGTCGCTCTTTACTTTCTCGATATAAACGGGTTGGTCGTCGACAAGGACGGCCAGATGACATGAAAAAGATGTATCTTTAATAAGCAGCTCCATATAAGGCTTGGCAACGTTACGAATGTCAGCATTTCTATAGTAGCTCATTCCTAGATGAAAGATGGCGTGGCCAAGGCTGAATTTTCCATCATTAGTTTTTTCAATGAAATTATTTTTCTCCAATGTGTTTAATATGACGAAAACCGTTGACTTAGGGATGTTAAGCTGCTTATGGATCTCTGACACAGTCATTTTTTTAGTATTCGATAAAGCGTTCAAAATAGTAATTGCTTTGTCCAATGCTGGTACGGTGTATTCTTTTTTTGTAGTCAACTCTATCATCCCCTATTAAATAAAGACTTAACTACTTTCAAGTATATCAAAATTGAAGAAATTAATACAAATAATTTCTTGACAATTATGCTGATGATGGGCTATATTTTTTGTATATAGAACATTGTTCAAAATATTGATTGAAGGAGGATTGCTTATGCAGAAGAGTGAGAATGTATTCTTGAAAATGAAAGAAAAACTGTATTCAGCCGTAATTAGTGACAGTCTGGATGATCTTGGTTTTAGAAATCAAGTGATGAGAGAAGACATTACCTCATTAAAAGAGGGCGATATCATTGTAGGAAGAGCTAAAACAATATTGGCTGTAGATGTCGACTACATCCCGGACGATCCATATGGAAAAGAAATCGAAGCGATTGACAGTATAGTGCCGGATGAAGTTGTGGTAGCATCGACCAATCAATCTAAACAAAATGGCATGTGGGGAGAACTTTTATCAACAGCATCGAAAGTTAGAGGAGCAAATGGAGCTGTCATTGATGGGTTTGTCAGGGATACGCAGAAGATACTGGATCTTGATTTTCCTGTGTATGCTACAGGCAGAAAGCCAGTCGATTCTAAAGGTCGGGGGATCGTTTTAAATTATGATTGTCTTGTAAATTGTGGAGGAGTCATAGTACAGCCCGGCGACTTTGTATTTGCTGACATCGACGGGGTTGTGGTAATACCAAATCAATTATTTGATCAAGTAGTTGAGCTTTCATTAGATAAAGTGAAAAGAGAAAATTCGACCAGGGATGAATTACTTGCAGGTGGATATTTAAAGGATATTTATGATAAATATGGTGTTTTATAGGTTTAGGTATTAAATTCTGAATATTAAGTATCTATTATATTAAACACTGTTTATAAAATTATTGAAGGAGGGGAAAAATGAGCCGGGTAAAAAACTGGGGTAGTTTCATTACTTTTGTGCTTATGATGAGTCTTCTGACGGCATGCGGGGGCGAGGATAATACGGAATCAGAAGCAGGAAGCAATGCTGATGGGACGGATGAAAATAGCGGAGGGGAAACCGCTACTCTAGAGCTTTGGCATTACTTTGTAGAAGGAAATGAAAGGGTTTTAACAGAATATGTTAACAAATTTAATGAAGAAAATGAAAATGTAGATATCGAGCTTACCTTCGTCCCATACGAAGAGTTATCGAATCAACTTCTTGTAGCAACATCGGGCGGTCAATCCCCGGACATGGTTATCGGAGGAATCAATGAGGTTCAATATTACGGTGAATCCGGAGCGCTTATCGATATGACCTCCTATACTGATGAGTGGGAATATTTAGATAGTATCCCTGAAGGAATTCAAGATATTCATCAGCTTGATGGAAGTTATTACGGTCTCCCAATTAAAACAAATGCGATTGCCATGTTTTATAATACCGATGTAGTAGAGACTCCTCCGGAAACATGGGATGAGTTGAGGGATGCAGCAGCGGAAGCAACAACAGATTCGATGGCAGGATTCGCGGCTTCCGCACATAACTCTCAGCAGGGGACCGCTTCATGGTATCCATTTCTTTTAACAACCGGGGAAACCATTAACTCGATCGATTCCGCCGGCGGGGAGAAAGCCTTGCAGCTGTGGACTGATCTGATAGAGGATGGTTCCATGTCGGAAGAAGTAATTAATAAAAGTTTGCAGGATGTGACAATGGACTTTGCCAATGAGAGAGCAGCGATGAGTATAGGCGGTCCTTGGGACATACCCATTATTGAAGAAGAAGCACCAGATTTAAACTGGGCACTTGCAGAAATTCCAAAGGATGAAGAAAGTACTTCTCTGGTAGGGGGAGAGAGCATTTCGATTACGGATGAAGCTAACAAGGATGAGGCGTGGGAGTTTATCGAGTGGTTTTTAAGTCCTGAGGTTCATAAAGAATATGTTATCGATGATCAGCAGTTTCCTGTAATGGAAGATGTCTTTGAAGATCCGTACTTTCAGGAAGATGAATCACGTAAAGTTATATCGAATATTATTCAAACATCTAAAGGTTACGAGTGGGGCCAAAACCACGGAGATTATAACAGCATAGTTTATACGACCCTGCAGAATGTTCTGACTGGTTCAGCTAGTATAGAAGATGCGCTTCAGGACGCACAGAGGCAGGCAGATGAAATTGAGGATAGTGAGTAACTGATATAAACGCAGCCAGGTCCTATTCGATGCCAGATAGGACCATGCTGCACTCAATAGGAGGCGATTCCATTGATGAAATTGATTGATCTAGTTCTTAGAAAATTTCATGACTATTCGTTTATATTGCCTGCTATTGTCTTTTTGAGTTTGTTTCTTATATACCCTGTTTTGTACAACATCAATTTGAGTTTTAGAGATATCACTATCAGAAATTTAATTCAGGGAGATCAACTATTTATTGGAATGGACAATTATACCACCGTTTTGACAGATCCGTTATTTATTAAAGCACTCACCAATTCGCTGCTGTTCACCCTGGCCACCCTCGTGCTTTCCACTTTTTTTGGCTTTTGTCTGGCTCTCTTTTTCAACCAGCCGTTTCCTGGACATAAATGGATGAGGGCCGTTTTGTTAGTCGCGTGGATGACTCCTATTATTATTACTGGAACAATTTTTAAATGGATGCTTGATGCAGAATACGGCATTATAAACGAAATGCTGTTAAATGCAGGTCTTATTTCCGAGCCTGTCCGCTGGTTGTCTGACACGGGCACCTCATTGATCAGTGTCATTATTGCCAACGTGTGGCTGAGCATTCCATTTAGTATGGTCATTTTACTGGGAGGCCTGCAAGGGTTGCCTAAATCAGTGTACGAGGCAGCTAGAATTGATGGTGCTAATAAACTAAAGCAGTTTATCTATATTACGTTTCCAATGATGAAGCCCACACTTTCAATTTTAATTATGCTTGGGGTTATTTACACATTTAAAGTATTTGATGTGATTTACATAATGACAGCAGGAGGGCCAGCCAATAGCTCTCAAGTAGTTCCGTATCTTGCATACGATTTGTCTTTCACTCTGCACAGATTTGGAGAAGGAGCGGCGTTGTCGAATATATCGCTTTTAATTATCGCTTCGATTTCTCTTCTGTACCTTTACTTGATTAGAAAGGAGAGTGTCATAGATTGAAAAATAAAAAATGGGGCTTGTCGGTGCTCGGTTTATTCATTGTTGTCATATTTTTGTTTCCGATGTACTGGATGGTTTTATCTTCATTAAGGCCAAGCGGCCAGCTGCTGGGAAATACTAATATTTTTCCGGCAGATATCAGCTTTGAATCGTATGCAAACATTTTTAACAGGGATTATCCTCTCATGACTTATTTTAAGAACAGCTTCATTATAGCGATTGGTGTAACATTCGGAAACTTATTGCTAGCAGCCCCGGCAGCTTACGCATTAGCTAGAAAAAAGCTGTATGGACTGATCATTTTGATATTGTTTATATTAGTGATTCAAATGTTTCCGAGTAACATGCTTGCTCTTCCCCTGTACTCTTTGTTTTCACAGTTTCAATTATTGAATTCTTATATTGGAATTATTATTGCCAATATGACCCTCTCTCTGCCTTTCGTTATTTTAATTTTGCGGACGTATTACCTTTACATTCCATCTGATTTAGAAGAGGCTGCTTTATTAGACGGCTGTTCGAAATGGAGGGCGTTTTATTCTGTCATTCTTCCTTTAGTAAAGCCTGGACTTTTCACGTGTGCTGCGTTCAGCTTTGTATTGGCCTGGGGAGAGTTTTTATATGCGTTGACGTTATTAAAGGATAATAATTTATGGACCATTACGCTGGGCATGAGAGAATTTTCTGGACAGTTCGGGACCCGGTGGGGAGATCTAATGGCAATTTCCGTTATTTCTTCGCTGCCAGTTGTCATTATTTTTATTATTACGCAAAGGTATATAGTCGGAGGGATCACTGCAGGTACTGGAAAATAAAAATCCGGGGGGTGAAAAGATGAAAAAATTGAAAGTCGGCATTGCCGGGTTGGGGTATTCAGCAGGGGGTACGAGCAGAGGCACACAAATATATAAAGAGTTTATTAAATTCGAAGAGGTTCAGGTTACAGCCGTAATGGATCCTAAACCTGAAGCACTGGAGCAATTTCAAGCAGAGTATTTTGTGGAGAGTACCTTTAAAGAATTTCAGCCTTTCATAGAGTCGGGTCTGGATGTCGTATTTATAGCGTCCCCCCTTCCATTTCATGCCGAGCAGTCCATCCAGGCATTAAATCATCATGTTCATGTCCTTTCAGAAGTGACTGCGGCAACAAATATACGAGAATGCATGAACCTTTACCAAGCAGCGAAGGAGAGTAAAGCGTTTTATATGATGGCGGAAAATTATCTTTATATTAGAGAAAATATTGCGGTTAAAAACATGGTCGAAAAAGGGGTTTTTGGAGAGGTTTATTACGCTGAAGGGGAATATCTCCACAACATTGCCGAGCTACACCATGAAGAGGATGGAACTCCGACCTGGAGAAAAAAATTCATGGGCGGAAAAAGAGGTTTGACTTACGGTACTCATAGTTTAGGTCCGGTCTTGGAATGGATAAATGAAGAAGTCCGAGTTGTTAGTTGTTTTGGCACCGGAGCACGCACGAATCCTGAAAATAAAATGGACGATTCGACGACGATGATGTGCAGAACGGTGAAGGATGCCTTAATAAATATCAGGTTCGATGTCTCCTCGAAAAGGCCGCATAACATGGCGTATTACACTTTGCAGGGAACGAAAGGCTGCTATGAGTCCCCGCGGTCAGCTTATGATATTCATAGAGTCTGGCTCGAAGATTACGCGAAAAATGAAAATGAATGGCTGCCTTTAACTTCGTTTTACCCGGAGTTTCTTCTTGCAGAGTACACGAATCACCCCGAATCTACTCAAGAATCCAATCATTGGGGTGCAGATTATTTTATGATTAAGGATTTTATAGGAAGCATTCTGGGCAATAAAGAGCCCAGAGTGAATATAAAGAAGTCATTAAATATGACCCTCCCCGGGCTATTATCAGAGGAATCGATCGCGGGCGGAGGGCTTCCTGTCAACGTACCTGATATTCGAACATGGTAAAGAAAGGAAGAACCTATGCGGTTAATAAATAAGAAAGTACTCATTACAGGTGGAGCCAGAGGTATTGGATATGGAACTGCCAATCTGTTTCTGCGGGAGGGGGCCGACGTTTTCATAGTTGATATGCGTGAAGAGGAATTGGAGAAAGCGGGGGCACAGTTAAACAACCAGCAAGGCCGCTGCGAAACCTTCGTCTGTGACCTGACAGAAGAAGGTTCACTATATGAAACGTTAGATAATATCTGGGAGTATTCAGGCGGCATAGATATTTTATTTAATAATGCAGGTATCGCGGTTAGAGAAGCTTTTCTGGATACGGAGGTAAGCAGGTGGAGACAAATTATCGACGTGAATTTAACAGCCATGTTCACCGTTTCCCAGTACATTTCTAAAAAAATGAAAGAAACGCAGATTGCTGGTTCGATTATTAATATGTCCTCCAAAAATGGGCTGGCGGGGAGCAGTATGCTTAGTCACTACAATGCTTCCAAAGGAGGTATCGTGTTACTATCCCAGTCGATGGCCGTTGAGCTTGCTCCGTTTAATATCCGAGTAAACGTGATTGCCCCGGGATTTATAGATACTCCATTAGATCAAAATTTAAAAAAAGAAAGTGAAGAACCGCTTGACCTGACCAATAGAACGCCGATGAAAAGACTTGGAACAATAGAAGAAGTAGCAAACTGCGCATTGTTTTTAGCTTCAGATGAGTCTTCATATGTAACCGGGAGTACGCTTGTAGTGGATGGCGGACATTTGGCGAATGCCAGTGAGTTATAAAAAAAGGGGGTCTCGTTATGGGTAATGACGAACAGCGTGGAAAATCGTTTTTTTCTGATCCTGGTTTTTGGGGGTTCATCCATCGTTCCTTCACAAAATCAATGGGGTATACCAATGAAGATCTCCAAAAGCCGGTAATTGGCATTTGCAACACTCACAGCGAATTGAACAAGTGTCACGCTAATTTTAATGAACTGGCTGACTATGTAAAACGAGGGGTGTGGCAGGCAGGCGGGCTTCCATTGGAATTCCCTACGATTTCACTTGGAGAACCATATGTTAAACCGACAACGATGCTTCTGCGGAATCTGGCTGCGATGGATACAGAAGAGATGATAAAAGCACATCAAATAGATGGAGTTGTACTGTTGGGGGGGTGTGATAAAACCATTCCTGCTCAGCTCATGGCTGCAGCAAGTGCCAATGTCCCGTCAATTGTTCTCACAGGCGGACCGATGTTAAACGGACGATATGACAATGCAGATGTCGGAGCATGTACAGACTGCTATCGCTTCCATTTAGAGCATAAAGCAGGAAATATATCGAATGATGAAATAATGGAAATTGAAGACGCTTTCTGTAGAAGCGATGGTCACTGTAATGTGATGGGAACAGCCAGTACAATGGCTTCGATTGCGGAGGCATTGGGAATGACGCTTCCAGGATGTGCTTCCATTCCAGCCGTCGACTCCAGAAGAAAACACATAGCTGAAAAGACAGGAAAACAAATTGTTGAAGTAGTAAAAAAGCAGTTGAAGCCGAGAGATATCATGACAAAAGAAGCAATAGAAAATGCCATTTGTGTCACGATGGCAAGCGGTGGTTCCACCAATGCCATTATTCATTTAATTGCCATAGCCGGCCGATTAGGAATCGCTTTATCACTTCGTACATTTGAAGAAATAAGCGAAAACACGCCTTTTTTGTTAAATCTCAAACCATCAGGAGATTATTTAATGGAGGAGTATTTTGAAGCAGGAGGCGTACCTGCTTTACTGTCTGTATTAAAACCTCTGCTACATACGAACTGCTTGACAGTAACGGGGCACACCGTTTCAGAAAATATAAACGAGGCGAAAGTTCTCCGGACGGATGTTATTACAAGTCTGGAAAATCCAATCGAGGGCCGCGGAGGCATCGCTGTCCTAAATGGAAACATTTCTCCTCGTGGAGCACTAATTAAACAGACCGCAGTCACAGACCGATTAAAAAAACACCGTGGCGCTGCGGTCGTTTTTGACAGTCTTGACGATATGTACGCACGTATTGACGATGAAGGACTTAAAGTGGACGAAAACAGTGTGTTGATACTCAGAAATGTTGGGCCGAAGGGAGCGCCTGGAATGCCTGAAGTCGGACAAATACCTATTCCTCAGAAGCTTCTGGAAAAAGGAGTCAGAGACATGGTGAGAATTTCAGACGGACGCATCAGCGGTACTTCTTACGGAACATTAATCGTTCATGTCACTCCAGAAGCAGCTGAAGGCGGTCCTCTCGCCATTATTAAAGATGGAGACGAGATAGAACTTGATATCGTAAAAAAACTTTTGCATCTTCACCTTAGTGATCAGGAAATTAATCAGCGACTTAAGGAATGGAAGCAGCCGGATTATCACTATGAACGAGGGTACGGGCTGCTGTTTGAACGAAGTGTTCTGCAGGCCGATCAAGGGTGTGATTTTGATTTCTTAATTCCGAAAGAGGTGAGGTAAAAACATGTTTGATTGCCATACGCATGTGTTTGGGCCAGGACATGTTGGAGGAGCCGCTCTGGAAGCTGTAAAAAGAGTTTGGGGAGAAAAATATGAGATGAAAGCTCTGCCGGAGGAAAATTATGAATGCGTCAAAAAGTGTGTAGGAGCGATTGTGCTGGCATTTGATGCACCTGCAACAGGGATGATCGTTCCTAATGAATACGTTGCAGAATATACATCGAAATTTCTGGATAAACTTTTTGGGTTTGCCAGTGTGGATCCAAATAAATGGAACGCACCGTCTCTTTTAGAGTATGCCGTAAAAGAGCTGGGACTGAAGGGGTTGAAGCTGGCTCCTTTTTATCAAAATTTCTATCCGGATGGTAAAAAGCATTTTCCTTTATATGCAAAAGCAGCTGAATTGAATATCCCTATTTTATGGCACCAGGGCACCTCGTTTATTCCGGAAGGCTTTCTGGAAGCATCCCGTCCTGCGGCATTAGATCCTATCGCGAGGGAATTTCCACACTTAAAAATGATTATTGCCCATATGGGACATCCGTGGATTGGTGAGTGTATTTCAGTTGTTCGAAAAAACACAAACATGTATATGGATTTATCCGCGTTAGGCACAAGAAGCTGGCAGTATTATAACGCTATGGTGCTGGCAAAAGAATACGGGGTGTTAAATAAAATATTATTTGGATCGGACTATCCCTTTTTTACAAGTGAAGAAACGAAGGAATCCCTCTATCAAATAAATCATTTAGTTGAAGGAACGAATATGCCCCGAATTCTAAATAGCGAAATAGAAGCGATCGTTCATCGGAATACTCCAGAACTTCTGGGGCTCGTGAAGTAAAAAGATTCGGATCAAAAGGAAGGGGGATGACGATGAGGCTGAAAGATAAGACAGCACTTATCACTGGTGCCGGTTCGGGTATTGGGCGGTGCACAGCTTTGTTATTTGCCGAGGAAGGAGCAGGCGTCGTAGTAAATGACATTGACGCAGAAGGCGGCCAAAAGACAGTGGAAGAAATTACGCAGGCCGGCGGGAAGGCATATTTTATACAGGGAGATGTGACGTCGTCTTCTTCTGTGGAAGAAATGAAAAGGATTTTTTTAAAAAGATTTGATAAAATCGATGTGCTTTTTAATAATGCGGGCATTAGTAATATTGGAGCCCTTCACGAAGTCTCCGAAAAAGACTGGGATAAACTAATGAACGTAAATATTAAAGGTGTCTTTCTTATGACGAAGAGTTTTATCCCATTCATGATGGAAAGAAAGACGGGCAGCATCATTAATATGTCATCCTGTGCAGCAGAAATTGGTTTATCGAAGAGAGTGGCTTATTCCGCTACCAAAGGAGCCGTGCTGGCAATGACCAAAGCAATGCAGGTGGATTATGCCCCTTATCAAATTCGAGTAAACGCACTGCTGCCTGGGACAATATTTACTCCGTTTGTGGAAAACTATTTAAAAAATGCTTACGAAAATGTAGAGGAAGCTTTAAATAAAATTAAATCGAGACAGCTGAGCGGCGAAATAGGCAAACCAATTGACGCAGCGATGGCGGCTCTTTATTTGGCCTCGGATGAATCAAAATTTATGATGGGATCGCCGCTGTATATAGACGGGGGAGCCACATTTGGCAAAGATGCATGACCGGGGAGGCAGGAAGAGAACTAATGTAGCTACTCCCCTTTAATGAAGGTTGTTCTAATTCCAATGTTGAGGTGGAAGCGATGATGCGCTTCTGCCTCTTTAAGCTGTTTCAATAACCAGGTCAGTGCAGCAGGATCAATATTCGCAAGCGGTCATATCGGTGTAGCGAGCGACTATCTAATAAGACGATAGTCGTTTTTTCTTCCTTTTGGGTTTGCAAGGACTGGTGTATAGTTTATAAAAATAGGGTTCCTTCACGTTAGTTGATTCATTGGGCAAGCCATTTATGGTATTGCAGGTGTTCAAATTGTATATAAAGATGGACAAAGGAGCAAGATTCACTTAAATAGTATCTAATAAACAAAAGGTGGTGACAGCTTTGAAAATAGTAATAGCAGAAAGAGACAAAGATGAAAGTATTGCAATTGAATGGTTGATTTCTACCTACTCAATTCCCATTAATGAGGTTTTCATTGCACATACAGTTAAGGAAACAGTGACATTACTTGAAAAAGAAACACCTGAGCTGCTGTATCTGGAGCTTGATATGATTTCAAATGAAAACTGGTCCTTAGTGACAAGGAATATAAAAAAGATTTCTCCAAAAACCATTGCGGTTACGGCAGAAGCAACATTTGAACGTGCGAAACAGGCAATTGAATTAGGATGTGCAGATTTACTTGTTAAACCACTGGATCCAGTAAATATTAATCAAAGTGTGAGGATGGCTTTGTCCCTTATTTCGAAACGTGAAAGTAATCCTGTCGTTTCAGTAGGTAAGGATGAGGAGGAGTACTCCTACCGATCCCTGTTTTTAGACCGGGATTTAAACAACGGGGAAATCGGGTTAATGCTGTTATATCCGGAAAATAATAAAAATCTAGCAGATTTACATAAGTTTTCAAAGTACTTTCCGTTTCGAGATCCCCCCATATTACTTCCTTTATCAGATATGGTAATTTGTATGTTCCGAAAACCTACCCAGCACTTAAGAGAAGAGGCCTGGAAAATTTTAAAAGACTGGGAAGCCACGCATATTGATCCGCTGGCTGCAGTAATTATTCCACCTGACTATATACACAAAACGATACATGATATGTATCTATCAGCCAGAAGGTTATTAGAAATCACGTTTTTTATTGGCTACAGCCAAGTGATCCTGCCTAACGAAACCTACGACGCATGGTATGAGATGGATCCCTTCCTAACGTCAGTGGAACAACGCGAATGGGTAGAAATGCTAAATAGTTTTGATAAACAAAAGATAAAAAATCGAATGCATCAAGAGTTTTTACAAATGGAAACGCCCTTTCCAAACCCAGAAAAGCTAAGAATAAGGCTGACAAGCATTCTGGCTCAAGTTAGAAGGTTTATGAAAATCTATCAGCTTGATCAGGGAGAAATGGAAGAGCATTATATGAGAATTTTTTCAGAAATTTTATATAATCGCGTTTTGTATCGAATTGTTCAAGAAATGCTTCTTTTTCTATATGAGCTGCTTGATCGTTCGAATACGGGAGAGGTGTTTTCTAGGAAGGATGTAATTGAGAGAGGAATTCTTTATATTGAAAATCACTACTCTAATCCTGACTTAACTCTTAAACATGTGGCAGATGCGGTCGGTAGAAGTCCAGCATATTTTAGTCATTTATTAATGAAAAAGCAGGGAATCCCTTTTCGGCAGCAATTAGCGCTAAAGCGTGTGGAAGAAGCAAAACAATTGTTGACTGGAACTCAACTTTCAATTAGAGAAATTGCTGAACAAGTAGGATTCCGTAATCCAAGTTATTTTACAAAGCTATTTAAAGAGATTACCACCATGGCTCCTCGTGAATTTAGAGAATATATGAGAAACAAATAACAAAAATCGTAAGTAAATATAATAGTATAAAATAATTTATATTATTAATTAAAATAAATGAAAATTATTAGTATATTCGAAAGGAATTTAGGAAATTCAAAAATTTATTATCTATTTTTTGAAAAATCAATATTTTATAATTTTTAAGAGATTAAGATAAAGAAGGTAAAAAATATGGACCTGACTATGAAAGCATTATCTTTCTGGTTGTTCCTTCTCCTTCTTTATCTTTTTTTAAACGCGGGAGGTAAGGTCTGCCACTCGGAAGAGGAGGATGAATGTAAAATGTCACTGGCTACTAACAAGGAACACGGTACAGACCTCCAGATTGAGAATAAAACGAGAAAATCTGTCTTTATTCCGGCTTTTCTGATTGTCGGAGGAGGAGCGTTTTTAGGAATTGTCAACAATGAATTGCTTACTGAAATTGCAATGAATGGGTTTACCGGATCTTTAAAGGGGCTTGGATGGCTTTATCAATTCATCTCGATTGTTGCCTTAATTATTGTGAGTATCGTAACGTTTTCTAAATTAGGGAACATTCGCTTGGGAGGGGAAGAAGCTAAACCGAAATTTCCGTTTCGCGCCTGGTTTGCGATGGCACTCACGGGAGGCATTGCAACAGGAGTCATTACTTATGGGGTAAATGAACCGATTATATACTTCGGTAACATTTACGGGGAAATGGCCAATACTGGTGTCGAACCAGGAACCTCAACGGCAGCCTTTTTTGCCATGGGCCGTTCACTATATAATTGGACATTCATTCCTTACGCGATGTATTCACTCAGTGGTTTAGTAGTCGCTTATATGTATTTTAACCGAAAGCAGGAATTATCCGTTTCTGGAACGTTAACTCCTCTATTTGGAAATAAAGTCACAAAGGGAGTGTGGCCTGGGATCATTGATACGCTCGCGGTTTTAGCGATAGCCCTTGGTCTCGCCTCTTCACTTGGAGCAGGACTGGCATTAGTAGGATCTGGAATTGCAACGACATACGGTATTCCACAAGGGCCGGCTGTCTGGTTTATGCTCGCGGTTATTACGACTGGATTGTTTACAGTGTCTGCATTAAAAGGGTTAAATAAAGGAATTCGCCGGATGTCCAGCATTAATGCCACAGTCTTTTATATCCTTCTTGCTGTAATGATCGTGATTGGTCCAACTTTATACATTTTAAACTCGACCACAGCTGGGTTTTCATACTGGCTTCAGAATTTCTGGGGATGGGGGCTCGACCCTGGTGTGATGGGGGGAGAGGCGCTTGTCATGTGGTGGACTCTATATGACTGGGCCATCTGGATTGCTTATGCCCCGTTAATGGGGGTCTTTCTCGCTATTATTTCTTACGGTCGAACGATTCGTCAGTTTATGTTGATCAATTGGATTTTGCCGGCTGTGTTCAGCATTCTTTGGTTTGGGGTATTTGGTGGCACAGCTTTACATTGGCAGCAGAACGATACCGTAGACCTGGTCTCGACGATAGAAGAAAGTGGAGCCGTAGCAGGCCTATGGACGTTCTTAGCAAACCTGCCGCTGGCGGCTGTCATTATTCCTGTCGTAATGGTTGTTCTCATTCTTTCATTTGCCACGGCAGCGGATTCAATGGTTCGAGCTATCTCAACAGTATGTACTGTCAACATTCGCTATGATGAAGAGCCGGCAAAGTGGAAAATGCTTCTTTGGGCCATCTCTATTGCAACGATTGCCTTCTTAATGGTTACTTTCGCCGGAGGGGCGCAGGGGGTCGATGGGGTGAAATATTTAGCTGCGTTAGGTGGATCAGCCGTACTTTTTGTTTTTGTCCTTCAGGTTTGTTCCGCTGTAAAAATGTTCTTTATCGATAAAATTGAAAAATAGAAAAGGGAGGGGGAGCTGCATGACAGGTAAACAACTAAAAGATGTGACTCTGGGCCATACGATAACATTAGAAGAATTTGGCTCTGTCGCACGTTATGGTGCATACGTAGAATTTTCCGATTCCTATCGTCAACGAGTGGAACATTCCTTTACCCTCATAAACAAGCGGATGGAAGAAGGAACCACTATGTATGGAGTAAATACAGGATTTGGAGCTCTATCTACCCAGAAGGTATCTGAGGAACAAACAAAACAATTACAAAAAAATATTCTTTTGTCGCACGCTGCATCCATCGGTGACCCTCTGGAAGAGGAATGCGTAAGAGCTGTTATGCTTATGGTCCTGCAGAATTTAGGACAAGGGTATTCAGGAGTGCAGCTCCGTACACTTGAGATGTATCGAGAACTGCTAAATCGAGGGGTCACCCCTTTTGCTCCAAGGGAAGGCTCTGTAGGTTACTTAAGTGTAGAAGCACATATCGCCTTAGTACTGCTTGGGGAAGGAAAAGCCTACGTACAGGGAGAGCTGATGTCTTCGAAGGAAGCCCTCGATAAAGTAGGATTAGAGCAAGTCGATTTGGCAGCTAAAGAAGGGCTTGCTTTGATAAACGGAACAACAAGCCCAACAGGGATTGGTGCCCTTGCCTTATACGATATGATAAAGGCGGCCAAGTCGGCAGATATCATTGCTGCCATGTCTTTAGAAGTTTTGAGAGGAACGACTCGTGCATTAGACGACCGTTTGATGAGTGTCCGTCCGCATGAACAACAGAGAAATACAGCCTCAAATGTAAGACGAATGTTAGAGGATTCAATGATTGCTCAACAATCGATCGATCTTCGTTTACAGGATGCCTTATCCATCAGGGCAATTCCTCAATTGCATGGAGCTGCGAAAAAAACACTATATGATGCATTGTATACTTTCGAAATAGAAATAAATGCATGTTGTGATAATCCAATTATATGGCCGGATGAAGAGGAGGGTGGTGCGATTTCGGGAAGTAACTGCGACTCATCCTATATTGGGATAGAACTGGATTCGTCCTGTATCGGTGTGACGTCCATTGCCAAGATGTCTGAACGAAGAAACAATCGTCTTATCAATTCTCATCTTTCAGGATACCCGCCTTTCCTTGTTCATAGTTCTGGGCTGAATTCAGGATTAATGATCCCGCAGTATTCCCAGGCAGGACTTTTAAATGATATGAAAATATTAGCACATCCTTCCACCGTTGACAGCATTTCAACTTGTGCGGATCAGGAGGATTATGTAGCGATGGGATACAATGCAGCCAAAAAAGCGCGGGAAGTAGTGAATAAGCTAGAATATATTCTAGCCATTGAACTTTTGTCTGCTTATCATGCATATCCATTTATTGAAAGCAGCCTGACTCCAGGTTCTGCGTCACAAGCTGTACTGGAAAGAATCGCCGAATCCGTCACAAGAATAACTGATGACAAGTATCTATATCCCGACATAGAAATATTGAAAAACTTAATCCATTCCGGAGAAATCCTTTCCCTCGTGGAAGAAAAAATTGGTGCGCTTCACTAGATTTCAAAATAAGAAAATAGCTAAAGGGAGGCCATGATTATGGTACAGGTAAATAATGATAAAGTTGTTCGTTATCGTGGATCGGAATTAAATACGAAAGGCTGGCTGCAGGAAGCAGCACTACGTATGTTAATGAATAATTTAGACCAGGAAGTGGCAGAAAAGCCTGAAGAACTCGTAGTTTATGGAGGAATTGGAAAAGCAGCGAGAAACTGGGAATGCTTCGATGCCATTGTTAGCTCGATAAAGGATCTTGAAGATGATGAGACGCTGCTGGTCCAATCAGGTAAGCCTGTGGCGGTATTTAAATCACACAAAGATGCACCAAGGGTTCTTATAGCTAATTCGAATATTGTACCTGCGTATGCCAATTGGGATACCTTTCATGAGTTAGATAAAAAAGGACTCATGATGTATGGACAAATGACCGCGGGAAGCTGGATATATATTGGTTCTCAGGGAATTGTCCAAGGAACGTATGAGACCTTTGCTGAGATTGCCAAACAACATTTCAATCACACTCTAAAAAATACGATTACGGTAACGGCTGGTCTTGGGGGAATGGGTGGAGCTCAACCCCTCGCGGTTACGATGAACGGTGGAGTATGTATCGCAATCGAAGTGGATGAGACACGAATAGACCGTCGAATTGAAACTCGTTATACAGATATCAAAACAGATTCAATAGATGAAGCCATTCGTAAAGCTCAAGAAGCCAAAAGGGAAGGAAAGCCATTATCGATAGGACTTGTTGGAAATGCCTCAGAAGTTCTTCCCAACATGATTTCTAAGGGATTTATTCCTGATGTATTAACGGATCAGACTTCCGCCCATGACCCTTTAAATGGATATGTCCCATCAGGTTTATCGCTGGAAGAAGCTGACCTCCTAAGAAAACAGGATTCGAAAAAATACGTCACTTTGTCACAGGTATCTATGGCAGAGCATGTAAAGGCTATGCTTGAAATGATGGAAAAGGGAGCGGTTACCTTTGATTATGGAAATAACATCCGCCAGGTGGCAAAAGATGAAGGTGTAGAAAGAGCCTTTGATTTTCCTGGTTTTGTTCCAGCATACATTCGCCCGCAATTTTGTGAAGGCAAAGGTCCTTTCCGCTGGGCGGCACTTTCAGGGGATCCGGAGGATATCTATAAAACGGACGAAGTCATCCTGAGGGAGTTCAGTGATAATGAACACTTGTGCCAATGGATTCAGATGGCTCGAGAAAAAATCAGCTTTCAAGGACTGCCCTCCCGAATCTGCTGGTTAGGTTATGGAGAGCGTGCCAGGTTTGGAAAACTGATTAACGATATGGTGGCAAAGGGAGAATTGAAAGCACCGATCGTGATTGGCCGCGATCATTTGGACTCAGGATCAGTTGCATCTCCTAACCGTGAAACGGAAGGCATGAAGGATGGCAGTGATGCAGTTGCAGACTGGCCGATATTAAATGCATTGATTAACAGCGTGGGAGGAGCAAGCTGGGTTAGTGTCCACCATGGAGGGGGCGTAGGCATGGGCTACTCCCTTCATGCAGGAATGGTGATTGTGGCAGATGGAACGAAGGAGGCAGAAGCACGTCTTGAGCGGGTTTTGACATCTGATCCAGGCATGGGAGTCGCCCGCCATGTGGATGCGGGTTATGAGCTGGCAGAAAAAACAGCCCGGGAGAAAGGTGTCCATATTCCGATGCTAAACCAACCGGGAGGTGGGAAATAATGGAACAATCTATATTTATAACAAACGCAGCACAATTAATTACTATGGCAGGTCATTCGCAGAAACCTGCGGCAAAAGAAGCGATGTCTGATTTACAGATCATTGAAAACGGCAGTGTATTGATTGAGAACGGGAAAGTGGCTGCCGTAGGTCCTGATTCAGAGCTTCGTGAAAAATATAGCGATCGAATTGGATCTATAAAAGAAATTAACGCAGCTGGTAAAGTGGTGAGTCCAGGTCTGATCGACCCGCACACTCATCTTGTTCATGCCGGAACAAGGGAAAACGAATACGCCATGCGACTCAAAGGCAAATCCTATATGGATATTATGGACGCTGGTGGAGGGATCCATGCCACGACTCGTGCCACACAAGCTGCAAGTCACGAGCAGCTTTTCGAAGAATCTAATAATCGCTTGAACAAGTTTTTCCTGCATGGGGTTACTACGGTTGAAGCCAAGAGCGGCTATGGTTTGACACTTGAACACGAACTCAAGCAATTGAAGGTAGCGAAACAGCTTCAAGAAAGTCATGACATCGATATTGTCTCCACTTTCATGGGGGCTCACGCCGTTCCAATGGATGAGAAAAAGAATCCAGACGCGTTTGTGGATCGAGTCATTGAAGAGATGATTCCAGAAGTCGCTAAGCAGGGTCTGGCGAAGTTTAACGATGTCTTTTGTGAGCGTGGTGTTTTTACTCCAGAGCAATCTCGGCGTATTCTCGAGGCTGGGAAAAGTCACGGACTTCTTCCAAAAATTCATGCTGATGAAATTGAACCGTATGCAGGAGCTGAATTAGCTGCAGAGGTAGGGGCGATCTCTGCCGACCATCTGCTGCGGGCTTCTGATGAGGGTCTTAATGCGATGGCTGACCAGGGTGTCATCGGCGTGCTGCTCCCTGGGACCGCATTTTTTCTCATGGCGGATTTCGCCCGTGGCCGTAAAATGATTGACGCGGGAGTGCCTATCTCACTCTCCACAGATGCAAACCCTGGTTCTTCACCAACGATTTCCTTACCATTCATCATGAACTTAGGATGCTTAATGATGGGGATGACTCCAGAAGAGGTACTGACAGCGACGACGATCAATGCAGCACATGCAATTGGAATTGCAAAAAAAGCTGGCAGCTTGGAGGAAGGTAAAAGTGGGGATGTAACTATTTTTGATGTACCGAACTACATGGTGTTGTCTTATCAATATGGAATGAACCATGTTGATACGGTAATCAAAGCTGGTAAACCGGTCGTTGTGGGGGGGCAGCTGCAATGACCAGCTATCCATACCCTCAGTTAGATCCTCCCAAGTTCGTTTGGAACACCTGCCATGAAGCAAAATCAGATTTGAAAGTACATGAATGGATCGAGACGCTGGATGATCCAAAGCCGAATTGGTCTGACTATGATGTCACACTACTTGGAGTGCCACTATCCAAGTCATCGATAAGCTCATCCTCTGCCAGTGAAAATCCCGATGCCTTACGTCAAGCATGGAAGGGGTTTGGTACGTATAACCTGGACGAAGACATTGATCTGGCTCAGCTGAGGATCGTCGACCTTGGTGATGTAAAGCAGCATGTCACGGATATTGCCTATACGCATGAGAGAATTACCGAAGCAATGACAGCGATGCGGCGGCATCATCCTCACACGCTTCCCCTCGTTATCGGTGGAGATCACTCCATTACGGCTCAGCTTGTAAAAGGATGGAAGCAGTCGCATAAGGATGAAACAATAGGCATCCTTCAATTAGATACTCACTTTGATTTGCGGGATACCTCTACACTTGGCCCGGCAAATGGCACGCCGATCCGGCAATTACTGGATGGAGGAGTAGTAAAAGGAAAGCATGTTCACAACATCGGTCTGCATGGTTTTTTCAATTCACAAGAGTTGAAGGTATTCGCAGATGAGAAAGGTGTCCAATATACTACGATGAAACAAGCACGGATAAATGGAATGAAAACTACCATACAAAAAGCTTTAGAAACATTGAACGGGGAGGTAGACTCCATCTATTTGACGGTGGATATGGATGTACTCGACATCACGAATGGACCAGCGGCTCCAGCAGCAACCCCCGGCGGCATGTACACTGCAGAGTTATTCGATGCCGTTCAATTGGCAGGACAGCATCCAA
Source organism: Alteribacillus sp. HJP-4 (assembly GCF_042139015.1). Taxonomy (NCBI): domain Bacteria; kingdom Bacillati; phylum Bacillota; class Bacilli; order Caryophanales; family Bacillaceae; genus Alteribacillus; species Alteribacillus sp. HJP-4. Next base: position 3,719 of record NZ_JBHIKY010000015.1, on the reverse strand, counting down.
AAGTGAAGGCGATGGACATAGTCTGTCTCGATCCGCGAAAGGATATAGGTGAAATGCATGTAAAAGCCGCTGTCCACACGATGCTTTCATTTTTAACCGGTTATTGTCAACGCGATTAATATGAGATAACCTCAGGTCCTTCAATGGGACTTGAGGTGAATTATCAGGTTAAATTTTCCGATTATTGTGAAATTGGAGGTATTATAATGGAACAAAGTAAAGCGACTGTGTCTGCAGATAAGCATTCGAAGCACAGAGGAAACATGGGGAAGTTCTTTGTGATGAGCCTGATTGGGATTTTTACATTTTTTATACCCATCACGATCGATGGAAGGTCGTCCATACCACTTGATCATATGGTAACATTTCTCCAGACCGCTTTTCCTGAACTTATTCCTTACTACGCCTTACTTGTGATTATTCTGGGTGCGATATATCCTTTTATCAACAAATCCTGGAAGAAGGATGGAGTAAATATCACACTATCCATTTTTAAAATTCTTGGCGTGATTACAGCTGTCATGCTTGTTGTCGATGCGGGTCCTGCATGGCTGTTTGACCCAAATATGGGACCATTTCTATTCGAAAATCTAGTCATTCCCGTAGGATTATTAGTCCCGCTAGGTGCCATATTCTTGACTTTGCTAGTGGGATACGGGCTATTAGAGTTTATTGGTGTCCTCCTGCAGCCTGTCATGCGGCCGATTTGGAAAACACCAGGGCGTTCCGCAGTCGATGCAGTAGCCTCTTTCGTAGGAAGTTATTCCATAGGTCTGTTGATTACGAACCGTGTGTTTAAAGAAGGAAAATATACCATCAAGGAAGCGACGATCATCGCCACGGGATTCTCGACTGTATCGGCGACTTTTATGATTGTTGTGGCAAAAACTCTTGGTCTGATGGAAATCTGGAACACCTATTTTTGGGTAACCCTTTTTGTGACTTTTCTTGTAACTGCGATCACTGTACGTATCTGGCCCCTAAACAAAACCAGTAACGATTATTATACCGAAGAAGGATATCCGGAAGAAGTGATCAAAGAAAACCGTATTAAGGCAGCATGGCATCAAGCTATGGAAGCATCCAAGCAATCACCTACTCTTGGAAGGAACATTTGGCACAATCTAAAAGATGGATTTATTATGACCATGGCTATCCTGCCATCCATCATGTCCGTCGGTTTACTCGGATTGATATTGGCAGAATTCACTCCTGTATTTGATATCGTAGGTTATATTTTCTACCCATTCACTTGGGCCATGCAACTTCCTGAGCCAATGCTGGCTGCTAAAGCTTCAGCTATAGAAATTGCAGAGATGTTCCTGCCAGCTCTCTTAGTTGCAGATGCGCCTCTAATTACTAAGTTTGTGATAGGAAGTTTATCCGTATCAGCTGTATTGTTCTTCTCAGCTATGATTCCATGTATACTTTCCACGAATATTCCCATCAGCATTCCAAAGTTGATTATTATATGGATCGAGCGTACCATCTTAACGTTAATCATCGTCACTCCAATTGCACATTTATTACTTTAGTGTAGGATGAAGCTTTTTACTCCTCCGATATACCAGAGACCGTGTTAGCAGGTATATACCAACCAAACGTTTGCTGCCATCCGTCGGTGTACCAGTTTCCGGGTCGCCTTGATAAGCCAATTCACGATCCCCATGAATGGCGTGGCAGCCCCCGCCGCTGCAATTCATTGCAGACTGTAGTTTTAACGGTGATGGAAACGCCTTCAATCAGATAATTGTTAATGCCCATGGCAAGACGAAATAGCTCTTGCACATAATTAATTGTTATTTTTCGCAAGTGACTATCTAATAAGAAGGATAGTCACTTTTTCTTCCTTATCCGCATTGATAGAAGTCTTGAAGAACCTCATTCCAACCCATTTGCCTTAAAACCTTTTGCACATACTATGTACGGCATCTTTTAAAATAACTTAAAATAATTTGCTGAAAGCTTAGGAAGTATATATATTTTCTAAAGATTTTACGACGTTGTTTTTTAAAATGTCATTACTAACTAGTTTAATAAAGTAAGGTTTATTATTAGGCAATTGATAATAGTCTTCTTTGTCTGAAGACCGAATAAAAAACTCTAAATTTTCTTCATCAAGTTCAATTTGCATTGAAGCTTCCATTGAAGTTTCATCTTCAGAAGAATTAGAATCATTTAACGAGACTTTAGATTCTAACCTTTTATAAGTATATTGATTATTTTCTTCTAGTATTTGACCCACAAAAAATACCCCATTTGAGGTTTGCGTTACTAACAAATAGTGATCACCTTGAGTTTTTAATAAGTCAACGCTTTTCCCTACTTGATGTTCATCTATATAACTCTCTATGGCTTTATCAAAAGAATCGTGTGTATCGTTACTACTATTATATGACGGATTACAGCCTGTAATAATTAAAAAACTAAAACTGTTGGTATAATTCTATAAAACATTTTCCCCTCCCTGTCTATCTATTTAATATAGCACAGATGTAAAAAAGAGAGAGTAGTGAATTACAACTACACTCTCTTATAGCTACTTATTGTTCTTGAATATAATATGTACAATAAGGTTCTCCAATAGAAGTTTTATTAGGCAAGTCTGCCTAAATGCTAAAAGAGTCAACTAGTGCTCCTTAACTATCAGAATATTCATAAAGATTCCCGCATGTGCTATTGTATTCAGGTTGAAACATCATTCTACCAGTTTCTCCGGGTGCCACTGTCAATTTATAAACCACACTTCTTTCTACAGTACTTGTCCATGAACTAGCCCCTGCCCTTATATCGCTATAGAAAATACTAAATCCAAAGAGCAAGGAGACTTGGCTCTTCATTGTATCTCTCTTGATAAAATCTTAAATAAGTCTCCATTGGCGATCACATTGGAATTAGCGAATAAAATCCAACCTCTCCTTTTCGAAACTTACTTAAACGGCTTTCTAAATAAGAAAATAGTTAGTAAAGCAATACTAGAAACAATTTTAATGGTAGGTAAAAATTGTGGTTCTGTTCTCCCGTCCCATATTCAGAACGATGAGGAAAACACCTTTATTATTTACTACGTTTCTTGCTTATTCCTCTTTTTATTAAGTACTTTTTTCATGATCATCAAAATGATACGTTAAATTACTACTATTAAATAGTAATAATTCCTTTTTATGGAATGACAGCTATACTAGACTTAAGTGATAAACTTCACTTGTCAATTAAATATAGCAATAAAACGAATAAATCTTAAGAAAAGAGGTTTTTAAAATTGTATTTGTCACTAAAAAACACAAAGAAAAAGAAGTTAATTATTCCTGGTACATTACTTACAACGGTTTTATTGAACCCTTTAACTGCTTCGGCAGCACCTGATGATCTATCTTATAACATGTCAGATGGTGGATATTGGAACTATACTAAAATGGACCAAGATTATTTAGATGAAAATAATATTTCAGGAGATGATTTTCGAAGTTTAAAAGTTGTAGAACATTTAGAATTTATTCCTCCAGAAGTTGTTGAAACAATGGCTATTGATATGGTGTCACCGTCAAGTCTTTTTGAACATATACTGCTCATTAATTTTGAACACTTTTCACTTGAAACAAAGTTTCTCGATGTTTAATGCGGTGGCTGTTGCCATTTAAATGAATAACCTCCGAACGATGGAGGAGACGGTCTAGAATGGCCGTTGTTATCCCTTGATCGCCCAGTAGCTCTCCCCA